>JAJPKS010000114.1 GCA_021323605.1 Bacillota bacterium | reverse complement strand
TCCAGGATCACCACCAGCAGGTCCCGGGGATGGAGGCCCTCCGCCTTGGCGATGCGGCGAAGGTTCCACTCCACCGGCATCTCGATGTCGATCACGCCCCGGGCCCGTCGCCCCACCACCAGCTTCTCCATGTAGTGGACGTGGGTGGTGAACATGGTCCCCCGCTCCGCGAGCGCGACCACCGACATGGCGCCCGGCTGGCCGTTGGCGGTGAGCCGGGTGCCGTCGATGGGATCGACGGCCACGTCGACCTCGGGCTCCATGCCGTTGCCGACCTCCTCCCCGAAGAAGAGCATCGGCGCCTCGTCCTTCTCGCCCTCGCCGATGATGACCGTCCCCCGCATGTCCACCGAGGCGAGTGCCGTGCGCATGGCGTCCACGGCGCGCTGGTCGGCCTCTTCCTTGTTGCCACGGCCCTGGAGGGGGGCGGCCGCGAGCGCTGCGGCCTCGGTGACGCGCAGCAGCTCCAGGGCCAGGTTACGATCCATGGGTCCCAATCCCATCTCTGTCCTCTACACCCGAAGCCTATCCCACGCTGCGGCGTTTGATCGGCAATTTCTCGGGCTCGACCATCAAAAGCCGCTTGTTGGCCAGGCGCCTCACGCCATCCGGGGTCTCGTACACGCAGGTGCGCTCGAGGACCGCGGTGACCATCACCGAGACCCCGTCGATGGTGGCCTCGAACCCCTCCTGCAGGATCTCGTCCTCCCGAAGCCTGATGTCGCTGAGACGCTTCGCCATCCCTCGCTCCTCCCGACCAGGAGAGCGTCCCCATCCCCGCCGGCGGGCGGCCGACAGCTCCGGCGCGGCCTCACCCGCGCACCTCTCCAGCAGCTCATGGCCTCGTCGTCCCGACGCGCGGGATCTGGCCTGGAGGATACCGGACGCCGCCGCCGAGGGCGAATGCACAGCGGGCATCCGCGGCCGGAGGCAGAGCCGGATCCGCCGGCGGTGTCCCTACAGCTCGGGGTGACCGGCCAGGTAGGCGAGCAGGGCCTCCCGATCCGGCGGCAGGGCGCCGTCCAGGACCAGCTCCTCCAGCCGGGCCTTGATCCGACCCACCTCCGGGCCGGGCCGGAGCCCGCGGGCGCGCATGATGTCGCGCCCGTCGACCGGGATCCGCATCCGGCTCGGCTGCTCGGCCAGCACCGCCCGGAGGCGGGCCTCTAGCTCGTCTATCTTCTCCGGGTGCGGGTAGGCCGAGGCGGCGATGTCCGCCCGGGCCAGGTCGAGCAGCCGCCAGAGCACATCGCCGGCGTCGCGGGCCAGGCGGCGCACGGCGCCGTCCCCCCAGTCGGAGCGGTAGAAGACGGGGCGCAGGTGGAGCCGGACCATCCGCTCCACGCGCTCGATCTCCGCGTTGGAGAAGCGCAGCCTGGCCATGGCCGCCCGGGTCAGCTCGGCGCCCACCCGATCGTGGCCGTGGAAGGCGCCGTCGGGGGTGGCGGTCACCGGCTTGCCCACGTCGTGGAAGAGCGCCGCCAGCCGGACCACCAGGTCGGGCGGCGTGCGGGCCACCGTCTCCAGCGTGTGGCCGAACACGTCCCAGCGGTGGTAGTGGCCCTGGGCCACCCCGTGGCCGGCGAAGACCTCCGGCAGGAGGGTCTCCATCAGGCCGCCCTCGTCCAGGAGCTCCAGCGCCCGCCGGGGCCGGGGCGAGAGCAGCATCTTGCGCAGCTCCTCGTTGATGCGCTCCACCGAGAGCACCGGCGGCCGGGCCCGGTCGCGCAGCCGGCGCATGGCCGGCAGGAGCGGCCGGTCGAGCTCGAAGCCGAGCTGGGCCGCGAACCGGATGGCCCTCAGCATCCGCAGGGGATCGTCGGAGAAGGTCTGCTCCGCCGGCCGGGGGGTGCGCAGCAGGCGCCGCTCCAGGTCCTTCCAGCCCCCCAGGGGGTCGTGGAGGTGACCCTCGAGGTCGGCCAGCATGGCGTTGACGGTGAAGTCCCGTCGCAGCAGGTCCTCCTCCAGGGTCGCCGGCCGCACCCGGGGCTTGCGCGAGGTGGGCGCGTACGACTCGGCCCGGGCGGAGACGAACTCGACCATGCGCCCGTCCCAGGTCACCTGGGCGGTGCCGAAGCGGGGGAAGAGGGCCGGCCGCCGCGCCCCCACCAGCCGGGCGAACCGCTCCGCCAGCTCCAGGGAGCGAGGACCCTCGACCACCACGTCCAGGTCGGGGTGCTGCCGGCCCAGGAGCGCGTCGCGGACGTAACCCCCGACCACCCAGGCCCGGAGGCCCAGCTCCCCGGCCGCCCGGCGCAGGAGCGGGAAGGCCGGATCGGCGGCCGCGGCCGCGGCCAGCCGCTCTCGCGGCGGCTCGGCGCCGATGGCTATCCTCCTCCCCCCGGCCGCTCCCGCCGGGGGTGCCCGGCGGTCCCCGTGAAGGCCGTCATCGTCGGGAGCGGGCCCACTCCACCGCTCCCACCTGGCCCGCCCGGTCGCCCAGGCGCGCCCGGCGCAGGCGCGGCCTCCGGCTGGGCCGGATGAACGGCGAGGAGCGCAGGACCGCCAGCAGCACCGGCGCCACCTGACGCCAGGAGCGGCTGACCCCGCCCCCCATTACGATCAGGTCAGGGTCGAAGAGGTTGGTGACGTTGATCAGGGCGTAGCCCATCATGGTGGCCGCCTGGCGGACGATCGCGGCCGCCTCTCCCTCGCCCCGGGCGGCCTGCTCGAAGATCTCGACCGCCGACTCACCCGTCTCCCGAGCCAGCGCCGCCCCGCCGCAGAACGCCTCCACGCAGCCCCGCTGGCCGCAGCCGTCGATCGGACCCTCGGGATCGATGATCATGTGCCCGACCTCACCCGCGGCCCCGTGGGCGCCGGAGAAGAGCCGGCCGTCGAGGACCAGCCCGCTCCCCACCCCGGTGCTCCAGGTGATGTACACCATGGTCCTGCTGCCCCGCCCCGCGCCGTGCCGGTACTC
>JAJPKS010000138.1 GCA_021323605.1 Bacillota bacterium | reverse complement strand
GCTGGCGGTCATCGTCCTTCGACCGCAGGGCCTGTTCGCCGGCCTGTCGGGGTGGCGGGTCTGATGGTCGACCTCGCGCGCCGTCTGGGTGGTCGGCTTCCCTTCGGGCTGGGTGGGGACCCGAACCTGCCCCTCACCTATCAGCGCCGTCACTACCTGACAGCGGCTGCGTTCGTGGTCGCCGTCGCGCTCTCGATGCCGGTGTTCTTCCCGGACGACGCCTCGCTCCATCTCGCCAACCTGTGGCTCATTTACCTGATCGCGGGCATCGGCTTCTACTTCATGTTCGGCCTGGCCGGGCGCTTCGCCTTCTGTCAAACGTTCCTCATGGCCGTCGGCGGCTACACCACGGCCTACTTCGCCGTCCAGAGGGGCTTCTGGGTGGGGCTGGTGGTGTCCATCGCGGTGAGTGTCGTGCTGATGACCGTCTTCGGGCTGTTGCTTCGGCGCGTCGAGGAGTTCTACTTCGCGATCGCGACCCTGGCGCTCACCAACATCGGTATCGAGGTCCTGCAGAACTGGCCTAGTTTCGCCGGTGCCAACGCGACCCGCTTCGACATCCCCCCGATCACGATCCTCGGCCAGCGGCTCGCGACGGAGATGGCAGCCTTCTGGGCGATCCTCGGGTTCGTCGTCCTGACCCTCCTTCTCGGCATCTTCATCGAGCGTTCGCCGATCCGCCGGCAGACGCTGGCGGCCCGAGACCGTCGCATCGCCGCTGAGATGAGCGGGATGAACGTCCAGGGGCTCCAGCTGCGGCTCTTCGTCTTCGGCTCCGTGCTCGGGGCAGTGAGCGGGGCCATCCTCGGCGCCTGGCAGAGCGTGCTGACCACCGACGTCTTCGGCATCGATCTGGCCGTCGGCCTCTTCGTCATGGTCATCATCGGCGGCTCCGAGTCGCTGTGGGGGGTGATCATTGGTTCGGCGATCGTCGTCTTCCTGCCCAACCAGCTCCAGGCGTTGCAGGAGTACCAGTCGCTGATCTACGGCGCCATCCTCCTGTTCGGCGTGATCCTGATGCCCCGGGGAGTGGCGGGCCTGGGCGACAGCCTCCGCACACGCTTCTTCCCGCGTCGGTGGGAGGTGGCCGCCGGGCGGGGCGGGGACGGCAGCCTCGAGTCCGCCCCTCCGTGGTTCAAGGGGAGCGGGGTCGCTCCCGTCGAGCCCGCCCATGGCCCCGATGACGAGGCATCGTCGCCATTGCTCGAGGTCCGTGAGGTGTCGGTCGCCTTCGGGGGCGTGCTCGCCGTCGACCGGGTCTCGCTCCAGCTCAGGAAGCACGGTGAGGTCCTCGGCTTGATCGGGCCCAACGGCAGCGGCAAGACGACGCTACTGAACGCGATCTGCGGCATCGTGCCCTACTCCGGCACCGTCCTGGTGCGCGGTCGGGTGACACCTCGCAGCCCACGCCACGTGAGCGCGGCCGGGATCTCCCGTGCCTTCCAGTCGCCGCAGGTCTTCCCGTCGCTGACCTGCCTTGAGAACGTGCTCGTGGGATCGGCCGACCGCGAGTTCACGGGGCTGACCGGGGCGTGGATCGCTCGTCCCCAGATGTGGCGCCACGAGCGGGCGCGCTGGGAGAAGGCGGCGGCGGCGCTGGCGCGGGTCGGCCTCCTGCGGTACCACGAGACGCCCTCGCGGCTGTTGACGTACGGCCATCAGCGGCTGCTCGAGATCGCTCGTGGCATCGTCAGCGATCCGGAGGTGCTGGTGCTCGACGAGCCGAGCGCGGGGTTGAACAAGGCGGAGACGGACAACCTGGCCGACCTGCTCGAAGAGCTGGCCGTCGGTGGGCTCACCATCCTCGTCGTCGAGCACAAGATCGACTTCGTCGACCGGATCTGCAACCGGGTCGTCGCCCTGGAGGCCGGAAGGGTGATCGCCGAGGGCACGCCGGGCGAGGTCTGGAGGGCACCGCAGGTCGCCGAGGCCTACCTGGGGAGGCGTGGGATTGCTGAGGGTTGAGGGGCTCGAGATCAGGTACGGTCGCGTCGAGGCGGTGCGCGGGATCGACCTTGAGATCGGTCTCGGCGAGGTGGTGGCCCTGCTGGGTCCCAACGGCGCCGGCAAGACGTCGACCCTGCGGGGCATCTCGCAGCTTGTGGATTACGAGGGCACCGTTCGCTTCAGCGACGGCGACCTGCGGGGGCGCTCCCCCCAGGCGGTGGCCCGTGACGGGCTCATTCACGTACCGGAGGGGCGCCGGGTGTTCGCCAACCTCTCCGTGCACGAGAACCTGCAGGTCGGCCTGACGGCCCGTGGCTCGCGCGACGGCTACACGATCGACGAGGTCTACGATCTCTTCCCGCAGCTCAAGCTGGTGCGGAATCGACCCGGCTGGGCACTCTCCGGCGGTGAGCAACAAATGGTGGCGATCGGGCGCGGCCTGCTCGGCGCGCCGCGGCTCCTGATGCTGGATGAGCCCTCGCTGGGGCTCGCCCCCCGGGTCGCCTACGCTGTGTTCGACGCGCTGTCTCGGATCAGGGAACGCACCTCGATCCTCCTGGTGGAGCAGAACACCCTGCTCGCCCTCGAACTCTGCACTCGCGGCTACGTGATCGTCGGTGGCCGGATCGTGCTCGAGGGGTCGAGCGCCGAGCTCTCCAACCGGGGGGTGATGCTTGAGGCGTACCTCGGCAAGCGGACCGCGGCCGAGACGGCGAGTTGACCTCCGGGCCGCTGCCGGGCGCCAGCGGCCCTCGTCGATCTTTGAGTATTCGGTATACAATGCTCTAGAGGAGGTTGAGGACCTTGAGCACCGTCGTCGACGCGCCCGCGGGAGCACGACCGAAGGCGAAGAAGCCCTGGCCGGTCATCGATTGCGACGCCCATCCAACCCCGAACTCGCTGGATGTGCTCGCACCCTATCTCAGCAAGGGCTGGCAGAAGCGGCTCAACATCGGTGAAGGCAGGCTCGGCGCCGGCCAGTTCGCGATCTGGAGGCTCCCCTCGGGGCCGTTCTTCAACCCGCACGGCGGCATTCGCACCGATGCCATACCACCCGACGGCGGGTTCGGAGGCTCGGACCCGAAGTTCATGGCCAAACAGCTCTTCGACGATCACGAAATCGACTACTCGATCTGCACCGTCAACCACGCGCTCTTCGCCGGCACCCTGAGCAATCCGTCGCTCGCCACCACCCTGATGTCCGCCTTCAACGACTACTTCGTGGCCGAGTGGCTCACGCAGGACAAGCGGTTTCTCGGCTCCATCCACGTCGCCCCCCAGGACCCCATGGCGGCGGCCAGGGAGATCCGGCGTCTGGCGGACCATCCCCAGATGGTCCAGATCTTCGTCCCCACCTATGCGATCAGGTTGGGGAAGAACTACTTCGATCCGATCTGGGATGCTGCCCAGGAGACGGGGCTGCCAGTGGCCTGGCACCCGGGCTCGGAGAGCGCCGGCGTGAACGCCGGCTTCACCGCCGGGGGATGGGCCAGCACCTACGTCGAGAACTACTCGACCTCGATTTCGCATGTGGCCCAGGCCAACCTCGTCAGCGTGATCACCGAGGGCGTGTTCGAGAAGTTCCCCAGGGCTCGGTTCGTCCTCATCGAAGGCGGCGTCACCTGGATCGTCGCCGTCCTCTGGCGTCTCCGCCGGGCGTGGATCGCCAACCGAGACGAGATACCCTGGATGACGAGGCCGCCCGAGGAGTACGTCAAGGATTACATCCGGATCTCGACCCAGCCACTCGAGGAGCCGAGCGGTGACCTACGTGATCTCCACACAGTTCTCAACACCGTTCACGCGGACGAATTCCTCATGTATGCGTCCGATTACCCGCACTGGGATTTCGACAACCCCAAGGCGGCGTTACGGGCCTTCCCCGCTGACTGGCAGCGCAAGATCATGTACGACAACCCCAGGGCTTTCTACCCGAAGGTGGCCGGGCTCTTCGCCGCTTGACGAGCGCCGGCGAGGGCATCCCGGCCGCGCCTGGCCCAACTGGCCGTCCCCTCCGGCGCAGAGGTGGCCGATGCCCGAAGGGGGTCCCCTGGACCTGCTCGAGGCGGTTCAGGGGACGCGATCGGTCGTGGCACCGGGCGGGGATGGTCGAGGGTCGTTGCCGGCGGGCGCTGGAGGTGGGAGAAGGCTGCGAGCGACGGGGTCCCACGACGGCCGAGCGTGGCCGTGAGGGTTCGGCGAGGTCACTGCTCACGACGTCGCGGGGCCCGGTGTGAACAGGACTCGCACGCGTGGGTCGTCCCGCGACCGGCCGAGAGACGTCGTCATGGGCCCGGCGACGTCGGCGTGCACCCCGGCCCGTGGGCCGAGAGGCGGGTCAGAAGTCGAAAGGTTTGGGCCGGTCGGGAACGTATCGTGGCCTGGGCAGCGGTGGTGCGGTCGGATCACCGGCGAGGTGGCGCATGTGCTTCTCGATCGAGTCCGCCAGCGCGAGCACCAGCGTCTCCAGGGCACTGTCCACGGTGACCCCAGTCGCCGAGTAGGTGTGCTCGAGGATCTGGATGGTCACGTGCCAGCCGCGATCGTGCTCCTCCCATTCGATCCGGCCCAGCTCGGATGTGGCCGTTGCTGTCATCGTGCTCGGGTTGTGCGCACGGTGGGGGAAGGGAGGATCTGGATGACGTGATCGTTCACATCCGCGCTCGACGACGCCGTCGAGGGCACGATCACCAGAGGGATGTTGCCCGATCTCCACCGACATGGGGCGGGCCAAACCGCCTGAAGTTTTCGCATGGCCTCGATCGGTGGCCCAGTGTACCGGAGGCGGGGGCCACCGTGGCTCGGGCTCGCTGCCGGGTGCGGGACACCGGCTCGCGACCCCTGCACGCCGGCGTGGCGGGATGGACCGAGGACCACCGTCGGAGGCCGGGGAGGCTGCTCGCTCGGGCCGGCTGTCGGTCTCTCCGAACCCTGGTGGCCGAGGCAGGTCGATCCCGGCGGCCGGGTCGTGGCGTCGACTGAGGATGGCGTCGTCGGTGCCTCCTCGCGTCGGCCGGGCAACGGACGTGGGCGCCCGCGGACGGCGCAGGGAGGCCGGCGCGATCACGCCGCCGACGTCGGAAGATCTGCTGGCTGCGGGGCGGTGACCACGCCCCCATGAGACGGCCCGCGATCGCTATCGGAGCGGGCTGGAGGGCTGGCGGGAGGCGCTCAGACGCTTCGCCAGCCGTTGGAGCAGGGGCTGGGCCGTCGCCAGCACGTGTTGACGGGTGATGCTCGCCGCGCGCTCGCCGTCGCGTACCCGCAGTGCGTCGAGGATCAGCTTGTGGTCGTCGTAAGCCTGCGCCGGCCACTCCGGGATGATCTCGAAGCTGCCGTGCGGGGTGCTTCGCGCCAGGATGCGAAGCAGAGCCAGGAGCTGCGGGGCGCGGGCGGCGATGTTGACCGCGCGGTGGAAGCGCCAGTTGAGTTCCGACGCGTCCTGGAGCCGACCCTCGCCGATGGCCCGCCCCATCTCCTCGTTGAGGTCCTCCGCGGCCGCGATCTCCTCAGGGGTGATGCGCGATGCGGCTCGGCGGGCGCAGAGGGCGGTGGTGATCGCGTTCAGCTCGAACACGTCCTCCAGCCCTTCGAGGTCGATCGGCGCGACCTCAGCGCTGCCGGCCGAGTTCTGCACGAGCATCCCCTCCAGGCACAGGCCGTTGATTGCGTCGCGCACGGGCATCCTCGATACACCTAGCCGGTCGGCCCACTCCGCCTGGACGATGCGCTGGCCGGGCAGGAGCTGGCCGGTGAGGATCTGCTCACGTATGATCGCCGCGACCTGGCTGCTGAGGCGATTGCGCTGGACTCGCAGGCTCAGGTCCTCCGAAGCCGGGTAGTCCTCGGTCGCCTTCTTCACCCCAATCTCCTTCTGCGCTGCACGGGAAACGCCGTGCGATGCCGCGCCCCCGGTTCCCGGGGGGAAATCATATCGGAACACGTTTCGATTCCCAGCCAATGCCCTTGCATCGTGGTCGGTGCTTTGGTATATGGTATCCATTCATCATAAGTCCGGAGGGGCCGCCGGGTTTCCGGCCGCTCTTCGGTTCGGCAAGAGAGGAAGCTAATGAGCTGGCGTCGCTCCTCGTCTCTTCGTGCCCTGGTGGCCGCTGCGCTTGCAGCGGTGACGGCAGCCTGTAGCAGCTCCGGCGCGGCCGCGAACCCCGGTTCCATCCGCCTCGCGTTCCTGTGGCAGATCAAGGGTGAGAGTTCGTTCGCGATCCAGGACTTCCAGCAGGGTGCCGAGCTAGCAGTGAACGACATCAACGCCAAAGGCGGCGTCAACGGCGCCCGGATCTCTTGGCAGCGCTACCCGACCGATCCCACCAATCCTGCACAGCAGATCTCGCAGGTACTGAAGGCGCTGGAGACCAAGCCCACCGCGGCCTTCGGCCCGCCCGTCGAGACGCCTTCGGAGAAGACCTTCTCCCAGTACGGCATCCCGGAGATGGCCACCGATGGGCAGATCAACACGGAGTACAGTCCATCGAACCCGGACACTTGTCGCTGCAAGTTCTGGAATGGCCCCGGCGCCGCCGACTACAGCCAGGCTTTGATCGACTTTGCGGTCCAGAAGCTCGGCGCGAGGAAGGTGGGCTACCTGCATACCAACGACTCCTTCAACCAGACCTGGGCGGTGATCGTCAAGCAACAGCTGGCGAGCGCCGGGGCCACCGTTTTCGCGGAGCGCTCTTTCCCGGTCAACGCGACCGACCTGACCAACCAGGTGCTGGCCATGAGGGGTGCCGACGCCATCCTGTACCTGGGCTATGAAAACCCAGGGGCTGTGGTCATCAACCAGGCGGCCCAGAACGGGATCAACGTTCCGATCCTCGGCTACACGGTTTTCTATCCGATCCTGTCGGAAGGCCTGATCCACGCCGATGCCATGAAGAACGTCTATGGGGCGACGAGCTGCAACATCTACGGGTCGGGTCTGCCGGCGACGACGCAGAAGTTCCTCGATGAATTCCGGAAGGTCTACGGGGTCGCCGCCACGGAGCACGCCGCGATCACCTACGATGCGGTGCAAATCGTGGCCCAGGCAATCCGAAACACGGGCTCCACGAAAAGCTCCGAGATCATCAAGAACCTCGAGACGGCGACCTTCAAGAACTCCGTCTGTGGCGCAACCTACAAATCGGACGCGAAGCACAACATGTCCCATCAGATCTACATCCACAGCTTCGCCTCGGGAAGCCCGAAGGTCGTCCAGAGAGTCACGGTCCAGCCGGCCGGCTGAGCCGCTCGTCGTTGGGGCGCGGCGAGGGTCGGACGACGCTCGTCGCGTCCCCCTGTCCCGCACGGCCCCGTCCCCTGGCCGCTCTCGCGCCGCCCGGCCCGGGCTCGGACGTCGCCGATCCATCGGTGTCCACGGGAGCACATGACGACCTGTCCGGCCTCGCCCGTGCCCCCGAGCGCGTGGGGGAGGTCGGCAGACCTGCCGGTTACCTTCCCCACGTCGCCGCGGACAGCCCCTGGATCGGGCGACGAAGCTGCGGGCTGTGACCCGGAGGTCGGGTCGTGATCCCGACGGTCGTCCGACCGGCCGGCTCCGGCCGCGCCGGGCGTCGCGATCAGAGGAGCCAGCTCTCCCGGCCGGCCCAGTAGCGCTCGCGCAGCAGTCGCTTGTAGAGCTTGCCGGTCGGCTGGCGGGGTAGCTCTTCCACGAAGTCGACGGAGCGGGGGCACTTGTAGTGGGCCAGGTTGGAGCGGCAGAACGCGATCAGCTCGGCCTCGAGTCGAGGCCCGGCGGCGCCGGGATCGGCGGGGATCACGACGGCCTTCACCGCCTCGCCGTACTCCTCGTCGGGCACGCCGATCACGGCCACGTCGTCGACCCCGGGATGCCCGATCAGCACCTTCTCGACCTCGGCTGGATAGACGTTGAGCCCGCCGGTGATGATCAGATCCGCTTTCCGGTCGGTGATGTAGAGGTAGCCGTCCGGCGTCACATAGCCGACGTCGCCGAGGGTGCTCCAGCCCTGCTGGTTGTGAACGGAGCGCGTCTTCTGGGGGTCGCGGTGGTACTCGAAGGGCCGACCGCCCTCGAAGTAGATGAGGCCCTCCTGACCCGGGGGGAGCTCGCGGCCGTCGTCGCCGACGATATGGATGGTCCCGAACACGGGACGACCGACCGATCCCCTGTGTCGGAGCCAGTCCTCGGCCTCGATCACGGTCATGCCGTTGCCCTCGGTGCCCCCGTACGTCTCGCTGATGATGGGGCCCCACCACTCGATCATGCGTTCCTTGACGCTCGGGGCGATGGGTCCCGAGCCGACCACGGCTCGGACCTGGCTGGAGAGGTCGTAGCGACGACGTTCAGCTTCACTCAGCTGCATGAAACGGACGAACATGGTCGGCACCCAGATGGTGTGGGTGACGCGGTGACGTTCGATCAGCTCCAGGGCCCGGAGGGCATCGAATCGCTCCATCAGCACCACCGTCATCCCCAGACTCTGGGCCACCATCAGGCGGGTGATACCGGAGGAGTGGTAGAGCGGCATCGGGATCAAGGTGACCGAGTCCTCGTCCATGTCCCAGGATCGCCTCACCACGTCCGAGGTGATCCCGAAGATGCTGCTCCCGGGGGGTCTGCCGCTGAGTGGTCGGCGCACTCCCTTGGGGACACCGGTGGTCCCCGAGGAGTAGATCATGGCACCCCCCTCGGTCTCGTCCGCCAGCGGTGAGGACGGCATCCCCTCGAGCAGGCGCTCGTAGGGGGCGAAGCCGGGGACGGCCCCGTCGAAGGCAAGCCGGGTCCGCATCGTCGGGGGGATCGGGAGCGAGCCCAGGAGGTCGGCGTGGCGCGCCGAGGCCACGAAGGCACGGGCCTCGGAGTTCTCGAGGATGTGGGCCACCTCGCCCGCTTGGAGGCGGTGGTTGACCGGGGTGAAACGAAGACCCGAGCGATAGGCGGCCCAGTAGACCTCGGGCGTTCGCGGGGCGTTGCCGCTCATGACGGCGACCGCGTCCTCGGTTCGCAGACCGGCCCGCCGCAGGAGGTGCGCGAGCCGGTTGGAGCGCTCGTCGAGCTCGCGGTAGGTCACGACCTCGCCGCTCTCACCCATGATCAGTGCCGGCTTGTCGGGCAGACGCCGGGCAACGCTGCCGACGTAGGTGCCTTCAGCCACGGTTGTCCTCCGCCTTGGGCTGTCTGGTGTCGTGCTTGAGCACGGCCAGCGCGTTCTCGCGCAGAAACCTTGGCCAGACGTGATCTCGAAAGGGGACGGCGGGGAGCTCACGGAAGATACGGTCGTAGCTGAGGCCGGAGGGGAAGTAGCCGGCGAACATGACCTTTTCCACCCCGCGCGTGTTGGCGAACTCGATGATGTCCCTGGGGTAGTAGCGGGGCGCGAACGCGCTCGTCGAGTAGTAGAGATTTGGCCACTTGAGCATGAGCTTCACCGCCAGCTCGGTCCACGGCTCGCAGCCATGACGCGTGACCATCCGCAGCTCCGGGAAGAACCAGCAGACCTCGTCGATGAGTTCGACGTGCTGCGCGGCGAAGGGCATGCGTGGTCCGGGGACGCCGGCGTTGATGAAGATCGGGATGTCTAGCTCGATGCACTTGGCGTACAGAGGATAGAACCGCTTGTCGTTGATCGGCACCTGCGGGAAGTAGCCGCACGGGAAAGCGGTGGCAGCGACCACGCCGAGCTCGCGCACCGCGCGCTCGAGGGCCCGGACGCCCTCCATGCCGGCGTTGGGGTCGACGTAGTAGCTGGGCAGGAAGCGGTCCGGGTAGCGCTCGACGCAGAGCCGGCCGATCGGCTCGTCGAAGCTGACCGGCAAGAGGCCCATGTCGACGCCGAAGCGGTTCATCTCGCCGACTAGGAACTCCGGGTAGCTCTGGTCGACGACGACCTCGGGGAGGTCCTTGAACATGTAGCCGGCGCCGTGCCTCAGCCCGCCCCGGCTCTCGGGGTCGCGGATCAACGCGTCGAACTGTCGATACCATTGCCGGCGGTCGACAGCGGGCACACCGAGCATCAGGTCGACGATCCCCACGTCCTGTGGCATCGGCATGTGCATCCCCTCAGAAGACGGCAATCGGATTGACCGGGCTGCCGGTCGCGCCGACGAAGCGCAGGGGCGCAAGCTGGAGGAGGAACGTCCACCGACCCACCCGTTCGCACGTGGCCGCCAGCTCCTCGAGGTCGCAGTTGTCGAGCAGGAAGAGCCCCATGGCCACCATGCCCACCGAGTGGATAGGGATCCGCACCCGCTCGTAGCCGGAGGGGATGACGTCCTGGGCGGTGTCGGCTCCGATCAGGGAGACCGACTCGCGCCAGAACAGGGGAAGACACGACGCCTGCCAGCCGGCGCGGCCGCGGGCGGCCACGTCGTCCGGTCCTCGCTCGAGCTTGCGGCGACCGTAGCCGGTGCGGAGCAGCAAGGCGTCGCCCGGCTCCAGCTCCACGCCCTCCGCGGCCAGGATCGACTCCACCTCGGCGGCCGTGACCGCCTCCCCTGGCTCCAGCCACTCGACGCCACGGTGGCGTGGGGCATCGACGAGCACACCGCGCGTCATGATGCCGTCTTTGACCTCGGTCACGGCGTGCTCGACGGCGCCGGCGACGGCGCTCACCCGATTCGAGGGGATGCCGTTGTACATCCTGCGGTCCCAGAAGATGTGGCTGAGGGCGTCGAGGTGGGTGACCGAGAAGCCGTGGAACATCATCCCGATCCACTCGAGGGCGCCGGCCTGGCGATCGCCGGGTCGGATTCCTGGGGGGAGGACGCGATCGGCCTCGGCGAGCCCCTCGCCGGTGGTCAGGAAGTGCCGGAGCGGCGGCGCGTGGGTGTGCTCTGGCTGGTGGTGGACGTCGATCTCCCAGGCCAGGGAGATGGCCTTGCCCTCCTCGACGAGTCGGGCGGCCTCTCGCCGCTTGGCCGGAGTGATGTGGTTGAGCGTTCCCAGCCGGTCCGCCGGACCCCATCGTCCCCAGTTGGAGAGCTGGTCGAAGTAGGCGAGGACTTCGGCCTCGGAAGGAACCACGTCGGTGGTCGCCATCTACGGTACCTCCAGGTCGACCAGGGGGCCGTACTGCTGGCCGCCGGTCACGTCGGAATCGAAGATGTCGCCGCTCACAACCGGACGGGGGAAGCTGACCTTAATGGCGCGACCGGGCTCGAACTCGTACACGCGGACGTCCTTGGGGTCGAGGTGATAGAGGGAGGCGACCTGCTCACTCGAGAGCACCCGAGAGGCGGCCACGCGCCGGAAGGTGTCCAGATCCTCGAACAAGACGTCGATCGTCAGCTGGAAGGGCCCAGCGTTCTTGCTCCGGATCAGGCTGGCGAGGTCGCGCAGTCGGGGCATGTCAGCTCACCTCCTCAAACTTGAACCGGTAGAGTTCGAGCGGGTCGTCGACTTCGATGGCGTGGTTGATGTTGAACCGCCACACCGGCCCTCGGTCGAGGACCTGCGGTGAGTAGGGCTGAGCGAGCCCGGTGATCGATCCGGTCCAGTCGGGGACCGGGAAGTGGAGGGCGACGTGGTTGACCGCCTTCATGATCGCCGAGGCCGCTGCCTGCGTCGGCGCCACGACGTCGAAAAGAAGGAGCGCCTCGTGCCCCTCGAACCCGGGCGTCGGCTCGATCGCACCCAGGGTGCCGGAGGCACCGTAGGCTCGGATGCTGAGCTGGTAGGGGATCGGCTTGTCGAACGCTACCTGGAGCCGTGCCTCTATCTGGTGCCGCATCCCAGCCAGCCAACTGTCAAGCTGCCCGAGCAGGACGGGGTCCCGGACTGAGCCCAGCATCAGCGATGCATACCCGGCGAACTCGACGCCCTCGAGCTTGAGTGTGTACACCGGACTGACCTTGAAGCGGCTCCCGGTCACGCGCACACGGCGGTCGTCGAGCGCCTCGAAGCGGGCCTCTGTGGTGTCCAGGGTCCCCGAGGGCTCGATCAGGTGAAAGGGATCACCGTTCTCGTAGAGGGTATGGGCGGCCACGCTGACAGGCGTGCAGCGCAGCTCAGGGTCGAGGGCCTCGATCACGAAGCCGCTGGCGTCGAGCGTGCAGAACATGCAGTCCTGACCGCGCCGGTTGGCGGTTGCCGCGGAGCCGCACTCCATGATCTTCGCCGCGTGCCACGTGAGGCCGCGATCGAAGCCACGCCACTCGGGGATCGCGGAGTAGATCGAGGCGTCGGAGGCACGGCCGGCGAGGACCACGTCGGCACCCTGCTCAAGGGCGTGCGCGAAGGGCTCGGTTCCCATCATCGCGACCAGTCGAGCACTGTGCCGGATTGAGTCCGCTGAGATCTCGGGGGCGCCAACCAGCGGCCGTAGCCGCCCGGCGGCATGGGCTCGGACAACGGCCTCGCGGTCCGGCTCCGCATAGATCCGCGCCAGCCGGAAGCTGAGGCCCTCCTCGCGGGCGATCTCTCGGGCCATAGCCGCGAGGCGATCGACGCCCTCATCGGTGCCGCCGCCGCCGCACGACCCGATCAGGAGCGGCACGCCGGCGCGGCGCGCGGCGAGCAGGCAGAACCTGAGGTCGCGGCGCGTGGCCTCGGGCGAGTGGAGCCAGCCTCCGGCGCCCAGGCTGTAGGGGCCACCGTCGGTCGACCCGGCATCACAGCCGATGAAGTCCGGACGACGTTCCACCCCGGCCCAGAGTGACGACTCCTTGAACCCGGCGCCGAGGGAGCCGGTGGCGGCGAGGTAACGGAGCTCGCTCACCGGTCCGGATCCAGCGCCAGCTCGGCCAGCACCTGCTCTGTGTGCTCACCGGGTGAGGAGGCGCGGCCCCCGGGCGACGGCCACGGCGAGACCTCAAGGCGGTCGGGCGGCCGCAGGTGCGGTCCGAAGGCGGGGTGGTCGCTCGGCCGCAGGAAGCCCTTGTCGCGCAGCCACTCGTCGAAGTGGCGATGATCGACCTCAGCGACCCACCTCTTCGCAGCCTCCCCCGCCGTCTCCAACGCCGCGGCAACGGCGTCGGGCGTGGCCTCGCCGGGATCGGACGCCCATTCCGGGTGACCGAGGGCCGCGGCGAGGCCGCGCCGGTCGGCGTCGGTGACCGCTGCGACGAAGAGCCAGCGGCCGCCTACCCAGTAGAGGCGGTAGAAGACGCCAAGTCCATGCTGTCCGGGGTCCGAGGGCGTCCAGCATCGGCCGGCGAGCGGGATCACGAGGTCGTCGGAGTGGATGTGGCCAATCGTCGCGAGCATGCTTGTCTCCACGTACTGGCCGGAGCCGTGGATGACGCGGGCGTGGAGGCCGAGAAGTATGGCCGTCGCTACCGCGAGCCCGGCGCCGGGATCGGGGTGTGAATCGTCGACCGGCGGGTTGCCCTCGCCGGCCTGGAGGATGCCGGCACCTGAAAGCGCGTTGGGGGTGGAGTGAAAGGCGATCCGGCCGGCACCTGGACCCTTCGACCCGTACGAGGAGGCGTAGACATAGACCAGGTCAGGGTTGATGGCGCGCACCGTCGGCTCGTCCATCCCCAGCCGCTCGGCGACGCCTGGCCGGAAGCTGTGGCAGAGGACGTCGGCACGCGCCACCAGGGCACGGAGCGCGGTGCGGCCCGAGTCGGACTTGAGGTCAAGGGTCACGCTCTCCTTGCCGTGCAGGAACTTGGCTGCCTGCAAGCCGGTTCGCCGATAGGGGTCGCCCTCCGGTGGCTCGATCTTGATCACCCGGGCGCCGAGTTCGGCGAGCAGGACGCCGGCCAGAGGGCCGGCGATGAAGTAGCCCAGCTCGAGGACAGTGAAGCCGTGCAGCGGCGGCCGGCCGCTCGTCTCCGCCGGCCCCGTCGCCGGCCCTGCCAGCCATGGCTCCGCCAGTACCTCGGCGGTGTGCTCACCGAGGTGAGGCGCCGGCCGACCGACGTTGACGCGGCTCTCACTGAAAAGCACCAGCGGGCCCACCATCCGCACGCGGCCGAAGGTCGGGTCGTCGACCTCCACGACGCGCCCATTCCCCGTCATCTGCGGGTGATTGAGGAACTCCTCGGGTGTCAGGAACGGATCGGCGCCGACGTCGTAGACCTCGTGGAAGAGGTACATCCACTCGGCTTGTGTCCGCCTCAGCATCCGCTCGCGGATGCGCGCCTCAAGGGCATCGATGTCCTCCATGCGCTCGATCCCCATTGGTGCCCGCGCATAGCGCGGATCCTCGAGTACGTCCTCAAGGCCGAGCGCAAGCATCCAGTTACGGAAGTGATGGTCCTGGCGGGCACACATCTGGATGTGGCGACCGTCGGCGCACTTGGCGGTGAGGAACGTGAGTTCGATGCCGCGATGGACAGTCGGCGGCACCGAGGGCGGGGACGTCGTGAGCACCTGAAGCTCCTGGCGCATGAGGAAGGCGGCCGCGCCGCGGACCAGCGAGGTCTCGAAGGCGCAGCCGGTGCCCGTCCGGGCGCGGTCGATCAGCGCGGCGAGGATAGCCTGGGTGGCGAGCTGGGCGGCTCCGTAGCTCCCGATCGGCGCACGAGAGAAGACGGGCCGCTCGCGGCCGGCGCGCGGTGAAAGGCCGTTGAGGCGATCGAGGTCGTTGAAGCGCCCGGTGACGGCGGCGACGACGCCCTCGTAGGCGCGCGTGGATGAGGGTCGATGGCGGCTCCCGAACCCGGTGATCGAGCAGTGGACGAGTGCAGGGTTGGCCGCGCGCAGGGTCGCGGGGCCGAATCCCAAAGCGGCCGCGGCGCCGGGCGCCAGTGAATCGATCACCACGTCGGCGCCTGCGGCCAGCCGGAGCGCGGCCTCACGATCGCCATATCGGCGCAGGTCGAGCACTACGCTGCGCTTGCCCCGGTTCCACATCGCGAATCCGTGCAGGGGCCGGGCCCAGTCGCCGGCCGGGGGCTCGAGCTTGACAACGTCAGCGCCGTTGTCCGCCAGCAGCATCCCCACCATGGGGCCCGCCATGCCCCCACCCAGCTCCAGCACGCGCAGGCCCGAGCAGGCACCGCCGGCGAACCCGCTCACGCTGACACCACTCCCAGCCGGCGGGCGTCCTCAAGCAGCTGCCGCGCGATGTGGATCATGGCCTTGTCGATCATCCGGCCGCGATAGGTCAGGGCAAGGTCTCCGCCTGCAGCCTCCGCCGCCTTGAGCGCCGCCAGGATCTCCTTGGCTTGACGGACCTCCTCGGGCGTCGGCGAGAACGTGCGGTTGACGATCTCCACGTGCGCTGGGTGAATGACCATGCACCCGGCGTAGCCAAGCTGACGGCCCTGACGTGCGAAGGCCTCGACCGCCGCCAAGTCGTCGACACGAGCGACCAGGCCGGTCATGGGGTTCTGTACGCCTGCGGCGCGGACGTCGAGGAGCACCTTGCTCCGGAGGTAGAGCGTCTCCAGCCCCTCCACCGTCCACTGGAAGCCGAGGTCGTGCGCGAGGTCGCCGCCCTCCGCGGTGGCGCCACCCATGTAGGCAACGCGCGGCGAGGCGCTCGCGATCTCGAAGGCGCTCCGCACCGCTGCGACCGTCTCGACCAGAGGCCAGATCCGGACGTGACCACGCTCGATGCCGATGGCCGTCTCGACTGCATCGAGCGCCTCGGCCACCGTCTTGACGTCAGTCGCTGACCTGACCTTGGGGACGAGGACGGCGGTCAGGTTCGGTCCCACGACCGCCTCCAAATCGCGCTCCAGCCACCCTTCGCCGAGGCCATTGATCCGGACACAAACCAAGGGGCGCCGCGGGTCGGGCCGTGAAGCGATCCATTCACTGGCGATCCGCCTGGCCTTCTCGCGGCAGGCGCCGGCGACGGCGTCCTCGAGGTCGAGGATCACCGCATCGGCGCCGCGCTGGTCAGCCTTTGCGAGGAAATCCGCGCGGTGGCCGGGGATGTAGAGGGCGCTGCGCACACGGGGCACCGGTCGAGCGTCCTTACCGACGACCATCAGTAGCACATTGTATCCTGTATCCTATTTGTCGGACTCACGGAGGAGGTCGCGCGCATGAAGCCGTACCGCTCGCTGCTCTTCGTCCCGGCCAACGACGAGGCGCGTGCCCGGGAGGGTGCGGCCGCTGGCGCCGACGCGCTCATCCTCGACCTCGAGGACCTGGTGGTGCCCGCCGCGAAGCCGAAGGCCCGTCCCTTCGCCGCCCAGCTGATCTCACGCCTACGCGCCGAGAACCCGGGCCTCGGCCTCTTCGTCAGGATCAACCCGCTCGAGTCGAGACAGACCTGGCTCGACCTTGAGCACGTGGTAGTGCCGGAGCTGGATGGGCTCTTCCTCTCGAAGATCTACACGCTCGACGACATCAAGCGCCTGGACGCGCTGACCACTGAGTGGGAGGCACGGAACGGCGTGCGGGAAGGGCAGATCGAGTACCTCGTCCCTGGCGAGACGGCGGAATGCATCGAGCACGCCTTCGAGATCTCCAAGGGCCCTCGTGTCGCCACCATGATTGGGGCCTCGACGAGCGGCGACATCGCCCATGCGCTGGGCTATCAGTGGACGCGCGAGGGCGTGGAGAGCCTCTATTACCAGAGCCGGATCCTGCTGGCGAACCGGGCCGCCGGGAAGAAGCATCCGATCGGCGGCTGCTGGGAGGCGGCGGACGACATCGAAGGCCTGATCGCCGACGCACGATTTCATCGCCAGCTGGGTTTTCGTGGCGCCCTGATCACACATCCGAGCCATGCCCGGCACGTGAACGAGGTGTACACACCGAGCGCGGCCGAGGTGGCGCGGTACCGGGAGCTGATCCGACGCTACGAGGAGGCCGAACGGGACGGCCGTGGCGACTTCGTGTTCGAAGGCAAGTTCACCGACGTGGCGCACGTCAAGACGGCGCGAGAGTGGCTGGCGCTGGCCGACGCGATCGCCACGCTCGAACGGCCGCCCGCGGTTGACGCGTGATGCACGTCGATGGCCTCCCGCCGCGCGCCGATGGCCGGTGAGCCGGTCGAAGGGAGGGCTGGGGGGACGTGGCGCGCCCGCCAGCGCCGTCCGGCGGGGCGGCGAGGGCGTTGGCGCCGCGCCGGCAGTGGATTCGGGTGCCGGTCCGGCCGCCCCGTCCGGAGCGTCTCCGGGCCGTTCTCGGCGACGGCCGGGCGGGCTTCTTCCGCAAATTATTGTATACGGTAGCCCGAGATGCGATAATGGCCTGGACGTGCCCCCAAGCCTTCGAGGCCGTCTACTCGTCCCCATCGTCGCCGTCGTCTCGGCCTTCGGCCCGCTCAACTCGGCGACCGTCCTGGTCGCCCTCCCCGCGCTCACCAGCGGCCTCCGCGTCCCGGTGACCTCGTCGACCCTGGTGGTCTTGGCATACCTCGTCGCAACCACGGTGTGCGTTCCCTTCGCCGGCCCAGTGGCGGACCGATGGGGGCGGCGGAGCGTGATACTGGCCGCGCTCGCCGGCCTCGGTGTGGCATCGGTCGTCGCCGCCACCTCGGGTGGCATCCGCCAGCTGGTGGCGGCGAGGGTCCTGCAGGCGCTGTGCACGTCCATGACGCTCCCGGCGGGGATGGCGCTGATCCGCGAGCACGTGGAGATCGACCGCCGGTCGCGCGCCTTCGGAACGGTGACCGCGGCCATCAACGCCTCCGGCGTGATCGCTCCTCTGGTCGGTGCGGTCATGCTCCGGCTGGGCGGCTGGAGGTACGTGTTCCTCGTCAACGTGCCCCTGGCGGCGCTCGTGATCGCGGCGGCGGCCCTGGCCCTGCCCCCGGAGCCCCGGCGAACCGTGTCTGGCGCGCTCTGGCCGCGCCTCGACCTCTTCTGGCGGCACGACGTGGCGGTGTCCTCGGGCAGCGCCTTCCTGCACACCTTGGGGCTCTACTCGGTGCTGATCGTGCTGCCCTTCGTCTTCGCCGGCGACGCCTCGGTGCACGGGCTCGGACCCGTGCTGCTGCTGGTCACCCTGACCGGCTGCCTGGTCGTCGGCGGCCCGCTCGGCGGTCGTGCGGCGACCCGCTTCGGCCGGCGGCGCGTGGCTATGGGTGGGCTCGTGATCACGGCCGGGGGGTTCGTGCTCGCCTCGTCGCATCCGCCGCTCGAGCTGCTGACGGTGCCCCTCGCGGTGGTCGGCCTGGGGCTGGGGGCGGGGCTGCCGCCGCTCCAGGCGGCGGCGGTCGACGCCGTTGACCACGACGATGCCGCGGCTGCCGGCTCGCTCCTGATGGTCGGTCGCAACGCGGGCGCGCTCGTCGGGACCCTGGCGCTCGGTCTGGTGCTCGGCCGGGTCACGCCCGCCGCCGCCTACGCGCCGGTGATGCTGCTGCTCGGGGCAAGCGCGCTGGCGGCGGCCGGCATCGCCAGCCGCCTCGGTCGTGACCCGGCGCCGGCGATTCCACCGGGCCGGCCCAATCAGCCGGAGGTGACGTGAGGTGACCCACTCGTTCGACGTCCTGGTGATCGGCTCGGGCGTCGCCGGCCTCTCGGCGGCGCGACGCGCCCAACAGCTCGGCGGCAGCGTGCTCGTGCTTGAGAAGGCCTGGGACCTCCCCGGCTTCGGGAACAGCCGCCAGTCGGGCGCGATCTTCGTTGCCGCCGACGCCCCACCCACCACACCGCCCGACGTCCTCTACCGGCGGATGATGGAGCGCACCGACGGCACGGCCCGCCCCGACGTCGTCCGGGCCTGGGCCGACAACGTCGCCCGGGCCCTCCGGTTCCAGGTCGCCGAGGGGGCTGTGTACGGCACGCGAGGGGCGAGCGACGAATCACCTTACCGCCTCCAGCCGCCGCAGCCGCAGGCGCTCGGGCGGCCGTGGCGGGGTGCCGGTCCCGACGTCTTCCTGACCCGATTGGTCGATCGTGTTCGCGTGGCCTCGGGCACGGTGATCGCCGGTGCCCGCGCGCGTCGCCTGCTGGTCGAGGGCGGCCGCGTGGTGGGGGTCGAGGCCTCCACCGCCGACGGCGTCCAGCGCTTCCGGGCCCGCTCCGTGGTGATGGCCGACGGCGGCTTCCAGGCCAACCGGGAGCTGATGGCTCGCCATGTCACGACCGACTACCTGCTCGACGGGTCGCCGCTCGACACCGGCGACTGCCTCCAGATGGCCCTCGAGTTCGGCGCTCGGACGGCGAGCATGGACGTCTTCTACGGGCATTGCCGGCACCGCGACGCGCTCCACAACCCGCGTCTGAGCCCCCATCCGGCCCCGGCGGCGGCGATCGAGGCGAGCCTAGCCGTCGACGCTCACGGTCGCCGGATCGCCGACGAGGCGGCCGGGACCACCGTGATGGCGGTCGCGATCGCCCGTTCGACCACGCCCGGCGATTGTTGGCTAGTGCTCGACGATATCACCTGGACGGGCACGGCGGCACGAGGGGCGCGCCGCAACGTGGCCGAGCTCCCGCTCAATCCGGTACTCGAGCAGGAGGGCGCGACCGTCGTCGTCGCCGACAGCATCGAGGAGCTGGCGGTCCGCATCCCGGCGCCGATGGAGGCGCTCGCCGTCACCGTGACCATCTACAACCGGGCCGTGGAGCGCCGGGCCGGCCATGAGTTGACGCCACCGCGGACCGGCTCACCCGCACCCCTGGCCCGAGCGCCCTACCGGGCCATCCCCCTCATCGCCGGTGTCTACTTCACCATGGGCGGGGTGCTGGTCAACGGTCGGGCCCAGGTGCTCGATGAGCGGGAACGGCCGATCCCCGGCCTGCTGGCCGCGGGCGGGACGATGGCTGGCCTGATGGGGGGGCCTCGGGCGGGGTATGCCGGCGGTTGGGGGGAGGCTTCGACCTTCGGGCTGCTCGCGGGCGAGTCGGCGATGGCTGCGGCAAGGGCAGAGGACGCAGGGGACTGAGGTCGGGCCTCCGCATGCGCCGGCCGCCGTGGGGGTCACGGCCGCCGGGAGGACGTGAGGCGGCCGCGTGCGGGGCCCCCTCCCTGCACCGACCGGGCGCCGCCCCGGGGCGGGCGGCGACCCCGATCGCTTCCACGGCGATGCCGGGACCCTCGACTGTCCCGGCGCCGCCCGACCGGTGCGCGGGAGGTGATGGCGCCTGCGACTACACGTAGACGACCGCGTGTCCGTCTTCCCACTCGGCGGGGTAGACGGCCACACGGTAGAGATCGGGAACCGGCAGGCAGCGACCGGTGTTCAGGTCGAACTCGAAGGAATGCCAGGGGCAGCGGATGATCTCGTCCTCGCGGTCGTAGAGGTAGTTGCCGACCCCGTTCGCCTTGATCTCGCCGGTCTGCGGGCCCAGGCACAGCGGAGCTTGATGGTGGGGGCAGATGTTGGCGATGGCTTTCAGCTCACCGTTGACATTGAAGACGCCGATCTCCCGCTTGCCGATCTTCACGATCTTGCGCTGACCGGGAGGAAGCTCCTCCCGAGTGGCGACCACATGGCGAGTTCGTGCACGTCCCCTGGCGCTCATGTTGCACTGTTCCCTCCTTTCCTCATCTGAATGATGCCATGGTTCGACGATCGGTGGACGCCCCGACGTTTCCCGCTGGACGTCAGGGCCCCCTTCGGTGGGCCAGGGTGAGCATCGATGCCCTGTCAATAGCGGCGCCTCCCGCGGCCGACAGACACTCAGATGCGTTCCGGCCCGCCATGGCAAGGTAGGCGATGCGACACAGGCCGTAATGCAGGGCGCCTTCCCAGGTCATCCCGGTGCCCCCGTGAAGCTGGATGGCGCTGCCTGCGATCGACCAGCAGGTCTCCCCACAGAAACCTTTGGCGGTCAGCGCGTACTCCTCCATGCGCTCAGCCCTGGCATCGGCGCACCAGGCCGCGTAGTAGGCGAGTGAGCGAGCGGCTTCCAGGGCGACCAGGAGGTCGGCCGCGTGGTGCTGGAGCGCCTGGAAGCTGGACAGACGCACGCCGAACTGCTCGCGGGCACGCAGGTAGTCGACGGTGCGTCGGAAGAGGTCGTCGGCGGCGCCCACCATGGCCGCGGCCTGGAGGGCCAGATAGAGACATCGCGTGAACCGAAGCTCCTCCGAGTCGAGCCGGCCGGCCTCACGCCCGACGGGAAGGGGGGCGACGCCGGTGGGCGTGGCGAGGTCGATGGCCGGCGCCTCCCACATGCTGGCCAGCGGCAGCTCGGCGAGCAGCACGGTCGTCTCGGCGCCCTCCGCCACCACCAACACGGCGAGGTCGGCGGCGTTCGCGTAGGGAACCCATCCACTGGTGTCTCCAACGTGGTTGCCGCCCAGGAGGTCGACGGCGAGGGTGGCCGTACGCTCGCCTGCGGCGACCGCCGTCGCCACCTCCTCGGCGCCCGCCTGGCGCAGGACGCGAACCGCCAGCCAGGTCTCGAGGAGAGGATAGGGGATGGCCACCGAGCGGCGGCCCGCGACCTCGGCCAGGCCCGCCAGCACGGTGCCCGGTTGCCTCGAGTCGGAGCGCGGGTCGGCGACCTCGAACCAGCCATCCGCCGCCAGTCGACGGCCGAGTCGGCTCACCACCTCCCGATCGACCCTGCCATCGTCGACGGCCGTGGCGTACTCGGGCAGTCGCCGCAGGGTTTCGTCGAACCCTTCCAGGAGCGCCCGCTCCTCTTCGTCGAATCCCGCCCGCATGTCAGGTCAGGCCCAGCACACGCTTGGCGATCACATTGCGTTGGATCTCCGAGGTGCCGCCGCCGATGCTGACGGCACGCGACATCAGGTAGAAGAGGAACTGCGACTCGGCCGGCTCACGCTTGAGCATGCTCGCCTGACCGGTGGCGAGCAGGACCCGGCTGGCGTCCCGCTGCCAGGCGTTCGAGTGTTGCAGCTTGAGGACGGAGGCCAGCTCGCTCGGGTCGCCTCCCTCCAGTTGCGTCGACAGCAGGCGCATGGCCACGATCGGGATGGCGAGGATCTCCGCCTGGAGGCGGCCGAGGGCGTGGGCGTCCAGATAGCGGTCGCGCTCCGGCTTCTCGCGGATGGCGAGCAGCGCGGACTCCACCGCGCGGCGCTGGTCGGCGAATCGCGACATGGCGGACTCCAGGCCGCGCTCGTAGTTGAGCAGGGTGACAGCCACGCGCCAGCCGCCGTTGAGCGGGCCGATCAAGTTCTCCAGGGGCACCTCGACATCGTCGAAGAACACCTCCGCGAAGTCGCTCTGCCGGTTGATCTGCCGGATCGGCCTGATGGTCACGCCGGCCGCCCGCAGCGGGACGGCGAGGCAGCTGATCCCCGCGTGCTTGGGCGCCTGGCGGTCGGTGCGGACGAGGACGAAACCCCAGTCGCAGAACTCTGCGTTGCTGGTCCAGACCTTCTGGCCGTTGACCAGGAAACGTCCCCCGACGAGTTCCGCGCGCGTCGACAGCGAGGCCAGGTCGGAGCCGGCGCCGGGCTCCGAGAAACACTGCGCCCAGAACTCGCGACCTTCGAGGATGGGAGGGAGGAACCGACGCTGCTGCTCCGGCGTCCCGTGCGTCATAAGGATCGGCGCCACCACCCGTCTCCCCAGGTGGCCGAGCCCCTCGGGCGCGCCCGTCTCGGCCATCACCTGTGCGAACACGAACCGTCGCTCCGGGCTCGCACCTGTCCCCCCGAATTCCCTCGGCCAGAACATCCCCGCATAGCCAGCTTGGTACAGTTTGCGATCCCAGTCCTTCTGGAACTCAACCCACTCGGGCGACCCGTACGGGTACTCGATCGTCCAATCCCTGGGCACGTTCGCCTCGACCCAGGCGCGGACCCGGTCGCCGAACTCCAGGTCCTCGGGAGCGACCGTGAAATCCATGTGGATACTGTAGCCCATGCTAGCCTGACTGGCAACGATCGCCCGCTGAGAGGGGATGGTCGTGTCGGGCGGCGAGATGGCCGACGGTTGAGACATTCGCCGGAAGCGGAGCGATCCGTGCTCTTCGGACGACGAGAGTGGGACGCTGTGAGACGTGGTCTGGTCATGTCCGGTGGGTTCGTCAGTGCGGCCGAACGGTCGGGTCGGAGCCCCTCCGAGCCACCGACCATTCGCCTCGCGGCCTCTCGCCGGCAGGCCCGACGGTCACCCTCTGATCCCCACCCGCTCCGCCAGCTCAAGGAGGTCACGGACACGTTGGAGGCCGGCGGTGTCATAGATGTTGTCGCCGACCATGACCACAACCTGGTCGTCGCGCTGCGCTTCCTCCAGGACGGCCACGATCTCGCGCCACCTCGTGACCTCTTCCGCGGTCGGCGTGTACACCTCGTGGACGATGTCGACCAGGCTCCTCACCGCCGGCGTATAGTGCCCGGTGTAGCCGAGCCGACGCGTCTGCCAGCAGAAGTCGCGCCATGCGACCGGATCGCGCGTCGAGATGCTGCCGCCGCCGATCGGGAAGCGGCGTCCTGCTGCCCGGACGTCTACCACCACCTTGGCCCGGATGTAATACGAGTCCATGCCGTCTGGGCCGTACATGGAGCCGAGTGTGCTCCCCAGGTCACCCCAAAAGCTGCCAGCCACGCCTCCCATGTAGGTCACGCGGTCGGACGCGGTGGCGATCTCGTAGGCGTTGAGGATGCCACGCGCGGTCTCGATGACTGGACGTACGAGCGTGTACCCGACCGGCAGCCCGTGCCGTTCCTCGGCCTGAGCGAGCAGCCGACAGAACTCCCGGACCTGGTCCCCGCTCTCGGCCTTCGGAATGTTCACGTAGTGCAGCTCCGGGCAGACGATGGCGTCCAGGTCTTCCTCGCAGCCCTTCCCCAGGGCGTTGGTGCGCGCGGTCACGATCGTCCCCCGGCGTGCCAGCTCTCGAGCCAGCTCGCGGAACAGGGTCCGCGCTCGCTGCTTCTCCTTGCCGGGCGTCAGATCCTCGAGATCGGGGCCGACGGCGTCGACACCGGATGCGGCGGCGGCGAGGATCGCCTCGGGGTCGTGCGCGGGTGCGAAGGCCATCGATCGGATGATCCGCGGTTGGTTCTCCATGGCAGCCTCCTCTCACGCCGGTCTCCAGTCATCCCTGGAGCGCTCGGCCACCATCCCGGCCGGGGGAGGCGAGGGCGCCGGCTCATCTCCGGCCGGCCAGGGCCCGCGATGGCTCCGGCGGTCGGAGCCTACGGCGTGGTCGAGGCTCCGGAGGGAGGGCCGCAATCGCCCCGTCCTTGCGTCGACGCCTGGCCGTTCGCCCTGGGCCCAGGGACCCTTGCCATCCCCGAGTTCGGGACGTGGTGCTCAAAGCGTAAACTTCCTCGGCAGATGAGTGTATACCGGATACCCAATTCAGTCCCGATCGTTCACAGAGGCGGTCTTCCCTGCCTCACTTCGATCTCGGCCGGCCTCGTAGATGACGAAGAGCCCCCCGAGATCGCGCCGCGGCGCATCGCCGGCTGGCGCCGCGCCGACGCGTTCTCGCCGCTGGTAGCCGTGGCCCGAAGGCACTCCACTCGGGCGGAGGGACGAGATGAGCTCTGAGCTGCCATGTCCGGGCTGAGGACGCGGATCACTGACCTGCTGGGAATCCGCCACCCGATCGTCCAGACGGGGATGGGGTGGGT
>JAJPKS010000026.1 GCA_021323605.1 Bacillota bacterium | reverse complement strand
GATGTCCCGCGAGCTGTCGTCAATCTTTAACAAAAAACGCTTGCCCCTATCAGGCATCGCGTGGCAGCATCGGGTAGAAAAATGGCCTACGGGCCTGTAATCACACGTTAGGCTGGAAGGCTGGCCAAAGGAGAGAGACGAAGACCAGATGAAGACGAAGCAGCACGAGTCAGTCGCCTTGGAAGCCCAACCAGCGGTGCTGGCGGCCAGCGACGCCACGACCATTCACCTGGACAAGCCGATCTACACCTTGAGCGTGGCGTCGGAGATCCTGGAGACCCATCCGCGTACGCTGATGATGTACGAGCACCTGGGCATGATCAAGCCGAAGCGGACGGTCACCAACCGGCGTCGCTACTCTCAACGTGACCTGATGAAGCTGCAGGCCATCCAGACGTTGACTCGCAAACACGGCGTCAACCTGGCCGGCGTTCGCTACATCCTCACGCTCCTGAAAATCGTGCAGACCAACGGCCTCGAGGTCCCTGAGCCGCTTCGGGACCTCGATGTGACGCTGCTCGAAGTGTAGGGGGAGGTCGGCCCGGCCCGTCACCCTCCGCGAGACAGGGCCCTCTCTATGCGCTGCGCCCGGCGTCTCTCCCGCTCACAACCGGGTCGCTTCGAGGCCCGACGGCCGGTCGGGCCACCCGCCAGGGCCGCGTCGTCCCCTGCCGTCCGCGGGTGCAGCCCTGGCCGTGGTCGCCGAGGTGAACGTCCCTCGTCGGCCAACGCTGGCAGGGTTTGGCCATGGTCATCCAGAGGCCAGTCTGCTAGGATAGCTGTCCATTTGTCAGCTCGTCTGTGAGACCTGCCATGTCCAAGAGACGGCGCAAGGCTGAGATCAAGGTTCTTCCGCTTCCGAACGCGTACATGAGCGAGATCGCGGCTTGTCCGGTCTGCGGCAAGGACGCCGAGGCCTTCGGGCGGCGTGCGCTGCAGATCGTCTTTCGGTGCAAGGCCTGCAAGGTGCTGTTCAAACGCACCCACGACCTCTCCTTCGATTTCTGATCCTTCGATTCCCGAACCGCCGCGCCCGCCTCGTGGGGAGTCTCCCCCACCGGGCGCGCGCGGCCGGTGGGGGAACCATGCCCCTCCTCGCCGGCTCCTGCTAGCGTAGATCGTGATGTGAGGAGAGGCGTGCGTCGCGGCCTCGCCCTCGGGTCGGCCACCGTGCTGGTCGCGCTCCTGATCGAGGCGGCCCGGCCCAGGGGGGGTACGTCGTCCATGATCGACTGGGACGAGGTGTCCCGCGTCGCCCGTGCCCGCCTGGGCGGCGATCGCATGGACGGACCCCACAGAGGCCGGACGGCGGCGCTCTACCGGCGGCTGGCGGCGGCGCTCGAGGAGCCCCTGCTGGAGGCGGTGGGAGGGCTTCCTCCCGAGGTGCGGCTGCCCGACTTCCAGGCCCTGGATCGTCCGGGCTGGCTCGACCTCAACCTGGACATCCTGCGTCGTGTGCTGGAGCCACTGCTGGAGGCGACCCGGGTCCCCAACTCCTGGTTGGCGGACCTGGGACGGGCCGGCCTGGACCGTTACGTCGCCCTCCTCCTGGCCTTCCTGGGGCGTCGCGTCCTCGGCCAGTTCGATCCCCAGCTGCTGGGACGCGAGCCGGTGCAACAGGCGCTCTACCTGGTGGAGCCCAACGTCGCCGCCTGGGAGGCGACCGCCGGGGTCCCGGGGCGGGACCTCCGCCGCTGGCTGATCCTCCACGAGATGACGCACGCGTGGCAGTTCGCCGCCCATCCCTGGCTTCGCGAGCACCTGAATGTCCAGCTCCAGAGCCTGGTCCGGGAGGCGATTGCCTGGCGGGCGGTGGGCACCGAGCCGTGGCGGGTCCTGACCGCCGGCCTGCCGGCCCAGCGGGAGACGGTGCGCCGTCTGCAGGCGACCATGGCCATGGTCGAGGGGCACGGCAACCTGGTGATGAATCTGGTCGGGCGCCAAATCCTGCCCTCGTTCGACCGGCTGGAGGAAGCCTATCGGCGCCGTAGCGGCGAGCGCAGCCTGCTCGAGCTGCTGATCTGGAGGATGACCGGGCTCGAGCTCAAGCTCGAGCAGTATCGGATCGGCGAACGCTTCGCGCGGACCATCCACGACCGCTACGGGATGACGGTCCTGAACCGAGTGTGGACGTCGCCGGAGACGCTGCCGACCGAGGAGGAGCTGCGACGGCCCGACCTCTGGCATCGGCGGGTGGTCGAGGGCCGCTGAGGACCGCCCGCGGCCAGTGGCCGTGCCGCGATGGCCAACCGTGCCCGGTCGTGCCCGGCGTGGGCTCACGGCCGCCGGGGCGTCTGCCAGCTCCGGCCTGGGCACGGGACCGAGCTGTCTTTTGCGTCCCGGGAGCGGGCGGCGAGACGCTCAGTCCCTGAGCTCTTCTTCCGCCGTCTCGGCCGAGACGGGAAGGATCGCGACCGGCAGCTCGGAGATGTCGAAGTACCGGACCGGCTTGTTCAGCCGCTTGGCGATGCCCACCTGGACCTTCACCCCGAGCGAGATCCTGCCGAAGACCCACACCTCGTCGCAGCGGGCCAGGAGGTTGTTCATGGCCTCCCGGACCACGCTCTTGGGCACGGTGTGGAGCAGGTAGTAGTCGAAGAGCATGAAGGGGCTGACCGGGACCAGGCCGGAGTCCAGGACGAACTTCTGGATGTGGTGCCGCCAGTAGAAGTTGCGGTTGGCCATGGCCACGTACACCAGCCGCTTGGGGTGTCGCAGCGTGTCCTCCGCCTGGTCGAGAGCGCTCGGCTTCGAGGTGGGGGTGAAGATCCGCTCGAGAATGTCCTCGGCGAGCTTGCCCGAGCTCGTTTCCATCGGCGACTATGCTATCCGTCCGTGCCAGATTTCCAGCTCACCGAACGAGTCGCCATCGTCACCGGCGCCAGCCGCGGGCTCGGCGCCGCCATCGCCGGAGGGCTCGCCGAGCACGGGGCACGCGTCGTGCTCAGCAGCCGCAAGCAGGAAGACCTCGACCGCGAGGCGGAGCGACTGAACCGGCGCTTCCCCGGCCGCGCGCTGGCCATCGCCGCCCACGCCGGCCGCGAGGCCGACCTGAAGCTCCTGGTGGAGCGAACCATGCAGGAGCTGGGCCGCATCGACATCCTGGTCAACAACGCGGGGACCAACCCTTACTTCGGACCGCTCATCGACGCCGACCTGGGCGTCTGGGACAAGACCTTCGAGGTCAACCTCCGCGGCTACTTCGTGCTCACGCAGCTGGTCTACCGGGCGTGGATGGCCGAGCACGGCGGTGTGGTCCTCAACGTGGCCAGCACGGGCGGCCTCCGCCCCTCCCCCGGGCTGGGCATCTACGACGTCACCAAAGCCGGGGTGATCATGCTCACGAGGCAGCTGGCTCGAGAGCTGGGCGGCCGGGTACGGGTCAACTGCATCGCACCCGGCCTCTTCCGCACCCGCTTCGCGCAGGCCCTGTGGGGCAACGAAGCCATCCTGAACCGGGTGCTGGAGGCGAATCCTTTCGGCCGCATCGGCGAACCGGACGAGATCGCGGGCGCAGCCGTCTTCCTGGTCTCCGACGCCGCCGCCTACGTCAACGGCGAGGTGCTGGTGGTCGACGGGGGCAGTGGAGAGGCGATGTGAACCGGTCTCCCGGGAGGCTGGAGAGCCGCTGAACCCCTGACGACCCGGGGCTCCTCCGGCGCGGCCGGCCGCTCGCCGCTCGCCGGCCGCGCCGCCGGCTACCGGACCGGAAGCCGGTCGCGGTGCCCGCCTCAGGCGACGTCGAGGATGGTGACGGCGCGCAGGCCCCCAGGGGCGCGGACCTTCACCTGCTCGCCGGGGCTGCGCCCGAGCAGTGCCTGGGCGAGGGGGGACTCCATGGAGATGCGCCCGTGGACGACGTCGGCATCTTCGCGACCGACGATCTCGTACTCCTCTTCGCCATCGAGGTCCATGACACGGACGCGGGACCCCACGCGGACGGTCTGCAGGCCTTCGGACTCCAGCAAGGCGGCGGTAGCGGT
>JAJPKS010000085.1 GCA_021323605.1 Bacillota bacterium | reverse complement strand
GCTCGTCGACCAGGATCGCTGTCGCGGATGGCGCTTCTGCGTGTCGGGCTGCCCCTACAAGAAGGTGTACTTCAACCACCGCACCGGCAAGGCGGAGAAGTGCACCTTCTGCTTCCCGCGCATCGAAGCCGGTCTCCCCACCATCTGCTCGGAGACCTGCGTCGGGCGGCTGCGCTACCTCGGGCTCGTGCTCTACGACGCCGACCGGGTCCTCGCAGCCGCGGCGACGAGCGACCCTGCCGGGCTCTACGAGGCCCAGCTCGGCGTCTTCCTCGACCCCGAGGACCCGGCTGTCAGGGCGGAGGCGGCCCGCCAGGGCATCCCCCACGACTGGCTCGCCGCCGCACGCCGCTCGCCCGCCTACGCCTTGATCGCCCGCCACCGAGTGGCCCTGCCCCTGCACCCGGAGTACCGCACCCTGCCAATGGTCTGGTACATCCCCCCGCTCTCGCCTGTGGCAGACGTGACGGCGGCCGCCGGCTACGACGACGCCGACGCCGACGCCGTGTTCGCCACCATCGACGCCCTGCGCATCCCGGTCGAGTACCTGGCCAACCTCTTCACTGCCGGCGAGACCGAGCCCGTGCGCACGGCGCTGCGCCGCCTGGCCACGGTGCGCGCCGTGATGCGGGCCCACCAGCTCGGCCAGGATCCCGCGGTCGACCCGTCAGAGGTCGGGCTCAGCGACGGCGACGTCGAGGACCTGTTCCGCCTTCTCGCCATCGCCCGCTACGAGGACCGCTACGTCGTGCCACCGGCCCATGCCGAAGACGCAGGACGCCTCCTTGCCCAGCACGACCTGTCGGGCTGCTCGCTCGAGTCCGAAGGTGGCCCCGGCATGGGCGGCGGCGGTCCCGCAGACGAGGTCGCGCCTGGCTTCCACCTCCTGCGTGAGGCATCGGCCGACGCGTCGGTCGCCGGGCGCGACGCTCGTGGCCGCCTGCACCTGCGGGTCGCCGATCACGCGCCCCGGCCACTCGGGCCTGCGGGCGCGGGAGCAGCCCAATGAGGCGCCGGGTGGCCGCGGCCGTGTTCGGCTGCGCGTCGGTGCTGCTCAGCTACCCGGGGGAGCGCTACTCCGAGGATCTGGCGGCGGTCGCCGACGCGCTCGAGGCGATCCCGGGCGGGCCGGCCCGCTCCGGGCTCGGTGCGGCCGTCGACTGGCTGACCCCGATGTCGGTCCTCGAGGCAGCGGCAACCTACGTGGACACCTTCGACCTGCGGCGAGGGGTGTGCCTCCACCTCACCTACTACCGCCACGGCGACACCCGCGAGCGGGGCATGGCGCTCGCCGCCCTCGCCGGCGCCTACCGGGAAGCGGGGTTCGAGGTCGTGCCCGGCGAGCTACCCGACTACCTGCCTGCTCTGCTGGAGCTGGCTGCTGCCAGCCGCACCGGTGCCAGCGTGCTCGGCGAGCACCGCATGGCTCTCGACGCCCTCCAGCTGGCCCTCGCCCAGGCCGCCAGCCCCTATGCCGGCGTCGTCACCGCCATCTGCGGCGCGCTGCCCGGGCCGACGCGCACCGACCGCCAGGCGCTGCGACGCTACCGGTCCGTGGGCCCGCCCTCGGAGAAGGTGGGTCTCGAGCCCTTCGCCCCGCCCGAGGTCCTCGGACGAGGCGTCGCGATAGGGCCGACGCGCCGATGAGCGGCGTCACCGGCTTCGAGCTGTGGTGGTGGGTGATCCTCCCCTACCTGGCGCTCGCCACGTTCGTGATCGGCCACATCTGGCGCTACCGCTACGACCAGTTCGGCTGGACCAGCCGCTCGACCGAGCTCCAGGAGAAGAGACTGCTCAAATGGGGAAGCCCGATCTTCCACTACGGCACCTTCGCGGCGATCGCCGGGCACGTCATCGGCATCCTGATCCCCGAGCGCTGGACCCACGCCATCGGGATCCCCGAGCCCGCCTACCGGTGGTTCTCCGCCGCAGCAGGCACGCTTGCCGCCGTGCTCATCATCGTCGGCGTCGCGTTCCTCGCCGGACGCCGCCTTTTCGTCGCCCGGGTGCGGGCCACCACGAGCCCCGTCGACTGGGTGGCGCTCGTCCTCCTCGCCATCGTGATCGTGATGGGCATCGCGGAGACCGTCGGCATCGGCCTCCTGGGCGGCGGCTACGACTACCGCCAGAGCGTGGCCCTGTGGTTCAGGGGGCTCTTCGCCGGGAACCCCGACGTGCGCCCCATTGCCCACGCTCCGTTCCTCTATCAGCTGCACGCCACCGCGGCGTGGGCCGTGATCGCCGTGTGGCCATTCAGCCGCCTGGTGCACGCCTGGAGCGCACCGGTGTGGTACCTGTGGCGACCGTTCGTCGTCTACCGCAGCCGCAGCGCGGCGCGCCCGAACGAGCCCGGTACGAGCGGCCGGCGGTGGCGCCGGATCGGCGTGCACTATTGAGCCGGGCACGCGCGCCCCGGGGGTGCCCGGCGGCAGCCGCGTGCCGGGGGTGCCCGGCGGCAGGGACGAGACTGCGGGGGTGCAGATGACCTGGCTCCGCGCGGGGGGCGACCCGCCAGACAGCACGGCCGTGAGCGGCCGGAAGGGCCCGGGGCGACCCGGCCGCATCGAGGGGCCGCCGCGCACCGTGGCCGTGCCCCAGGGCTTGGTGCGCCGGGCGCTCGCCACGCTCGACCCCGGATACTTCGCGTGGGTGATGGCGACGGGGATCGTGTCGGTCGGCACCGACCTCCTCGGCTACCGGATCCTGTCCCAGGTCCTCCTCGGCGTGACGGTGGCAGCCTTCGTGGCGCTCACCATGGCCTACGTCGCGCGTCTCGTCTTCTTCGCTCCGTTCGTCCGCCAGAGCGCGGCCGACCCGACCACGGCCATGGCGTACTTCACGATCGTCGCCGGCACCGACGTGCTCGCCGTCCGCCTGGTGCTCGCCGGCCATCCGCTGGTCGCCTTCGCGCTCGGCACTGCAGCAGCCGCCGTGTGGCTCGGGCTCACCTACGCGTTGCCCTGGTCGATCGTCGCCGCCGCCAGGCGGCCGGTCCTGAGCGAGATCAACGGCACCTGGCTGGTGTGGGTCGTCGCCACCCAGTCCCTCGCCATCGTGGCTGCTGCCGTCACGCCTGCAGCCCCCGCTTCCTGGATCCGGACGGACCTGCCGGCGGTGGCGGTCTGCCTGTGGGGGCTCGGCGTCATGCTCTACCTGATCCTCATCGTGATCATCTTCCTCCGGCTCCTGCTGATCGAGGTCACGCCGGCGGAGATGGGACCGGCCTACTGGATCGCCATGGGGGCGACCGCCATCAGCGTGCGGGCGGCAGCCGGGATCCTCGCGGTCCACGATCCCCACGCGAGGGTGCTCGTCGCGAGCCTTCGGCCCTTCGTGCTCGGCCTGTCGGTCGTGCTGTGGGCGTTCGGCACCTGGTGGATCCCCCTGCTCGTCCTCTTCGGCATCTGGCGCCACGTGCTCCGGCGCTACCCGCGTCGCTACGAGCCCCGGCTGTGGAACATGGTGTTCCCCCTCGGCATGTACACCGTCGCCTCGTACAGCCTCGGGCACCTTCCCGGTCTCGGTTTCATGGCGTCGGTCGCCCGGGTCTGGGTCTGGGTGGGCGTGGGCGCATGGGTCGCCGTGCTCTGCCTCATGGGCAGTGCACTGGCCCAGGCGCTCGCCGCGCAACGGCGCCCCGAGCGCAGGAGGCTCACCTGAACGCGATGAAGCCGCTCGCCCCGAACCCCGCGATCACGCCGAGACGCCCGCGAGAGCACCCCGACGCCGGACGGTGAGGCGGCAGCCGGCGCGGCGCGGGTTCTTCGCCACCAGCCTCTCGACTTCGAGCCCACCGACACCCTCGGCCAAGCCCTCTGCCAGGCCTAGGTGCAGCTGGCACACGGTGTCGGGGTCCGACCCTGCCACATCGGCGAACGGGCACCGTCCGAGCACGAACTCGACCTTGCGACCCCGCTCCGTTCGCCGCGGCCGGAAGCCCCGCCGCTCCATCTCGCTCTCGAGGAGGAGAACCGGCTCACCGCTGCCTGCCAGCTCCGCCCCCCGCCGGTGGCCTTCCAGGCGGCCGACCTGCCGAGGCTCGAGATGCCGGCGTACGGCATCGGAGAGCAGGCCCGCCAGCCAGGCGTACGCGCCCGGGGTGCCCCAGCGCCCGGCGGTCTCCGGCGCAAGGCGGTAGAGCAAACGGGGGCGCCCGGGTCGGGAGCGCTGCTCGATCTCCTCGACCACGAGCCCGGCGTCCTTCAAGACGGCGAGGTGCTGACGCACGGCATTGTGGTTCAGCTGCACGAAGTCGGTCAGCTCCGCCACCCCAACGGGTTCCTGCGCCTCGGCGATGTAGCGGAACAGGCGGTGACGGGTCGCGTCACCGAGCGCCCGGGCCTCTCGCTGCAGCTCGTCTTCCACGTCTTCCCGCATCCGCGCCTTCCTGCTCTATCTTCTAGTCTAACCGAGAACAACCATCCGCGGCCGGCAGCCGCCGCGTCGGGGGAGCTCGATGACGCCCGGCGCCCGCTCGACGGTCATGCCCCGGCACAGCCTCGTTCCCCAGGGTGCTGCTCGCCTCGTCGGTGCCGCCGCCGGAAGCCCGGGCCACCACAGATCCACGTCGTCCTCGACTCGTACCGCGTCACCCTGGCAAGCACGGTCGGACCCGTCCCCCCACGACCCGCGAACCCCAGCTGGTACCAGCAACGGCCGAAGCACGGCTCGACGCGGCCGAGATAGACGTCCTGGCTCGCGAGCCGCGCAGCCAGACATCGCAGCGCGACGGAGCCGTCCCGCACGTCGAGCCAGATCCGCGTGCCGTCGACGAACCCAACGAGCTCCTCCCCCACCCCCCGCGTGATCGAAACGACCCGCACCCGGCGCAGGGCCAGGGCCGAGAGCTCGGCGGTCACCCGGCACCCTCGCCGCTCTGCGCGGCCCGAGCGGAGCGCCGCCCGGAGCTGACGGCGAAGTTGGCGGCGGTCTGCACGTCGTGGGACGGCCTCGGAGAACCGGATCCTCGGCCTCGGCCACTGCCCCAAGAGCCGACCGGCGACAGCCGACCAGCGAGCCACGGCTCTATGGCTCCGTGGCCTCTGCGGCAGTCGAGCCGGCATGCACCTGGCCCGGTCGCGTCTCTCGTGCCACGCGCCCTCCTTCGCTTGGCGCCACGAACGGCACGTCCCGATACGGACCAGTTTAGCCAGTAGTTGGTAGAGAAACTCTCGGGTCGCGGCTGTCCCCCTGCTGAACGAGCCCGGGGGCTGGGGCGTGGACGCCGCGATCTCCTCGTTCTCGGCGATCGTGGCGCTGATCGAAGAGGCCACCGGGTCGGCCCGCACGGTGCGCCTGGCCGAGCTCGCCAGCCAGGGGCTCGTCGTGCTCGAGGTCAACGTCACCGCCACCTCGGCGGCTGACGGCGCGGCGGTGGCGGAGCTGCGGCTCGGCGATGGCGACCTCGTGGCTGCCGTCATCCGCGCGGGCAGGCCGATGCCGGTCGCCGGCAGCCTCAGGCTTCGGGCCGGCGACCGCGTCCTGGTGGTGACCGGGCCCGGGCGGCGACGGGGGCGTCCGCAGAGCCTTCTACCCCGACGCGGGAGCTCCCCTTCCCTGAGGAGAAGCGCCCCGAACTGCTACTCGCGGGAGAAGGCAACCATGGCCGCCCCGAGGAGGACGGCGGCGAAGACCGCCACGATGCCGAGCTCAGCTCCGACCGGCAAGCGCCACCCGTCCCAGGTGACCCCGGGCTCGAGTGCGGCAAGGGCCCGAGGCGAGACGACCAGGTGCTCGAAGACCGTGTGCCGGAGGGGGTCGACGGCGTAGGTGAGCGGGTCGATCTTGGTCAACGCGTTGAGCCAGGAGGGCAGACCGGTCAGGGGGAACACCGCGCCTGACAAGAAGAAGAGCGGCAT
>JAJPKS010000076.1 GCA_021323605.1 Bacillota bacterium | reverse complement strand
CCCGGCCACGCCGACCTGGCCGGCGCCCTCAAGTACGGCCACCAGGACGTGCGCAACGTCCTCGAGCGCTCCAGCGCCCGGGAGACGGCGGCCCGGGTGGCGGCCGGGGGAGTGGCCCGGCGGCTGCTGGCCCGGTTCGGGGTCCGCGTCTTCAGCTTCGTGCAGTCGATCGGGCCGGTGGACATGGGCTACGAGGCGGTCGATCCCCTGGGCCTGAGCGAGGACCAGATCGAGTCCTCGCCGGTTCGCTGTCCCGATCCGGCGACCAGCGCCCGGATGGTGGCCGAGATCGACGCCGCCGCCGAACGGGGTGACACCCTGGGCGGAACCTTCCGCGTGCTCGCCACCGGGCTGCCGCCCGGCCTCGGGAGTTACGTCCACTGGGACCGCAAGCTCGACGCCCGCCTGGCCATGGCCGTGCTCAGCATCAACGCGGTCAAGGGGGTGGAGTTCGGGGCCGGGTTCGAGGGCGCCGGCCGTCCCGGATCGGCCTTCCACGATCAGATCGACTACGCGCAGGGACGGTTTCGCCACCTGAGCAACCGGGCCGGGGGGCTCACCGGCGGGGTGACGAACGGGGAGCCGATCGACCTGCGGGCGGCCATGAAGCCCATCTCCACGATGAAGAGGCCCATGCGCTCCGTGGACCTGGTGAGCAAGGAGCGGGTCGAGGCCCACTACGAGCGCAGCGACGTGTGCGTGGTCCCCGCCGCCGGCGTGATCGGGGAGGCGATGGTGGCGCTCACCCTGGCCGACGCCTTCCTGGAGAAGTTCGGTGGCGACTCGGTGGCCGAGATCGAGCGCAACCTCGAGGGCTACCTGGGCTCGATCGGCCGTTGAGGGCGGTCGTCCGGCGGTGAGCGAGGGGAAGCTGATGACGATGGCCGAGGCCATCCGCCGGTTCGTGCCCGACGGGGCCACGGTGGCGATGGGCACCTGCCTGGAGCCGGCCATCCCCTTCGCCGCCGGGCACGAGATGATCCGCCAGGGGCGCCGCGACCTCACCCTGGTCGGCCCCATCTCCGACGCGCTCTTCGACCAGCTGATCGGGGCCGGCTGCGTGGCCGCGGTCCGTGCCGCCTGGGTCGGCAACGTGTCCGAGGGCCTCGGTCACTGCTACCGGCGGGCGACCGAGCTGGGCGAGCCACGTCCGATCCGGGTGTACGACTACTCGAACTTCTCCATCTCGCTCGCCCTCTGGGCGGCGGCCTGGGATGCGCCCTACCTTCCCACCCGGACCCTGCTGGGAAGCGACATCCTGCGCACCAACCCCGAGCTCCAGGTGGTGGACGGGGTGGTGCGGGTGCCGCCCCTGCGCCCGGACGTGGCCGTCCTGCACGTGCAGCGGTCCGATGCCTGGGGGCGGGCGCACCTCTGGGGGCCGCTCGGGATCAGCGAGGAGGCCGGGCTCGCCGCCCGGAGCGTGGTCCTCTGCTGCGAGGAGCTGGTGGACCCTGAGATCACCCTGTCGGATCCCAACCGGATCTTGCTCCCGGAGACGCGGGTGGTGGCGGTGGTGCACGAGCCCGGGGGCTGCCATCCCTCTCCCCTCCAGGGCCACTGGCGCCGCGACCACGCCGCCTACCGGGCCTACGCCGAGCGCTCCCGGACCCGGGAGGGGTTCCGGGGCTGGCTGGAGGAGTGGGTGCTGTCCGTCCCCGACCGACGGGCCTACCTGGAGCGGCTGGAGGCCGAAGCCGTGCGGGTACGCGTCCACCGCCCCTCGGCTCCGGCCGACTACGGCGACGAGTGAGGGGATGAGCGCGAGCGGCTCGGCTCCCTACACCCCCCAGGAGCTCATGGTCGCGGCCGCCGCCCGGGAGATCCGGGACGGGGAGCTGGTCTTCGTGGGCATGCGCCTGCCCATCCTCGCCTACGGCGTGGCCCGCAACACCCACGCGCCCCGGGCCCGGGCCCTGTACGAGCTGGGGCTGATGCGCGATCGGGCGCCGGAGGCCTTCCTCGCCACCATGGGCGACCCGCCCAACGTGGTCGCCGCCCTCTGGGCCACCCGGATGTCGAACGTGATGGCGCTGATGGCGCAGGGCCAGGTGGATCTCGGGTTCATCGGCGGGGCCGAGGTCGACCGCTTCGGCAACCTGAACACGAGCTACATCGGCGATCCGGCCCGTCCCCGGGTGAAGCTACCGGGCAGCGGCGGGGGGGCCGACATCGCCATCCTCTCCCGGCGCTGGATCACGCTCATGGCCCACGAACCGAGGCGGCTGGTGGAGCGGGTGTCCTACGTGACCTCGCCGGGGCACGGCGACGGCACCCCGGGCTGGCGGCGCCGGAACGGGCTGCCGGGTGGCGGCCCGGTGGCGATCGTGACCACCATGGCCGTGCTCCGGTTCCCGCCCGAGGGTGGGGAGGCCTACCTGGATTCGGTCCACCCGGGCCACTCGGTGGAGGAGGTCAGGGCTCGGACGGGATGGGATCTGAAGGTCCCGGACCGGGTCCGCTCGACCCCCGCGCCCACCGCCGAGGAGCTGGGGTGGATCCGTCGGCTGGACCCCGAGGGTCACTGGACTCGATCCCCCTGAGCCGGGTCGGGCGCGGGCCGCCGGGCCCGACCCCCGATTTGCGATTCGTTGAACTGCTCCTGAAGAAGGGCTGTCCCCTCGGTGCCGACCCTGAGGGTCGATCGGATCATCACCTGTCAGGAGGCACCGACATGCAGCTCCGAATCCTCGTCGCGGGCGCCGGGGCCCTGGCGGCCCTGACCGGCTGCGGGACCGGCGCCACCCTCCTCGCTCGCCCGGCGGCGGCCACCGTCCCCACCGCGGCGCCGGCCACGCCGGGCGCGGCCTCCCGGTCCTGCGACGCCGGCCCGTGGACCGGCAGCCTCGATCCGCAGGGGCGTCCCGACGGTTTCGACGCCGGCGACGCGGGCGCAGTCTACGTCTGGCACGACGACACCGGCTGGCACCTCCGGGCCACCGACATGCGCCCCACCGACCACCACTACACCGGCACCATCGCCCTGAGCCCGCCGGCGCGCTTCCTCGCCCTGCGTCCCGTCCGCGACGAGCGGTACGACCGGGTCTGGGTGGACGGAAGCAACGTGCTCCACTACGACTTCCACACCCACGCCTCGATCGACGGGGCGGACTTCCTCGTGAGCTGTCCGGCCGAGGGTCGCGAGGGAAGGCAGCGGGAACGGCTGCTCTTCCACACCGAGTACGACGGCCGTCCGGTCCCCGACCGGGTCAGGGTCGGGGCTTCGAAGGCCATCCCGCGAGCGGCGACGTTCTGGTTCGTCCGCTCCGTCTGAAGCCGAAGGGCCGCGTGGGCGCCCCACGCGGCCCCTCTCGGCCCGCGGTGTGCCGCCGGCGGCGGACGCCGGCCGCGGCGGCCTCGGGCACCGCCGCCCGTCCCCTCCCGGGTCGGGCGTGAGGCGACCACCGCCGAGGGGGGTCGGTGTCGGGAAGCGGCGGCCGGGCAGGAACGGCGTCCCGATGGACGTCCGAGCTACGCCGACCTCCGGTTCAGGCGATCCCATCGACCCTGGCAGTCCACACAACGCGTGGCCTCGGGTCGAAAGCGCAGGCGCTCGGTTGGAATCCTGGTCCCGCAGTCCTCGCAGATGCCGTATTTCCCCTCCGCCAGCCGGCTCAGCGCCCGCTCCACCTGCTCCCGATTCTCGGCCAGGAGCTGGAGCAGACGGTCGTTGACGTCCCGATCGCTCATGACCTGGGCGAAGTCCGTGTCCTCGTAGTCGCGGGTCAGCACCCCGCCCACGCTCTCGGCGATCGACCGGTTCAGCCCCGCTTCATCCTGGAACTGGCTCACCAGCCGCACGAGCTCGGCGCGGTTGGCCTCCAACCTCACGATGCGTTCGTTCTGTTCGTGATCCTTCTCGTTCATCCAGCCACACCTCCTGCTCTAGGACGACAAGCGGGGGGACCTCAGACTATCACATTTCACGTAGGTGGAAGATGATTTTTTCTGGTTCCGGGATCGCGATCCCCGGATGCGTGGAAGACCAGCAAGAAGCCCCCCATCGGATGACAAACATGCTTGTCCGAGGGCTGACCGGAGGCCGTATCCGTCCCCACCTGCCCCCGAGACGCAGAGGGCCCGCGAGAGGTAGGAACTCTCGCGGGCCCTGGCGTCGAGCGGCACGGGGAGGCCCCCATGGGGCCGCCCGGGTGGGGGTCGCCGGTCAGGGACGTCGGAACATCGACTGCATCCGGATGGCCAGACCCATGTCCCCCTTGATCTTGAGCTTGCCGCTCATGAAGGCCGCGGTGGGGTCCAGCTGACCGGTGAAGATCTTCACGTAGTCCGCGGAGTCGGCGATCAGCGTGAGGTTCGGGTTCTCGACCTCCCCTTGCCCGGCCGTGGCCTTGCCGTCGGCGAT
>JAJPKS010000400.1 GCA_021323605.1 Bacillota bacterium | reverse complement strand
GACGGGGTAGCGGCCCTCGGCCACCGGGCGGTAGACGTCGGCGCGCAGCACGATCCCGTCGTCCATGGGGATGGGGACGTGCCACTCGACGCGCATGCCGTCCCGGATCTCACTCCGCGTCTCGACCTCGGCCGCCTGGCTCATGTCTCCTCCTCCGACCTCCGAAGGGTGGGCTGGTCGTGGGCGTCCTCCCCCCCGCGACCCCATTATCGAGGCCGCCGGGCGGAGGCACAATGTGCGGTGTCACCGTTTCGATGATGTGAGCCGGTGCCCGCCAACATTGAGGTCCCGGGGCCGAGCGACCACAATCACGGTGATCACGCCGGTTCGATCCGGGTGGAAGACGTGAGCAGGCAGGAGGACGCCGTGGACGAGGAACGCTGGAATACGAGCGACCCCATACGGCTGGTCGATCGGAGGCAGTTCGTGACCCTCCTCAACCGGCAGCTCGAGGTCGATCCGGCCCGGACCGCCGTGCTCACCGTCGACTGCCATCGCGGCCACCTCGATCCGAAGGTGGCGACCATGCCCGTGGCTCCCGAGGCGGCGGCCCGGGTGGTGGCCCGGGTCCGGCGCCTGCTCGAGTTCGCGCGCGGTCACGGTCTGCCCGTCATCCACGTCATCCTCCAGAACCGCGTGCTGCCCGACGGCACCCCCGAGCCGATGCGCAACCCCTTCTGGCGCGCGGTCGAGGAGGTCGGTCAGATGCTGACCCCGGAGCGCGAGAGCACCATCAGCCGTCACAACCTGGTCGGCTCGGTGCAGACCGAGCTGATGCCGGAGCTGGGGCCGGCGCCGACCGACATCGTGATCGCGACCAAGCGCCGCCTCTCCATCTTCCGGGAGACGGACCTCGACCTCACCCTGCACGAGCTCGGCGTCGACACCCTGGTGCTGGTCGGGATCAACACCAACACCTGCGTGCTGTGCGCCGCCTTCGAGGCCCTGAACCGCGACCTGCGGGTGATCGTGCTCTCGGACGGTGTGCACTCCATGTACGGCGACGACCTCCACGTCTTCGCGCTGCAGAACATCGCCCGTTGCCTGGGCTGGGTGCTGACCGTCGACCAGCTGATGGAGAAGGTGGAGTCGAGCCGGGTCCGGGAGGCGGCGCGCGCCTAGCCCGGTGTTCGACCTGGGGGTGGAGGGAGGGACGGTCGTCACCTCCCGGGGGCGGTCGCGGGTGCACGTCTACGTGCAGGGGGGCCGCATCGCCCTCTTGACCGGTGAACGACGGCCGGCGCGGGAGCGGGTGGACGCCTCGGGCCTGTTGGTGATGCCGGGGATGGTGGACGCCCACGTCCACTTCATGGACCCCTCGGCCCGGGAGCGTGAGGACTTCCCCTCCGGGAGCGCGGCCGCGCTCCGGGCGGGGGTGACCACCGTCCTCGAGCACACCCATTCGGGGCCGGTGCGGACGGCGGAGGAGCTCCGGGAGAAGCGTCGCTACCTGGCGACCCGTTCCCGGGTCGACTTTGGTCTGGGGGCGCACGCCTGGACCGGGATGGCGGGCGAGGTGGCCGGCCTGTGGCGGGCCGGCGCGGCCTTCGTCAAGGCCTTCACCTGCACCACCCACGGGGTGCCGGGGCTGTCCCCGGCCGAGCTGCTCACCCTGTTCGAGGCGGCGGCGGCGGTGGGCGCGGTCTGCCTGGTCCACGGGGAGGAGGAGTCGCTGACCGCGGCCGCCGAGCGCCGCCTCCGTGAGGCCGGCCGCGAGGACGGGGGCGTGATCCCCGCCTGGCGGGGCCGGGAGGCGGAGCAGGTGGCGGTGGCGTCCACCGCTCTCCTCGCTCGCCTGGCCGGGGCCCGGGTGGTGATCGCGCACGCGAGCTGCCCGGAGGTGGTGCGGCTGGCGGTCCGCGAGCGCCGGGCGGGGGCGGCGGTCGCGGTCGAGACCTGCCCGCAGTATCTGACCCTGATGGAGGCCGAGGCCCTGGACCACGGCGCCTTCCGCAAGTTCACGCCCCCGGCCCGGGCCCGCAGCCAGCAGGATCTGGAGGCCATGTGGCAGGAGGTGGCGAGCGGCGCCGTCGACTACGTGGCCTCCGATCACGCCCCCTCGACTCCGGAACAGAAGCGGGCGGGGTCGATCTGGGAGGTGCACTTCGGTCTGCCCGGCATCGACACCACCTTCCCCATCCTGCTCGACGCGGCCCACGCCGGCCGGATCGGCTACGAGCGGGTGGTCGAGGTGTACGCCGAGACCCCGGCCCGGATCTACGGGCTCCAGCCGCGGAAAGGGACGCTACGACCGGGGGCGGACGCCGACCTGGTCCTGGTCGATCCCGAGCGCGCCTGGAGGGTGGAGGCTTCCGACCTGCTCTCGAAGGCAGGGTGGTCGCCCTTCGAGGGCAGGGTCCTGCGCGGTCGCGCGGTCAGGACCTATCTTCGAGGCCGGCTGGCGGCCGAGGAGGGCCGGGTGCTGGCCGATCCCGGGAGCGGCCGCTTCCTGCCCGGAGCGGGCGCGGGACGTATCACGGTCGACGAGGAGCACGACGAGGAGGTTCGGTCATGACGCTGGGTTGGGGCATCATCGGCATCGGCAACATCGCCAACCGGGCCGTCGCCCCGCACGTGCAGGAGCTGGCCGAGAGCGAGCTGGTGGCCGTGGTCAGCCGGGACCAGGGGCGGGCCGAGGAGTTCGCCGCTCGCCACGGGGCCCGCTGCGCGTACACGCGCTACGAGGACATGCTGGCCAATCCCGACGTCCAGGTGGTGGCCATCACCACCCCCAACGCCCTGCACCCGGAGCAGGCGATCGCGGCGGCGAGGGCCGGCAAGCACGTGCTCTGCGACAAACCGCTGGCCCTGACCACGGCCGACGCGCAGCGCGTCCTGGACGCCTGCCGGGAGGCGGGCGTCAAGCTGGGCATCAACTTCCAGACCCGGCATCACGCCTGTTTCCAGCGCGCCCGCCGCCTCATCGCCGAAGGGGCGCTGGGCGACGTGCTCCTGGTCCAGGTGGAGGTCAGCGCCGGGGCCTCACCCCTGCGCAGCTGGCGCGCGGACCCGTCGCTGGCCGGGGTGGGCACGATCAACAACATCGGGGTGCACGCCTACGACCTGCTCCGCTACCTGCTCGGGGCCGAGATCGCCGAGGTGGTGGCGCTCACCGACGTGGGGCGGCGGGACGAGCTGGAGACGATGGCGCTGGCCCTCTTCCGCTTCACCAACGGGACCATGGCCTACGTCAACGCCAACCAGGTGACCCCCAACTTCCAGCCCGACATCGACGTCTACGGGAGCCGGGGCCGGATCGTCGGCCGCGGCATCACCCGGCCCTGGCGGGAAGGCGAGATGCGGGTCCTGACCGAGGCCGGGGAGGAGGTGACCACGGAGAGCACGCACGACTGCTACCGCCGGCTGATCGACGACTTCAACCACGCCGTGCTCGAGGACCGGGAGCCGCTGGCCACCGGGATGGACGGCCTGCGCAGCGTGCAGCTCACCGAGGCCATGGCCCGCTCGGCGCGCGAAGGTCGCGTGATCACGCTCTGACCCCGGTTCGGCCCACCGCCGCCGGCCCGGTGCGGCGGTGGGCCCCGCCACCGCGCCCTCTCGGACCGTCCGTCGCTCAGTCCTCGCCGGAGGTCGGCGCCGCGGGCGAGCCGACGCCGGGGAGCTCCTCCATGAGGAGGACGACGCCCTTGACCTCTCCCTCTGGCGTTACCAGGGGCGCGGCGGTGACCCGACACTGGATCCGCTTGCCCCGTCGGGTCGTCGCCTCCAGCACCTTCTCGTGCTGCTCGCCCTCCCGTTCGAGGCCGGTCTCGATCAGCTCCCGGAGCTCGGACACCGAGAGGCCGAACTCGAGGGAGAGGAAGGAGCGACCGATCACCTCGGTGTCCCTCAGGCCCCACAGGTCCTCGGCCCGACGGTTCCACAGGTTGACCTGCATGGCCCTGTCCAGGACCGCGACCCCCACCTGCAGGCTGGTGAGGATGGACTGCATGAAGAGGTTGACGCGGTCCAGCTCGTCGGTTCGGGACCTGAGGTCGGCGTTCAGAGCCTGGAGCTCGCTGTTGGTCGACTCCAGCTCTTCGTTCATGGTCTCCAGCTCTTCGTTGCTGGACTGCAGCTCCTCGTTGGTGGTCTCCAGCTCTTCGACCGTCGACTGCAGCTCCTCCGTGCTGGACTGCAGCTCCTCGTGGGCGGTCTCGACCTCCTGGCGGGTCCGCTCCAGCTCGAGCCGCAGCCGCTGGTGGGGTGTGATGTCGATGAAGAGCACGCTGGACCCGAGCACGGTGTCGTCCTCGTCGATCACCGGCGTGATCTGGACGTCGAAGTAGCGAACGCTCCCGTCGTCCCCGTCGTGGGTGACGTTGCTGACCACCACTGTCCGGCGCTCCCGCTCTGCCCGCTCCAGCTGGGAACGGAGCTCGAGCGGCCGATAGGACACCTGCAGGTCCTGCAGGGGCTTGCCCACGTCGCGCAGGCTCATGTCGAACAACGTGCGGGCAGCCCGATTGGCCATGACCAGGACCCCGCCGGCGTCGAGCAAGAGCTGGGCCACGGGGGAGAGTTCCCAGGCCACGTCCCGCAGGCGCACCCGCCGGGAGACCACGACCGGTCGGTCGCGGCCGCTGGCCTGGGCGGGCAGCAGGCGCTCGATGCGCTGGAACTGGGGGACCTTCCTGAAGATACGTTGCTTCAGGTCCACGGGTCGGAACAGGTTGCCGTGGGTGAGCAGCATCTCCGCCCGTCCCAGGAACAGGTAGCCGTCGTCGTTCAGGGCGTAGTGGAAGCGAGCCAGGACGCGTTCCTGGGCCTCGGCGGTGAAGTACATCAGCGTGTTGCGGCAGGACAGGAGGTCGAGCCGGGAGATGGGGGCATCCTGGAGCAGGTCGTGACGTCCGAAGATGAGCGGCCGGCGCAGGCTGGCGCGGAAGACGTAGCGGCTCCCCTGGCTCTCGAAGTACCTGTTTCGAATCTCCTCCGGGACCGGCTCCAGCTCGGCCTGGGTATAGCCCTGCCGAGCCCGGATCAGCGCGTCCTCGTCGACGTCGGTGGAATAGATCTTCACCCGCTTCAAGAAAGCGTCGATGCCCAACGCTTCGGCGAAGACCATGGCCAGCGAGTAGGCCTCCTGACCGGACGCGCATCCCGCGCACCAGACGCGGATCGGTTCCTGCTCCGGCTTCGAGGCGATGATCGCAGGCACGACCTGGTGTCGCAGGTAGTCCCAGGCCGGAGGGTCGCGAAAGAACGAGCTGACGTTGATCAGGACGGTGTCGAACAGACGCGCGAACTCCTCCGGATGCACCTGGAGGTAGTCCACGTAGTCGGTGAAGGACGTGGCCCCGACCATCTTCAAGCGCCTGGTCACGCGCCGCGTGAGCGTGGAGCGCTTGTAGGCGCTGAAGTCCACGCTGCGGGCCTGGCGCAGGTAGTCGAGCAGCTGGTCGAAATCGACCTCGGGAGGTGGGTCATTCATGGATGCCGTCTCCGGTGACGAGGGCGACGATGGCCGACGGGATCTCGGCCAGAGGGAGCACCAGGTCGACCGCACCGGCCTTGATGGCCGCGCCCGGCATCCCGAAGAAGTCCGAACTGGCCTCGTCCTGGGCGATGACGGTGCCGCCCATCTTCTTCACCGCCGTCACCCCCATCGCGCCGTCGGAGCCGGTGCCGGTGAGGACCACGGCGATGACCCGCTTCCCGAAGGCGGCCGCGGCCGACTCGAAGAGCAGATCGGCCGACGGCCGCACGAAGTGCACCAGCTCGGACTGACTCAAGGTCAGGGAGCCGTCGGGGTTCACCAGCAGGTGGCGGTCGGGCGGGGCGATGCGCACCTGGCCCGGTCGGAGCCATTCACCCTCCATCGCCTCGGCCACGTGCAGGGCCGTCCGCTTGGCCAGGATCTCGGCCATGCGGCTGCGGTGATGAGGATCGAGGTGCTGCACGACCACGATCGCCGCGGGAAGCCTGGAGGGCAGGCTCGAGAGCACTCTGCCCAGCGCCTGGAGCCCCCCCGCCGAGGCGGCCATCGCCACCAGGAAGAAGCTCAGCGCTGGCTGCCTGGGCTCGGCCTGGCGACGCCCCTCCACGTCTCTGGCGGCCCCCCCGCATGGAGCCGCCTCGGGTGCTCGGTGACCGTTCGTCTATCTGCTCCGGGACGACGCTCCGCCAGCCCTCCGTCCGCCAGCGGCTGACGCGTACCCCAGTTCTGGTGATGGGGGCTTCGTTCCCATCCTAACAGGAGTGAACATCGGGGAGGATCCCTGTCCTCCGGGCCCCGGGTGGACCCTCGCGCCCACGACCGGCGTCGACTCCGAAAGCGGGACCGATGGAAGGGGCGTGGCCGGCACACGCGCCGGCTGCGGGGAGGGACGTCCGACTCCCCGGATCACGCCCATGCGGCCGCCGACCTGCCTGCCGCCCCGAGCCCGGCGACCCGTCTAGAAGCTCGCTTCCGGGTGTATGTTAATCAGCGACGGTTAATCCCTCACCGACCCAGGAGAGTTAGGAGGTGACCATGGATCTCGTTAAGTAGAAGGTTAACAGAAGGGCATCTCCAAAGGATGGCGAGATCGAGCCGGAGAGGGCCGGGGATCGACGTGATCCCGGAGCGGGTGCGGGCCGCCCGGCGCGACGCCGGACTCAGCCTGGCCCAGCTGGCGGCCGGAGCGGTGACACCGGTGGCCATCCACCTGATCGAGACCGGCAAGTCGCGTCCGTCCTTCGCCACCCTGGCCCACATCGCCACCCGCACCGGGAAGCCTCTCGCCTACTTCACCGACCAGGAGCCCGAGCTGCTGTCGACCCCCGCCCTCGCCTCGGCAGCTCGGGCCGCTCAGCGCCTCCAGGAGGCATCCTGGGCGCTCAGCCTGATGCTGCGGCATCCGGCGCTCACCAGGCCGGAGCGGACGGCCCTGGAGACGGCGCTGATCAACCTCAGGCGATCGGTCGTCCTGATCCAGATGGTCCTCACCGAGCTCGAGCGGCGGTAGCGAGAACGCGCGGACCGGATGCGCCGCGGGCGCGGTCCCCGGACCGGCGACGAGACGCCGGCGCCGCAGACGACCACCGGGTGGAGGACGCGGACGATCCCGGATCAGTCGCTGCCCAAGGGGGTGGGCAGCGAGGCTCGCCACTCGGTCTCGTGGAGGTAGGCACGAAAGGCCCGGGCGGCCGGGCTCAGGATGCGCTCACGCGGCCAGACGACGTGCCACGTGCGGCGCACCGGGAACCCCTCCACGCGCAACGGGCGCAGGAGCCCCAGCTCGATCTCCAGCCGCGCCGCGTAGACGGACAGGACGGTCACGCCCAGGCCCCGGGCCACGGCCCGTTTCAGAGCCCCGTTGCTGGCCAGCTGCATGGCCGCCACCGGCTCCACCCCGTGCTGGCGGAGGATGGCCTCCGCCGACTCTCTGGTGCCCGAGCCGGGCTCGCGGAGCAGGAGCGGACCGTCGAGTAACCGGGCGGGTTGCAACGGCTCCTGCGCCGCCAGGGGATGATCGGGGGCGCTCAGACACAGCAGCGTGTTCTCCAGCAGGGGCTCGGCGCAGAACAGGTCGGCCTCGAAGGGACGGCCCACCACCCCCAGGTCGGCCTCGCCGCAGAGCAGGCGATCCCGGACCTGGTGCCGGTTGAGGACGTCGAGCTGGAGCTCCACCCCGGGGTGGTGGCGGCGGAAGCCGGCCAGGGCGTCGGGCAGCACGTAGATGCCGACGGTGGTGTCGCCGGCGACGCTGAGCGAGCCGGCACGGAGGCCGACCAACTCCTCGATCGTCTCGCCCGTCTCCCCGACCAGGGCCAGGATGCGACGTGCCCGTTCGTAGAGCGCCCGGCCCACCGGCGTCAGCTCGGGCGTGCCGCGCCCGGGCTGGAAGAGGGGGTGGCCGATGGCGCGGGCCAGGGCCTGGACCTGATGGCTGATGGCGGGCTGGGTCAGGGCGAGCACCTCCCCCGCGCGGGTGAAGCCACCGCTCTCCACCACGGTCACGAGGATGCGGAGCTGGTGGAGGGTCACCCGTCGTTCGAGATCCCTGGATTTCATGCTGAATTCTTCATTATATTATAAAAAATTTGAATTTGACCGCATGGAAACCGGCCCGTAGCCTGGGAGCATGGGCAGGATCGTCCGGCCAGACGGCGCGGCGAGGGGACGGCGCTGATGGCGGGACTGCCGGGCACCGAACGGCCCCTCTTCATCGGCATCGGCGGGGACAGCGGGAGCGGCAAGACCACCCTGACCGCGGCCTTCTACGGCCTCTTCGGGGAGGACCGGATCGCCACCGTCTGCCTGGACGACTACCACTCGCTGGACCGTCGTCAACGGGCGCTGGTGGGCCTGACCCCGCTCAACCCCCGGGCCAACGACTTCGCCCTGATGGAGGAGCACCTCTGGACGCTGAAGCGGGGCGAGGCGATCGAGAAGCCGGTCTACGATCACCGCGACGGCACCTTCGGGCGCCGGCAGCGGCTGGAACCTCGTCAGGTGGTGATCGTGCAGGGGCTCCACCCCTTCCTGGCGCCGGGCATCCGCCACACCTTCGACCTCAAGGTCTGGCTCGATCCCGAGCCGGAGCTGCGCGTGGCCTGGAAGCTGCGCCGGGACATGGCCAGGCGGGGCTACTCGCGAGAGCAGGTGCTGGCGGAACTCGAGACCCGACGGCTCGACGCCGAGACCTACATCCGGCCCCAGCGCCGCTGGGCCGACCTGGTGGTGCGTTTCCACCGGCCGACCCCGGGATGGAAGGACATGGGTCACCTCGGCGTCAGGATCACCCAGCGTCACACGCTGCCCAGACTCTCCTTCGACCACTCCCTGCACCGTGCCGATCGGGTGCGCCTGTTCCTCGACTTCATCGACGAGGACGGCCAGCGTTCGGACGTGATCGAGATCGAAGGGCAGATCACGGCCCCCGAGGCCGAGCTGGTGGAACGCACCATCTGGGCGCACATCGACGGCGTCCACGGCAGCGTCCATCACGTTCCCCCCGAACGACTCGGCACCTACGAGGCGGCCCGAGGACAACGGCACAGCGATCCCCTGGCGCTGACCCAGCTGATCCTCGCCCATCGCATCCTGAGCGCGCAGAAGTCGATGATGGTCCGCCTCACCGCCGGGCAGCACGAGGGACTGGCCTGGAGCCACCGTCACCTTTGAATTTGAACCGGCCAAGGAGGTTCGGATGCTGATCGAGCGTGAACCCGCTCCCCGGAGGTCACGGTGGGCCTCGGGGGTGATCCCCTACAAGCAGATGGGGTACTGGCGCCCCGACTACGAGCCGGAGGAGACCGACGTGCTGGCCGCCTTCCGGGTCACCCCCCAGCCCGGGGTGGAGCCGGAAGAGGCAGCGGCCGCGGTGGCCGGAGAGTCCTCCACGGCGACCTGGACGGTGGTCTGGACCGACCGGCTGACGGCCCACGACAACTACCGGGGCAAGGCCTATCGCATCGATCCGGTGCCGGGCACCGAACCGCCTCAGTACCTGACGTACATCGCCTACAAGCTGGACCTGTTCGAGGAGGGCTCGATCCCGAACATGGCCTCGTCGATCATCGGCAACGTCTTCGGCTTCAAAGCCATACGGGCGCTCCGGCTCGAGGACCTGCGTATCCCCGGGGAGTACGTCAAGACGTTCCAGGGCCCGCCCCACGGCATCGTGGTGGAGCGGGAGCTCCTCAACAAGTACGGGCGGCCGCTCCTGGGAGCCACCACCAAGCCCAAGCTCGGGCTCTCGCCGCGCAACTACGGCCGGGTGGTCTACGAGGCGCTGCGCGGTGGCCTCGACTTCGTCAAGGACGACGAGAACATGAACTCCCAGCCCTTCAACCGCTGGCGGGATCGCTACCTGTACTGCATGGAGGCGGTGCATCGGGCGATGGCCGAGACGGGCGAGGTCAAAGGCCATTACCTCAACGTCACCGCCGCCACCATGGAGGAGATGTACGAGCGGGCCGAGTTCGCCAGAGAGCTGGGCAGCGTCATCGTCATGATCGACCTGACCGCCGGCTTCACCGCCATGGCCTCGATGTCGAGATGGGCCCGGGCCAACAGCATGATCCTGCACCTCCACCGGGCTGGCCACGCCACCTACACCCGACAGAAGAACCACGGGGTCAGCTTCCGGGTGCTGGCCAAGTGGTGTCGTCTGCTCGGCGTCGACCACGTGCACGCGGGCACGGTGGTGGGCAAGCTGGAGGGCGACCCGGCGTCGGTCAGGGGTTACTACGACACGCTGCGCGAGGACGTGGTGCGCCGCGACCTGGCCTGCGGCATCTTCTTCGACCAGGACTGGTGCCATCTGCCCGGGGTGATGCCGGTGGCCTCGGGCGGTATCCACGCCGGCCAGATGCCCCAGCTGCTGCATCACCTGGGAGAGGACGTGGTCCTCCAGTTCGGCGGCGGCACCATCGGCCACCCCATGGGGATCGCGGCCGGTGCCACCGCCAACCGGGTCGCCCTGGAGGCGATGATCCAGGCCCGCAACGAGGGCTGCGACCTCATCCGCGAGGGACCGGAGGCCCTGCGCCGGGCGGCGGCCTGGTCGCCCGAGCTGCGCGCCGCCCTGGAGGTGTGGGGCGACGTCAGCTTCGAGTTCGAGTCCACCGACGTGCCGGACGTCGTGAACCTGCCCACCCCGGTCGCGTTCTAGGGAAAAGAGGAGCGCAGGCACATGGAGACGAGAGAACCGTCCCGCCCGGGTGGAGGTCAGGGCCTGCGCATCACGCAGGGCACCTTCTCCTACCTCCCCGATCTCAGCGACGAGCAGATCCTGGCCCAGATCCAGTACGGGCTCGACAGGGGCTGGGCCGTGTCCATCGAGTTCACCGACGACCCGCATCCGAGGAACGTCTACTGGGAGATGTGGGGGATGCCGATGTTCGACCTCAGGGACGCGATGGCCGCGCTGCGCGAGGTGCAGCGTTGCCGGGAGGCGTTGCCCGATCACTACGTCCGCGTGAGCCTCTACGACCCGGGACTGACGAGGCAGACGACCGCCCTGCAGTTCATCGTCAACCGACCCCCCCACGAGCCCGGCTTCCGGCTGGAGCGGGAGGAGGGGCACGACCGCGTGGTGCGCTACACCCTGCACGCCTACGCCGCGGATCGGCCCCGGGGCGAACGCTACCGTGGGGACGGCCGTGGCTGAACCGGTCCCGGGGACGATCGGCAGTGCGCCTCCGTCGGGGCCGGGCATGGCGGCGGGGGGCGAGAGGCCAAGCGGGGGAGCCCGCTCCTTTCCCCCCGACCTCGCCGACTCCGCCGGGCTCTGGGAGGAGGTCGTCGTGGAGGCGCCCGAGCTCCTGGAGGGCGGCCCGGTCGAGGAGGTGCTGGGTCGGCTGGATCGGGAGCTGGTCGCCCTCCACGAGGTCAAGCGACGCCTCCGGGAACTCGCGGCCCTGCTCCTGGTGGGACGGCTGCGCCGGCGCCTGGGGCTGGAGACGGCGTCGCCGACGCTGCACATGTGCTTCACCGGCAACCCGGGTACCGGCAAGACCACGGTGGCGATGCGCATGGGCGAGCTGCTGTACGAGCTGGGCTACGTTCGCAAGGGGCACCTGGTGGTGGCCTCGCGCGAGGACCTGGTCGGCCAGTACGTCGGTCACACCGCCCCCCGGACGCGGGAGGTGTTGAGGCGGGCGATGGGAGGGGTGCTGTTCATCGACGAGGCCTACAACATCTACCGCCTCGACAACGAGCGCGACTACGGCCAGGAGGCCGTGGAGTTGTTGCTTCAGACGATGGAGAGCGAGCGGGGGAACCTGGTCGTCATTCTGGCCGGGTACCGGGACCGGATGGAACGGTTCTTCTCCGACGTGCCCGGGCTGGGTTCGCGGATCGCCCACCACGTCGACTTCCCCGACTACTCGCTCGGAGAGCTGATGGCGATCGCACGACTGATGACGCGCGAGCACCGCTACCGGCTCTCGGAGGAGGCGGAGGCGGCCCTCCGTGAGCACCTGCGGCGGCGCATGCGCCGGCCCGGCTTCGCCAACGGGCGGAGCGTGAGGAACGCCCTGGACCGGGCGCGGATGCGGCAGGCGGTGCGGATCTACGAGGCCGTCCGGCGGGGTCGCCGGCTGACCGCGGGGGATCTGTTCACGATCGCGGGGGAGGACGTCGAGGGGCGGGGGCTCGAGCGGGGAGGAGCCCGCGGGGGTCGGGGGCGATGAGCGAGCGGGTCGTGCTGGGGTGGCGGGACGATGACCTCCCGGTCGGGTTCCGGTGGAGCGGGCGCGAGCCCGTCGGCCTGTACGAGCCGGCGCTGGCGGAGTTCCTGGGCGCGGTCTGGGAGGGCCGGGAGCTGGTGGCCTACGACCTGCCCGCCCTGGCCCACGCCTTCGAGCACCTCGCCGACGTCTACGTGTCGGACCCCGACTGACCGCCGGCGGCGTCCGGGATGGTCGCGGCACGGCCCGCCCGGGCGCCGGCCGCCGCGGTCCTCAGATCAGGAGCCGCTCGTCGAACCCGAGCCGGGTGAGGGGGCGTCCCCCGCCCGGCGACACCAGGATGGTGTCCTCCAGCCTGACGCCGCCACCGCCCCTCACCCCCGGCACCCAGATCAGGGGCTCCACGGCGAAGGTCATGCCCTCCCGGAGCACCACCGTCTCCGCGCCCGGAAGGTCCTCCCCGATGTAAGGGGGCTCGTTGGACCCCATGCCCACGCCGTGGCCGATGAACAGGCTGATGAAGTGGTCCGCCAGCCCGTGGCGGGCCGCCGCCCCCCGTACCGCCGCCGCCACGTCGTCGTTGGTGTTGCCCGGGACCATGGCCCGGATGGCCTCCTGCAGGGCCTCGTGGACGGCGGTGTAGACCTCCTGCTGGCGCCGGTGGGGGCGGCCGCAGATCACGGTGCGGCCGATGTCGCTGAAGTACCCGCCCCACTGGGCGCCGATGTCGATGAAGACCAGGTCCCCCTCGCGGATGATCTTGTCCGAGGCGATGCGGTTGGGGGGCGACATGTGTTCGCCCGAGGCCACGAAAGGCGTCATCACGTGGGCGTACTCGCCCCCCAGGCGGAAGAGCGTACGCATGGCCTCGGCCACCACGTCGGTCTCGCGCACCCCCGGAGCCACGGCCTCGATGGCGGCCCGGGTCACGGCCTCGGCGATGGCGCTCGCCTCCTCCATGAGCGCCACCTCTTCGGGGAGCTTGATCAGGCGGGCGGCCTGCATGGCGGCGTCCCCGTCGCACAGCTCCAGCTCGGGGAGCAGCTCGCGCAGCGCCTCCACCAGGCAGTAGCCGGACTCGTCCAGGCCGAGCCGGCCCCGGGTGAGACCGTGGCGTTCGAGGATCGGCCTCAGGGTGTGCTCCACCGCGCCACGGACCAGGCCCCTGGCCTCCATGATCGGCACCGCGTGGATCTCTTCGATCCAGGGCATGACCACCCTGGCCCGTTGCACCTCGCCGCCCGAGGCGAGGAGGACGGGGGCGCGGTCGGGGAGGAGCAAGCAGCCGTTCAGGAGCGCGCTCTTGCCGGCGATGATCTGGGCGCGGAGCCCGGTCAGGTAGCGGACGTTCTCGTCCTTCCAGCAGAGCAGGGCGTCCAGGCCCCGGTCGGCCATGGCCTCCCGGGCGCGGGCCAGGCGGCGCTCGCGCAGCCGGTGGGGGTCCGGCCGGTCTTCGTAGTCGGTTCGGAACTGCCCGTGGGCGAAAGTTCCCAGGTCGGCGCGCACGGGCGGGTCAGCTCCCCGCCACCGCCGCGGCGGGGATGTAGCCCAGGTTGCGGGAGACCGCGTCCGCGGCCCTCCGCACCGCCCCGGCCAGCTCGGTCAGACGCCGGTTGCCGAGGCGACTTCGGGGGCCCGCCAGCCCCAGGGCCGCGATCACGCCCCCGGAGTGGTCGCGCACCGGAGCGGCGATGCAGCACAGGCCGCGCTCGTACTCCTCGACGTCCACGGCGTAGCCCTGGGCGCGAACGCGCTCCAGCTCCGTCTCCAGCTGCTGGGCGTTCGTGATCGTGTTCGGCGTGTAGGGTCGCAGGCCACCGGCCACCACCTGCTCCAGGACCTCGCGGCCGCTCCAGGCCAGGAGCACCTTGCCGATGCTGGTGCAGTGGGCAGGGGCGCGACCCCCGACGCGGGAGGACATGATGATGCTGGAGGCGCCCTCGATCTTGTACACGTAGACGGCGTCGATGCCGGAGAGCACGGCCAGATGGCAGGTCTCTCCGGTGCTCACCGAGAGCTCCTCGACCACGGGATGGGCGGCCGAGTGCAGTCCCCGCTGGTGGATGACGATGGAGCCGATCTCGAAGAGCCGGATCCCGAGCCGGTACCGGCGCGTGGCCGGGTCACGCTCGACGAACCCGTGGGCGATGAGGACCGCGAGCAGACGGTGGACCGAGCTTCGCGGCAGGCCGAGCTGGTCCGCGATCTCGGAGAGGGTGAGGTCTCGCTTGGTGGGGCTGAAGGCTTCGAGCACTCGCAGCACCCGATCCGCCGACTCGAGCATGCGTGCATACCCTACCACCGAACCGGGTGCCGGACCCCCGGGGCACGGGTGGAGGCCCCCTCACGCGGCCCCACGTGCTGCCCCCCGGCGGACGCCCAGCAGGACCAGCCCCCCCAACGAGCAGAGGCCCAGGACCGCCCAGCTGGTGGGAGGCCCCAGGGCCGCGCCGACCAGCGGCCCCAGGGCCGACCCGCTCGAGTAGCCGGCGAAGGTCAGGCCGATGGCCGAGCCGGGGGCGTCGGGCGCCGCCCGGGTCCCCAGACGGGAGATGACACCGGCCGGACCTCCGAAGCCGAGGCCGGCCACCAGGCCGCCCGGGATCAGCCCCGCCGGGTCCCGCCAGAACAGGAGCAGGCAGGCCGCCAGGGCGTTGCAGGCCACGATCCCGGCCAGGAGCCGGCCCACGCCGAGGTGGTCGCTGATCGTCCCCGCGCCCAGGCGTCCGGCGGCGTTACCGGCGGCCACCGCCGCCAGCGCGGCCGGGGCGAGCCAGGCCGGGTCGCCCCGGGCGTGGGCGTAGGTGGGGAGGAAGACGAAGCCGTAGGCGCCCAGGGGCGCCGTCGCCAGCTGGAAGAGGAAACCCCTGAGCACCAGGGGGCGGCCGGCCAGGCGTGGGAGCGGCACGGTGGCGCCCTCCCGTGGCCGGACGGGGCCGGGCACCGCCGGCAGCAGGATCAGGCCGGCGGCGGCGAGCAGCCAGAGCACGGAGGCCATGGTCCGCAGCGTCCCCACCCAGCCCAGGCGGGGCAGGAGGAGGCTCGCCGCCGGGACCTGGATCAGCGCGGCCAGGGCGTAGGCCCCGGTGAGCGCACCGCCGACCGTCCCCACCCGGGCGGGCAGCACGCTCGCCCCCGCGGCCAGCGAGCCGGCCATGGCGAACGACCCGCCGACGCCCAGGCCGAGCCCGGCGTAGAGGAGCGGCAGGGTGATCCCGCCGGGCGCGGCCAGCGCCACCGCGAAGCCCACGCCCGCGATGCCGAGTCCAACCCAGCAGAGCCGACGCGGCGGCAGCCGGTCGGCCAGCCGCCCCGAGGCGACGATCCCCAGGATCCAGCCCAGGGGCCCGGCCGACCAGACCGATCCCACCAGCAGCGCCGGCCAGCCCTCGCTCCGCACCGCCGGCGCGAGCACCCCCCACACGTACACGAGCCCGAAACAGAACTGGAGGAGGAGGGTGGGGCCCAGCACGCGGCCGGCCGACGGCCGCGCCCGGGCGGGCCCGGACGCGACCGTCACCGTCCCGGCGCCCCGGCCGGGCCGGGCGCCATCGGAGGGTGGCCGGGGAGCCTCAATCCTCGACCAGGGCGAAGATTCGGGCCGGTGCCCCCTCGGCGCCGACGACCTTGAAGAAGGGGGCGAACAGCTCGAACCGCCTGCCCACCAGCTCGTGCAGCCGTGTGGCCTGCTCGATGAGCACGACCCCGGCGGCCAGGAAGACGCGATGAACCCGGAAGTCCTCCGAGGTGAAGGCGGGGAGGCGGGCAGCGTACTCCTCGAAGAAGTCGAAGCAAGCCGCCTTGGGACGGCGCGCCACCAGCCACTCGGCCGCCTCCACGCTGAGGAAGGGGGAGTCGACGAAAAAGCGCGGGAAGTCCCCCCAGGCGCGATCCGTCCACCCCGTGCGGAGGATCGCGATCCGGCCCTCCAGAGGACCGGGGTCGCGTTCGGCGAGCATGGCCGCCGTGATCTCGGTCGAGGGGTCGACCTCGCCCAGGTCGAAGAGGGCCCCCATCCCGCACACCTGGTCCAGCGAGATGGCGTCGGTGGTGCCGCCGTCCTCGAAGCAGTGCAGGCCGGAGTCGACGTGGCTCCCGGTGTGGAGGCTGAGGTGGATCGAGGTGACCTGCCAGAACCCCGGGCCCCGGCGGTGCCGGGCCAGCTCCACCGGCATGTCGGTCGAGGGCGGGCTCTTGGTGCCGGTGCCGACCGGCACCGTCAGGTCGACGATCCTCCGCGTCATCGTTCCCTCCTTACCCGGGCGCCGGCTCACGCCCTCGCCGGCCGGCGCAGGACGCCCTCCGCGATGCGTCGGAAGTCGTCCTCGTCGAGCAGCCCCTTCCGCTGCAGGGAGAGCGCCTTCACCTCCTGCAGGATGGCCGTCATCTCCTCCTCGCTGGCCGGTCCCAGGCCAACCTTGTCCAGCCAGATCAGCACCGAGTCCAGGCCGCTGCCCTTGCCCAGGACCACCTCCGGGCCCCGCTGGCCCACCATCTCCGGGCGGAAGGGGAAGGCCTCGGTCAGGTGCTCCGAGCCGACGTTCTTGACCCAGCTGGCGATGATGCCCGATTCCACGTGGAAGAGGCGGTCGCCCACGATGCCGCGGTTGGGCGGCACGGGGACGCCGGCCAGGTCCCGGACCAGCCGGGAGAGGCCGTACAGCTTGCCCAGGTCGAGGCCGCTGTCGATCCCGTACATGGTGCGCAGGGCCATGACCGTGTCCTCCAGCGGGGTGTTGCCGGCCCGCTCACCGACGCCGGTGACCGACACCTGCACCGTCTGCACGCCGTTGGCGACCGCGGTCACGGTGTTGGCCACGCCCAGGCCGAAGTCCATGTGGAAGTGGGCCTCGAGCGGCTTGGAGATCCGCTCCCGGACCTTGCGGGTCATGAAGGCGGCCGCCTGGGGGCTGAGCACCCCGAAGGTGTCGACCAGGGCCAGGGAGTCCATGTGCCCGTCCCGGGCGATGACCTCGATCATGTTCAGGAAGGTCGTGATGTCGGCCCGGGTGGAGTCGAT
>JAJPKS010000460.1 GCA_021323605.1 Bacillota bacterium | reverse complement strand
GTCCACGCCACTCATCGCTTCCCTCCACCGCCGACCCCGCAGCATGCCACCACCACACGCGCGTTCCCCTCCCCCAAAACGCACCCCTCAGCCCAGAAGACGGTGGCCCAGGGTCACCAGAAAGCCCCACACCCCCCACTGGGCGAGGACCAGCAGCACCGCCGGCACCTCCACCGCCAGCCACCAGGCGGGGGGCACCTCGGGACGCTCGCGGCCCAGCACGGCCGGGAGCAGGGCCAGCGCCCCGGTGGCGATGGGCAACGCCGGGGCCGCCAGCACCCAGCCGCGCGCCGCCGCCTGTACCCCCACCCCGACCTCCAGGGCCAGCAGGCAGCCGCCCGCCGCCAGCGCCGCGGGGAGGGCATCGGCCGGGAAGCGGTAGGAGAGCGCCCGGAGGAGCAGACCCAGGCCCGTCACCGCCGTCAGCGCCAAGCCGGGCGGGCCGCCGGTGGACGCCAGCACCAGGGCGGCACCCAGCAGCGTCGCCGCCGTCCCCGCCGAGAGCGAGACCAGCAGGCGACGGGCGCGCCGGGCGAGGCCCTGGAGATCCCCGGCACCAGCCCGAAGCCGGAAGGCGACCACGGCGGGCAGCAGCCGCAGGGCGGCGAGACCGAGGAGGGCGGCCAGACCGGCCACCCGGTCCGACGGCACTCCCGCCGCCACCGCCAACCCTCCCAGGAAGAGGCCGAGGCCGGCCATGGTCGCCCCGGGGGCGACGGCGGGGACGACGGCCACGGTCGCGGCGGCCGCCGCGGTCGCCCCGGCGGCGGCGGCCGCGACACCGGCCGCCGCGGGCGGGCCACCGGCCAGGGCCCATCCTCCCAGCCCAGCCAGGCCCCAGGCCTCCAGCACGAGGGCAGCGCGCACGGCGACGGCGGTCCGACCGGCACGGACCGCGAGCCCCAGGGCGAGGGCGGCCAGCCCCAGGGCGCCCAACCCGATCGGGATCCCGACGGCGTGGAGCCGGACGCCGAGGGCGACCGCGGCCAGGACGTGGGCGGCGGCCACCGGCGCCAGCGCCCACGCGCCCAGACCCCCGACGGAACTCGATTCGAGGGCGGTGGTCACCTGCTCCCGGACCTCGACCACGGTCGGGGTCCGCCAGACGGCCACGTCGACCACGTGGAGCACCTCGCCGTCGACCACCTGGTGCTCGGCCAGGGTGTCGGTCAGGGCGAAGGGGGGGCCGCCGACGCGGGCCAGGGTCCACACCGGCGGCGCCACCTCCGCCTCTGGCCCTGGCGTCTCCTCACCAAGACAGAGACGCGCGACCTCCGGCATCAGCTCCGCGATCGGGACCGTGGCGGGGAGGACCAGGTCGACGCGGCGGCCCATCCCCTGGACGGTGACGCGGCAGATCGTGTCGGGCATGGGTTCTCTCGAAAGGAGGCGTTGGTGCACGATTATGGCCGTTCGCCGCGATCCGGGCGGTGACGACCCAGGGACCTTCGAAACCGTGAGCCACATCCGCCTTCACCGGCCCGCCCGCATGGTGTCGCCTCCTTCGCCCGGGGACGAGATCGTCGTGCGGCTGCCGCCGCCGCTCGACGAAGGCCCGGGCTTCGGCTGGTGGCAGCTCCTCTTCCCGGCCATCACCGGCCTGGGCAGCCTGGTGTTCGTGGTGGTCAACCCTACCCCCACCTACGCCGCCCTGACGGGGGTGATCGCCCTGGGCTCGCTGGGCATGGGCACAGCCATGCTCCTCCAGCAGCGATCGGCCCGCCGCCGCCGCCTGGAGATGCAACGCGAGCGCTACCGCGCCTACCTGAGCGGGCTGGCCGCCACCGCACGCCGCACCGGCTACCTGCAAGACGAGGTCTCGCACCTGCTGCATCCGGGGCCGGCCGAGCTGTGGGCGCTGGTCTGCCGGCGGACCCGGGTGTGGGAGCGCCGTCTCGATCATCCCGACTTCGCTCGCGTCCGGATCGGGACGGGCGCGGTGCCCCTGAGCACACCGCTGCGTCTGGAGGACGAGGCCGACCTCCCGCCCGAGCGCGACCCACACCTGGTGGCCGCCGCCCGGCGGCTGATCGAGCGCTGCGGCACCGTCCCCAACCAGCCGGTGACGGTCGACCTCCGGGCCCACCCGGTGGTGAGCCTCCTCGGCCCGCGGGATCGGACGCGCGGCCTGGCCCGGGCCATGGTCCTGGAGCTGGCCACGCTCTGCGCGCCCGACGACCTGGCGATCTGCATCTGTCATCCGGCGGTCGCGACCGCCGCCTGGGAGTTCGCCCGGTGGCTGCCCCACGTCATCTCCGAGGGCGGTGGGACCCTCCTCTGCCCCGAGGGTGAGGGCCTGGCCGGGCTACTGGCGGACGAGGTCGCCCGGAGACGCGAGCGGACCCGGCACCACCCCGGGCCCGCCTCCGTCCATCCCCTCGACCGTCCCCCCGGACGCCGGCTGCTGCTGGTGGTGGACGGGTTCTCGGCGACCTCACCGCTCGCCCGCCTGGACCTGGTCCGCGAGCTGACCGAGCGGGCCCGGGAGCTGGAGGTCGGCCTGCTCTTCCTGGTCGACGCCCAGCGGGACGAGCCGCCGGCGGTGGACCTCCGGGTGGTGGTCGATCCCGACGGAGGCTTCTCGGCCGGGACCGGGGAGGGCTGGGAGGCGAGGGGCCAAGTCGCGGCCGTCGACGCCAGGCTGGGCGAGGCCATCGCCCGCCGCCTGGCGCCGTTGCGGTTGGCGGATCGCGACCCTCGTGCCGCTCTGTCCGAGACCTGTCGGCTGGTCGAGCTGCTGGGCGCGCCCTCGGCCCGGGACCTGGACCTCGAAGCGCTCTGGAACGGGCGACCGGCTCACGACCTCCTCCGGCTCCCGATCGGGGTGGACGGCGCCGGCCGACCGCTGACGCTGGACCTCCGTGAGTCCGCCCGAGGCGGCATCGGACCTCATGGCCTGGTCGTGGGCGCCACCGGCTCCGGCAAGAGCGAGCTGCTGCGCACCCTGGTGGCCGGCCTGGCCGCCACCCACCCGCCCGAGCTGCTGGCCTTCGTGCTGGTGGACTTCAAGGGCGGGGCCGCCTTCGCCGGCCTGGCCGAGCTGCCCCACGTGGCCGGCCTGATCACCAACCTGGCCGACGACCTGGCCATGGTGGATCGGATGCGGGAGGCGCTCTT
>JAJPKS010000072.1 GCA_021323605.1 Bacillota bacterium | reverse complement strand
GCCAGCGCGCCTCCGGGTACGGTCCGCGCCGGTGGGGCCGGGACCCGGAGGCCGGGCACCGGCTCGACCTCCCGGAGCCGGGGAGCCGGCCGGCCCGGCCATTCGAAGGCGAGCAGGGATTGGCCCAGCGCCAGCCGCTCCCCGGGACCGACGGGGCGGGGCTCGTCCAGGCGGACCCCGTCGAGCGCGACCGCCAGCCCGGGTCGGGCCGGGGCCACGGTCACCTCTCCGCCGGGGCTCACCCGCACGGTCAGGTGGACCGGGGCCAGCCACGGGTCGTTCAGCGCCAGCGGGCCGTGGCCATGGCCGCCGAGACGGTGCTCACCAGGCCCCAGCCGTGCCCGCCGACCGGCCCCGGGGCCGCCGCGGACGACCAGCTCGACCACCCCCTCCCCCGGCCCGGGCGGGGGCGGCGACGGGGAGGCCGGAGCCGGCCCGGAGGTGGGCTGGGCGCCCTCACCCACCTCGGAGTTCCCGCTCGCGATCGGTTGCGATGGGGAACCCGTCTCCGGTTGGAGCAGGAGGATGGCCCCCGGGAGCACGCCGGCGCCGGCCAGGGTGGCCTCGGGGTCGAGCGGCCGGCCGCCCCGGGGCGTCAGCCGCCACCGCGCCGACCGATCGACCGCCGTCACCTGGAGGATGGCGGGCAGCAGGAGGCGGAGGGGGGCGTCCTCGGGCAACCACAGGTGGTGGCGACCGCTGGGGCCGTCGACGGTGACCAGGACTCGTGGCATGGCGCGGGATCCGCTCCGCCGCCTAGATTGCCGGCCGGCGCCGGTGCCGGGCGGCGGTGGAGGGCGTTTGTCCGTCATCTGGCCCGGGGTGCCTTCCCATCCCCGTCGGCCCGGCGGGGGGCCGGAGCTGCGGGCCAGGCCGGGAAGGAACGGACACCCCGGCGGCGGCGCCGGGGAAAGGTCGGCTTTGTCCGCGCGTTGGGCTTGTCCGGGCCCGCGGGCTCGGGCAGCCTGCCCGGCATGAGCCACGTGGTGGTGCGGCGGCCGGCGCGTATCCCGCCGCCGCCGGTGCCGGGCGGCGTGGAGTCGATCGACCTCCCCGCCGCCCCGGACCGGGACTCGTCCGGCGCCGTGGCCTGGGCCCAGTACCTCCTCCCCCTGGCCGGCAGCCTCGGCTCCCTCCTCTTCGTCGCCACCAACCCGCAGCCGCTCACCGTCGCCGGCGGCCTGCTCTTCGCCCTGACCAGCGTGGCCGCCGGCCTGGGCATGGGCGTGGCCCAGCGCAACGGCCAGCGCCGGCGGACCCGGACGGAGCGCGACCGCCACCTCGACCACCTGGCCCGGGTCCGGAGGCGGGCGCGGGAGGTGGCGCGCCAGCAGGACGAGGCCATGCGCTGGCGCCATCCCGCCCCCGAGGCGCTCTGGACGCTGGCCCGTCTCGAGACCCGGGTCTGGGAGCGCCGTCCGGGGGACGACGACTTCCTGCGCCTCCGGGCCGGGGTCGGCCGCCGCCCCCTCGCCGTCGAGCTGAGCCTGCGCGGGCCGGGCGGGCTGGAGGGGACCGACCCCGTGGTCACGGCCGCCGCCCAAAGGCTGGTCGCCACCCACCGCTCCCTGTCCGGGCAGCCGGTGGTCCTGGACCTCCAGCGAGCCCGGATCGTCACCGTGATCGGCCCTGGCGACCGGGCGCGGGCACTGGTCCGGGCCCTCCTCTGCCAGGCGGTCACCTTCCACGCTCCCGACGAGCTCCGGCTCGGGCTGGGCGTGGCCGCCGACCGGGTCCCGCGGTGGGACTGGTGCAAGTGGCTGCCCCACCTGCGCCCGGGGGCACCGGGCGACGTCGATCCGCCGGCCAGCGTGGTCCACGACCCGGCCGGCCTGGCGGCCCTGATCGACGCCGAGGTGGGGGCGTGGCGCCGGGCCGCCGAGACCGGGGGCTCCAGCCGCGCCCAGGGCGGGCAGGCGGCCTCGGCCCGGCCGCGGCTGCTGGTGCTGCTCGACGGCGTGGGGCCCGACCGGGGGCTGGTCGAGCTGCTGCGCCGGCCGGAGGCCGAGGGAACAACGCTGCTGGTGTTGCTCGAGGCCCGGGAGGAGGAGCCGACCCACGTGGACGCCAGGCTGTGGGTCGGCGCCGACGGCTCGCTCCGGCTCGAGCCCGACGAGACGGGAGAAGGGCTGGCCCTGGCCGATCAGGCAGGGCCGCGGAGCTGCGAGGCGCTGGCCCGCATCCTGGCCCCGCTGCGGCCCTCGCCCGAGTCACGGCGCCGGGCGCTCGCCGACGAGCTGGACCTGCTGCCGCTTCTCGGCCTCGACGACCTGGGCGGGCCGAAGGCGCCCTGGCCGCCGCGACCCCCGCACGGCCTGCTCCGGATTCCGATCGGGATCGAGGTCGACGGCGAGCCGCTCTTCCTCGACCTCAAGGAGGCGGCGCTGGGCGGCGACGGCCCCCACGGGATCGTGGTCGGCGCCACCGGCTCGGGCAAGAGCGAGCTGCTGCGCACCCTGGTGACCGGCCTGGCCCTCACCCACCCGCCCGAGCTGCTGGCCTTCGTGCTGGTGGACTTCAAAGGCGGGGCCGCCTTCGCCGGCCTGGCCGAGCTGCCCCACGTGGCCGGCCTGATCACCAACCTGGCCGACGACCTGGCCATGGTGGATCGGATGCGGGAGGCGCTCTT
>JAJPKS010000454.1 GCA_021323605.1 Bacillota bacterium | reverse complement strand
TGAGCGCCGCAGAGCAGCGTGGAGAGGTGCAGCGCCTCCCTACCGCAACGGTCGAGCTGACGCATGGCGCCGCGTCGGGTGTTGAGCACCACCAGCGCCTGAGGGCTGCGGGCGGCCTCGGCGGCCACGCGCTCGGCGGACCAGCGCTCGTCCACGGTCACCCACTCCACCCGGCGCAAGCGGTCGAAGAAGCGTCGCGGCTCGGGCACCAGGTCACGTCCCTCCCCGAGCCAGCCCAGCCCGGGCACGTCGGCCACCGGCTGAGTGGCGGTGCTCAGGACCACGCTGCAGCCGTAGCAGGCGCAGAGCAGGCGCAGCATCTCCACGATCGGGCGCATCAGCCCCACGGGCAGGGCCTGGGCCTCGTCGATCAGGATCACCGAGCGGGCGAGGTTGTGCAGCTTCCGGGTCCGGGAGGTGGTACGGCCGAACAGGCTCTCGAAGAGCTGGACGGTGGTCGTGACCACGATCGGCGCCTCCCAGTTCTCGGCGGCGAGCCGCATCCACAGGCGCCGCCGGGGATCGGGCAGGTCCTCCGGGTCCAGGGCGCTGTGGTGCTCGAGCACGGGATCGGGTCCCCACACTTCCTATGGACATCGGCGGTCTGCTCCGTGACGCTGGTGAAGGGCACGGCCACGATCACCCGGCGCATGCCGTGCTCCAGCGCGTGCTTGAGGGCGAAGGCCATGCCGGCCAGGGTCTTGCCCCCGCCGGTGGGGACGGCCAGGCGAAACAGCCCCGGCGGCAGCTCGGCGGCGGCGAGGCAGGCGGCGTGGATCTCGGCCCGGGCCCGGTTGACCGGGGTGAGTGGGACTCCTGCCTCCAGCCGCCGGAGATGGTCTTCGAGCCGTTCCAGCAGCTGCGCCGGGCCGGGCATGGGCCGCGCCCGCTCCGCCGCCGTCTCAGGGGCGAAGTGGGCCTCGGTGTCGAGGAAGTCGGCGTCGACCAGGGCCGAGAACAGCATGCGCAGGAACAGCTCCGCCTCCCTGCGATCGAGGTTGGGAACGGATGGAGGGTCGAAGCGGAGCAGCTGGTCGAGCTCGGCCGGGAGGTTCTCCATCGTCCGCCGCACCTCCTCACTTCTGAGGTGGGTGCGCAGCCAGACGGCGGCGTCGGACCGGTCGCGCAGCCCGCCGTGGTGGCCCTGGACCAGGAGCGCGAGCGGGTCCAACCCGAGCTGCGCCGCCAGCACCGCTCCGGCCGCCTTGTGGTCGGGGCCGTGAGACGGGCCGAGCCCGCGCTCGGCCTCCAGAAGATAGGACTGGAAGGCGGGCGAGGCCTTGCCCAGGTCGTGGAGCAGGCCCGCGGCCTGGGCCAGCTCTGCGCCGCCGAAGGGCGCGGCGAACGCCGCCGCCAGCTCGGCGGTGCGGCGCAGGTGGTCGACCAGCGGGTGACGCCGGCCGGCCCGGTTGCGGGAGTGAGCGTAGAGGGGCTCCATGTCCGGGCATTCTTGGCCACCTTCGTCTCAATGTCTGCGTCAGCGCCGGAGGACCGACCGCCCGATCCAGCCGATATCTGCGGCCACTGACGGCGTCCCGCTCCGTCACCGGGGGCGGGGACAGGGGAGCAGATCGGCATCGTGACGCAGACCCGGCTCCACATGTGCGACCGGTGGGGCCGGCGTGTCGCTGGGACGCCGACCCAGCCGGTCAGTGCTCATCTGAACCGTTAAACCGCAGAGTGACCGTTTCAATCCTCGTTCGCCGGCGGGGGGCGAGCGCCAGGGGCAGGGTGTCATGGTGCGCAGCGGTTGACCTCTTTCGCTCCGGTGGCCTGCGGGTGCGTGGAGCTGACCGCGGCCGACGACCGCACGGGATGAGGTGTCGTGCGGGCCGGGACGGTGTGCCAGATGGCCAGCGCCGCGATCACGACGAGGAGGCTCCCCGGGGCGGTGAGGCGCAGCCTGAGCCGACGCCGGCACAGCAGCTGTACCCTCAGGTCGACCGACACCTGCTCACGCATGCCGGCGGGCGAGTATATCACTTCGGTCAATCTGCCGACGTCGATTCCCAACACGGTGCTCCGACCGGCGCCACGTCCCGTGCCCCCTCGGTAAGCTGAACGGGTTTCGCCCGCGCCCGTGATGGGCAGCATCCACGAGGATCAGCAGGGGCACGGCCATGCAGATCGTCCAGACCACCGAGACCCCGACCACCGCCGTCGAGCGCGACCCGGTGCGCCCGCTCGAGGGCCGCCGGTTGCTGCTCGTCCGCCTGGCCGGCGAGATGGGCGTCAAGTCGTCGCGGACGCGGCGATCGTTCCTGCGTCTCCTGGTCGAGAACGCCCGCCGGGCCCTGCGCCAGGCCGGGGTGGAGGCCACGGTCCGGCCGGAGTGGAGCCGGCTCTTGGTCGAGACCGCGGCCCCGGACGCCGCCCGCGAGGCCCTGAGCCGGGTCTTCGGCGTGCACGCGGTGGCCGAGGTGGTAGAGGTGAGGCACGCCGGGCTGGACGACCTGGTGACGCGGCTGCTCCCCCTCTTCCGGCCGCAGGTCGAGGGCCGGACCTTCGCCGTGCGTCCCCGCCGCACCCCGGAGACGCCGTTCACCTCCGAGGACCTCGCCCGCGCCCTGGGGGCGGCCCTGTTGCCCTTCGCGGCCAGGGTCGATCTCTCCCATCCCGAGGTCGAGGTGCGGGTGCGGGCGGAGCCCGGGCGGGCCTTCGCCGAGCTGGACCACACCCCGGGCCCGGGTGGGCTGCCGCTGGGCTGCGGCGGCCGGGCCCTGGCCCTGGTCTCGGGCGGCTTCGACTCCCCGGTTGCCGCCTGGCACGTCATGCGGCGAGGGGTGGCGGTCGAGGTCCTGGTCTGCGACCTGGGTGGCTGCGGCCAGGTGGACGCCGCCCTGGCCGCGGCTCGGGAGCTGGTCCGGAGATGGGCGCCGGGGCAGGAGGTGCGGGCGCACGTGGTCGACCTCGCCCCGCTGGTGACCGCCCTCGTCGCCCGGGTGCCGGGGCGGATGCGCCAGGTGCTGCTCAAGCGGGCCATGTACCGGGTGGGCGACGCCCTGGCCGGGGAGATCGGGGCCGAGGCGCTGGTCACCGGCGAGTGCCTGGGCCAGGTCTCGACCCAGACCCTCCGCAACCTGGCCACCTGCGAGGAGGTCTCCTCCCGACCGGTGCTGCGGCCCCTGATCGGCCTGGACAAGAACGAGATCATGGAGCGAGCCCGCCGGCTCGGGACCTACGAGGCCTCCAGCCAGGTCCAGGAGCACTGCTCGATCGCCGAGGGGCAGGTGGTGACCCGGGCCTCGGCGGCCGGGGCGGAGGCGGCCGAGCGGCTGCTGCCCCCCGACCTGGCCGGAGACGAGTGGGTTCGGGCGGCGGTGGCCGCGCGCACGATCGTCCCCTCCCTGGCCGACTGGCGACCGGCCGCCCTGCCCGAGCACGTGGTCGACCGGGTGCCGGCGGGGGCGGTGGTGGTGGACGTGCGCGAGCCGGAGGAGGGTCCATCCGTCGGCGACCTCCGCCTGCCCTTCAGCCGCGCGCTCGACTCGCTGGACGGGCTGTCGGCCGACCGTACCTACGTGCTCGTCTGTGCCAGCGGGCACCGCTCCGATCTCCTGGCCCGCGAACTCCGCGG
>JAJPKS010000010.1 GCA_021323605.1 Bacillota bacterium | reverse complement strand
GGCTCCCGCTGCATGACGTTGCTCATGAAGTTGGCCAGCGCCACCGCCAGCGGCTGCAGGGCCGCCTGCTTCGTGATCAGGAAGGGCCACAGGAACTCGTTCCAGGGCCCGATGAAGGTGACCAGCATCGCGGTCACGATGGCCGGCCGGCTGAGCGGGACCACCACCGTGGCCAGGATGCGGAGCTCCGAGGCGCCATCCAGCCGGGCGGCCTCGAACAGCTCGCGTGGGAGCTGCAAGAAGAACTGCCGGAAGATGAAGATGGCAGCGCTGTTGATGGCGAAGGGCAGGATCATCCCCAGGTAGCTGTCCGCCAGCCCGAAGTCACGCGCCACCAGCACGTAGAGCGGGATGATGAGCAGCTGGAAGGGGAGCGCGAGCAGCAGCAGCATGGCGTAGAAGACGACGCTCTTCCCCCGCCACCGGAGCTGGGCCAGCGAGTAGCCGGCCAGCAGCCCGAAGACGACGGTGCAGAGGAGGACGCCGCCGGTGAAGATGGCCGAGTTGATCAGCGACCGACCGAGGTCGATGGCCTGGTCGATGTCCACGTAGTTGCGCAGCGAGAGTCCCACCGGCACCACGCCGGCGGGGCCCACCTCGGGACTGCGCTTCAGCGAGAGCACCACCATGTAGTAGAAGGGGAAGACGAAGAGGACCGCGCCGGCCAGCAGGAGCAGGAGGCGGGCCAGGCCCTGCCATCGCCGTCTGCCCCATCCGGGCCGACCCCCGGTCGATCCGGTCAGCCCGACCGCGATCCTGTCTCGATCGACGATCGCCGCCATCGCTACTCCCTCTCCAGCACGAAGCGGTAGATGGCCGAGACCGTCAGCACGCCGATCACCAGCAGCACGCCGATGGCGGCGGCGTAGCCGGGGTGGTTCTGCTCGATGCCGTAGCGGTAGATGAGCAGCACGGGCGAGATCGACTGGTTGTCCGGCCCGCCCCCGCCGGTCAGCAGATAGGGCTCGGTGAAGAAGTTGGCCCCGATGATGACGGCGAGGATGACGACCAGGACCGTGGCCGGCCGGACGCCGGGGACGGTGACGGCGAGGAAGCTGCGCAGCCGCCCGGCCCCGTCGACCCTGGCCGCCTCGTACAACTCCCTGGGGATGTTCTGGAGCGCCGCCAGGTAGAGCAGCACGTAGAAACCCAGCTGTTTCCAGGTCACGTAGAGCGCGATCATCACGATCGCCCACCTGGGGTTGACGAGGAAGGGAGGGTTGGGAGCCAGGTGACCGAGCAGTCTGGCGACCAGGCCGTAGCCGCTGAAGAGCCAGTACCAGACGCCGACCACCGCCACGCTGGCGGTCACGTAGGGCACGAAGTAGGCGCCCCGGAAGAAGGCGCGCAGCGGCACCGCGCCGTTGAGGGCCGCCGCCAGCGCCAGGGACAGCGCCACCGTGATCGGGACGTTGATCGCGAGGAAGATGGCGACGTTGCGGATCGCCACCTGGACCAGGGGGTCGGCGAGGGCGGCGACGTAGTTGGCCAGCCCCACGAACGGCCGCTCCACCTCGGCGCCCGGCGCGGCGAAGAACCAGTCGTAGAACGACATGTAGACGGAGAAGGCGAAGGGGTAGGCGTAGATGGCGGCCAGGAAGACCGCGTACGGCAACACGAACAGGTAGCCGACCGGGTGCTCGCCGATCCACGCCCGAAGTCGCCGACGGCGCCCCGACTCGGGGGCGGGGATCACGGCCGCCATCTCGCCCAGCCCCTCTCCCTCACCCCTGGCTCGCGAGCTGCCGGATCTTGTCGGCGGCCTCCTTGAACGCCTGGTCGATGGGCTGGCTGCCGTTGATCACCGACGCCGTGTAGGCGTTCCGGAACTCCTGCCAGATCTCGATCGAGTTGGGCACGTTCGGTACCTCAACCGTCCGTGCCGCCTGCTGGGCGAAGAGCGTGTACGCCGGGTGCGTCTGGAAGTAGCTCGGATAGGTACCCGGCAGGTCCGTCCTCATCGGCATCTGACCGGTCATCTCCAGCAGCTCGCCGTCGTTGCTCTTGCTCATCGTGAACTTCAGGAAGTCCCAGGCGGTGGCACGGTTCTTGCAGCTCGAGTACATCGCCACCGACTTCTCGTCCGAGAAGGTGTGGATCTGGTCGGCCGGCATGCCGTTCTGCGTCGGCACCGGCACCACGCCCCAGTGGACGCTGGTGTAGGCCGCGATCGCCCAGGGCCCGACGATCGCCATCGCCGCCTGGCCGGTGCCGAAGGCGTCCCCCTGGGCGGCCTCCCGGGGCGCCAACCCCCTGGCGTACAGCTGTCGCCAGAACTGGGCCACGGCCAGTCCGACCTGGCCGTCGAACTGCGGCTGGCCGGACTCGATCAGCTGCTTGCCGCCGCTCTGGGCGATGAACAACGGGTAGAAGTCGAACCAGGGCTGGAAGAACTCCGAGGTCGGCGCCGGCCAGATCGCCGCCCGGACGCCTCCCTTCGCCACCACCTGCTGGGCCGCGTTGAGGAACTGGTCATAGGTCTGGAGTTGCGGGTGCTCGGGATCCAGACCGGCCTTCTGGAAGACATCCTTGTTGTAGAAGATCATCACCGGGTTCGTCTTCCAGGGCATCTGGTAGTAGTCTCCGTCGGGGGAGCGGTACTGCCTGGCCCGATCACCGGTGCGCGACTCGATGAACGAGTTCCCGTCCGAGAACTTGCTGAGGTCGACCAGGCCACCCTGCTTCTGGAACTGGGGCACGGCGGCGGGAGCCGTGTTGTAGATGAGGCAAGGGGTGGTGCCGGCGGTGATGGCCGCCCCGATCACCTCCTCCGAGCTCTTCCCGGCCGGGATCTCCTCCCCGGTCACCTTCTCGCCCGGGTGCTGCTGGTTCCAGGCGGC
>JAJPKS010000430.1 GCA_021323605.1 Bacillota bacterium | reverse complement strand
TGGCCGCGGCCCTGGCGGCGGCCGGCCTGGGCGGCTGGCTGGGCGGCGGCTGGTGGCGTTTCGGCCGCGCCCGAGGGCGCTTCCGGCGGCAGCTCGACGAGGCGCAGCGGAACCTGGCCGCGGCCCGTCGAAGGCACCTGGAGGGGCTCGATGCCGCCGCGCCGGACGCGCCCGGGTTGATCGCCGGCCTGACCGGCGGTGCCCCTCCGGCGCCGCGGCGGCGGCACCAGCCGGGCTGGCTGCGGCTCCGGCTGGGCTGGGCGGATCAGCCCTCGGGCCTGCGCCTGGAGGTCGAGCCGGGCGGGTCGGCCCGCCTGCGGGCGGAGGCGATGCTGGTCGCCGCGCGGCACGCCGTGCTGCCCGGGGCCCCGGTCACGCTCGCCCTTCCGGCGGCGAGCCCCCTCGGCCTCTGCGGCGACCGGCCGGCCGAGACCGGCCTGGCCCGGTGGCTGGCGTTCCAGGTCGCGGTCCTGCACCGGCCGGAGGACGTGGTCGTGTGCGCCGCCCTCCCCGAGACCGAGCGCGATCGCTGGATGTGGCTCGCCCGGCTCCCCCACGCCGACCCGGCCCGCTCCCCGCTCGGAGGCCCGACCCTGGCCTTCGGCCCCGAGGAGGCGGCGGGCCTGCATCGGCGGCTGCGACAGCTGACGAGAGGGCGCGAGGCCCCGGAGCCGGCCCTGGTGGCGATCCTCGACGCCGACCTGGTCCCCGGGGGATGGGACCTGGCGGGGGCGCCGGCGGCCGGTGTCCACCTGGTGTGGTTGGCGGCCGAGCGGCTGCGGCCGCAGTGCGCCGCGCGACTCGAGCTGGCCGCGGTGGATGGCGCGCCCCTTCTCGAGGTGGCGGGAGCCGGGCCGCTTCGGCTCGGCGGCGTCGACCAGCTGGCGGACGACCTGGCGCACGCGGCGGAGGCACTGGGCGGCGCTCCGCCCTCGTTGCTCCAGCTCCTGGGGGTGGAGGGCGAGGTGGAGCGACGGGTGCTGGAGCACTGGATCCGGGACCGGGCCGGCGGCGCGCCCCGGCCGGTGCGGGCCCTGCTGGGCATCGACCCGGTCGGGCGGCCGGTGGAGGTGGACCTCGCCCGGCCCCTGCTGATCGTGGGGTCCGAGGTGGAGGCGAGGGCGGCACTCGAGTGTCTGGTGGCCTCGCTGGCGGTCCGGCGATCGCCCCGAAGCACGGGCATCCTGATGGTGGGCGATCCCGGCCCCCTCGAGCGGCTGCCGCACCTGATGGGCGTGGCCGGGAGCGTCTTTGGGGCCCGAGAACGGCTGGAAGCCGTGGCCCGCGGCCGCGAGCTCCTGGTCGTGGTCGACCGGAGGGGCGCGGGGGCCGCCGATGGACTGAGGGCGCTGGCCCGCCGGGCCAGCTCGCTGGGGGCGTGCCTGGTGGTGGCCGCCGCCGACGACGCGGTCGAGCCGGCCCTGGGCCCCCGGGTGCGCCGGATCGCGGTGCGGTCCGGGCTGACGGACGTCCCCCATGAGGAGGAGGAAGCGCGGCCGCCCGCCGGGGAGGAGGTGAGCCGTCTGGTGGCGGCCGTCGTCGCCGTCGCCCGCTGGTTGGATCGGAGATGAGCGGATACGCGCCGGGCCGGGGCCGGTGCGCTACCCGGTCGAGGGCTCGGCCAGGTGGAGGGCGTAGCAGCGGCGGCCCAGGTCGACGAGCCGTACCCCGGAGCCGACCCTCTCCAGCCAGGCCCGCATCCGCCGGGCCGCCTTGGCCTCGGTGTCCTGGAGCACGACCTCCTGGCCCAGGGCGGCGCCCAGCACCAGCGAGACCCCCACCGAGTGCAGGAAGACCTGGCCGGTGGGCTCGTGCACGGTCAGCCCCCGGCGCACGTGGAGGTCGCCGAAGCGCACGCCCATCATGCGCCGGATGCGGTCGACGAGGGCCTCCAGGCCGTCGTGCTTGGAGACGAACATGGCGAAGGGGTGCACGGCCTCGATTCGCTTCCGCTCCCGGATCTCGTCGGCCATGACCGAGTAGACGAGCACGAAGCAGCCGCCGTGCAGCTCGAACAGGTGGCGGAGCAGGTCCTCCACCGTGGCCGTGGACTCGGGCGCCATGGACATGTCCAGGTCGAGGACGGCCAGGACCGGGTGGTTGTACCTCAGGAGGCGCAGGGCACGGTCGGGCGAGACGGTGCGGATGGGCTCGAGATGGACCTCCCGCATCGCGGCCGCGATCCGGTCCAGTTGCTCCGGGTCGTCCTCGAGGATCAGCGCCTGGGCCGGAGCCCTCATCCGGCGGCAGGTCCGGGCAGGGAGCGAACGCTCATCTCGTCGGAGGATAGCGGCAGGTGTTACGGCCCGCTCAGGCCAGACGCAGGAGCCGGCCGTCCCGCTCCAGACGCAGCGGCAGGCGGTTGTCGTCGATCTCCGAGCGGAGCCTGGCCGCGAGCCGGTCGGCGGCGCCGTCGTCCCTGAGCGCCAGGCCGTCGGGCGCCGCCATCAGGCCCTCCAGGTGGGCCACCCCGAGCACGATCCGCCCGTCGGGCGTCTGGAGCCCCCGGTTGCGCAGCAGCCGGACCCCGTTCCGGCCCCGGTGGGCGAGTTCCCGGAGCCGCTCCAGCCCGACCACCAGCGTCGTCCAATCGGGGTGCACCGAGGGCGTGGCGGGAAGCCCGGCGGGCGGCCGTCCCACCCAGTGCACCACGATGGGGAGGCCGTCCAGGAGGTCGGGGAGGTCGGTCGGCGCCACGGGAGAGGCGCCGACCAGGATCCAGGGCCAGGGCCGGCATGACCGCCACACGTCCGTCAGCTCTCCCGCGGTCGCGCTGCGCACGTAGGCCAGGGCCGGGTCCAGGCGCTGGCGCAGCGCCGCCCACAGGTAGGGTTGATCGTCGAGGACGACGATCGTGCGCCCGATGCTCTCGCGGCGCTGGCGCTCCCCGTTCCCGGTCACAACCGGCCCCCCTGACGGCACCTGCCGCGCCCACCGATCCCCACGGCCAGGTCAGTGTGCTCCAGATCGGGGGTGAGCGCAAGGCCACCCTGCGGACAAAGCCAGGTGGGCTTTGTCCCTCAGGTGTCCGCCGCGTCAAGGGGCAGTGTGGGGCACCATAGTGCGGCGAGCCTGCTTGGGAACCACCCGACCGGGATCGCCGTGACCGGACGACTGAATCAGGCGATGAGGACGAGACCGCGATGACGCTGCGAACCGGACCGCAATCGGGCCCTGGCTACGTGCCGCCGGATGGTCTCAGCGGTGGCCAGGGGTTCGTGACCGACACCCACGTCATGGTGTCGGCACAGCAGTACATCGGACACGTCGGCCAGGTCATGACGGCCGAGGTCGACCGGTTGATGGCGAACCTGGAGCACCTGAACCCCAGGACCTGGGACGGGGAGGCGTACCGCGCCTTCCTCAAGGCGAAGGACAGCTGGCACGCGGCTCACGACCACATCATGAAGGCCTTGGCCGACATCGAGAGCTGTCTCGGCGAGAGCTCGAAGCGCTACGACCAGGCCGACCTCGACAGCCAGCTCGGCATCGACAACGCGGTCAAGGGTCTCGACTACCGTATCTAGGGGGGAAGGGGTCGTGATCAATGTCAACTTCCCGGCCATGCGGCAGGCCGCCGACGACGTGAGGACCTGTCACAACGCGCTGGTGGGCGAGAAGGAGGGCCTGGAGCAGTTCCTGACCCGGCTCGACGCGACCTGGGAGGGGAATGCGGCCGGGCGCTGGGCGACCGTCCGGCGGGAGTGGTACGACGCCTGCGACGAGGTCAACCAGATCCTGCTCCACCTGTACAACGCGCTGGAGGTGGCGCTCGGCAACTACCAGGGGACCGAGCGGTACCTGGAGCAGCTCTGGGGGGGCTGACCCGTGGCGGTCACCGCTCCCGGCGCGCCCGCCTGGCTCAGCCGGCGCGGCACGTCCGATCGGTGCCACGTGACCGTGCAGGCGTCGAACCGGCGCGTGGACCTGGCCCTCCCCACCACGGTTCCCATCCTCGAGCTCACGCCCACCCTGGCCCGGCTCTGCCGGCCCGGGGCGGCGGGGCAGGACGCGGCCGAGCGGGAGGTCACGCCGCCGGCCTGGACCCTGGCCCGGGCGGCGAGTGCGCCCTTCGACCTCACCTCGACCCTGGCCGAGGCGGGCGTGCTGGACGGGGAGGTGCTCCACCTGGTGGACGCCTCGACCTGGCGGGCGCCGCAGCTCTCCGATCTGGCCGGGTCGACGGCGACGCCGGCGGGGCCGAACCGCCGGCCCTGGACGGCGTCGGCGACCTCGTGGCTGCTCTCCGGCCTGAGCACGGCAGCCCTGGGGCTCCCCCTCCTGGCTCTGGGGGTGGATGGCGCCCTCGACCGGCGGACGGGTGTCCTGGCCCTGGCCGGCGCCCTCGCCGCCCTCGCTCTTCTCGGCCGAGGTGTCGGTGGGCGGCGTCCGACCCGCCTCGCGCTCCTCGCCGCCGTCGTCGTCCTGGGCGGCGCCGCCGGCGCCGGCCTGATCGACGGCCGGGGCCCGCTGCGCCTGGCCGGGGCGGGGCTGGGCGCGGGTCTGGCGCTGCTGGCCCTGATCCGAACGCTGCCCGCCCTGGCCCCGGGCGGTGCCCTCGCCGCCGGGGTCCTGGCCCTGGCCGCGGCGACGGTCGCGGGCGGCGTGGCGCTGGAGCGGACGGCGGCCGCGGCCGCGGTCGTGGGATGCCTTGCCCTCCAGCTCTGGCCGGCCGCCGGCGACCGCCACCCGGCCCCGATCGGACGCAGCGGGGGGACGTCCGCAGGCCCGGGGTGGCGGTGGTGGGGGCCGGCCTCGCTGTCGGCCGGCATCGCCCTGGTGGTGCTGGTCGCCGGGCTGATCCTGCTCACCCGTGGCGGCTGGCCGGGCGTCGGCCTGGCCGGCGCGGCGGCGGTGGGGCTGTGCCTCCGTGCCCGCTCCCGCCCCCTCCTGGCCGAGGCGCTGCCGCCCGCCGTCGCCGGCGCGGCGCTGCTCCTCGGCCTGGAGGTCCTGGCCGGCGTCTCCCTCGCCGCCCACGGGCAGGCGCTGGCCGGGGTCGCCCTGGTCGCCGGCCTGAGCCTGGGCCTGATCGCCCTGGCCGGATCAGGGGAGCTCCCGGGGCCGCCGGCGCCGCTGACCCGCCTGGGCTGGCTGGGGGTCGACCTGGCCCTGGTCGCGCTGACGCCCGAGGCGCTGGGTGTGGTCGACCAGGCGGTCCGGCTCGCGCATCACGTCATCCGTTGAGGCGCCGCCAGCGGAGAGGAATCGATGGGAGATGAGAACGACCCGCTCGTCCGGCTGAGCGATGGCCGGATCATGCGGCTGAGCGAGTTCAAGCGCCTCCAGCAGCAGGAGATCCAGGCCTTCGTCCAGCAGATGACGGTGACCATCGGGTCGCTGGGTCAGCTGAGCTCGGCCATGGACGGTGAGGCGGGCGAGGTCTGGAACGCCAAGTGGCAGCTCGACACCGACCTTGCCGGCATCGAGCAGGCGATCGGCACCGACGACACCGGCCAGAAGTTCCGGGCGGCATGGAAGCAGAGCTACGGCCAGCTCCTGGACGGATTCGACGCCGTCGCCCAGAACCTCGTCAACCTGCGCGACAGCCTCAGCTCGGCGGCGGACCAGCTCTTCAAGACCGAGAGTGACACCCTGAAGGGCTTCGGCATGACCGCGGTCGATCCGCGACCCAAGCCTCCGAACCGCCGCCCGACGGTGTGTTGACGGGGGAAAGGGGTGATGTCCGATCACGGTGACTCCGCTGCCATCCGGAGCTACGCTGACAAGCTTCGCAGCGCGGGCCGCCGGCTGCAGGCGATCTCGGACGACGCCGATGCCTGGGTCTACTTCTGCACCGCGGACTGGAAGGGTCAGTTCAAGGACGATCTGCTCCGCCTCTGGAACGAGAACTTCACTGCCAACGACACCCTCAACGCGCAGGCCTGGGCCGACCAGCGTGAGTCCTTCATCAAGGCACACCCCAACCGCGCCCGGCTGTACGACGCCAACTTCGATCCCGGGAAGACCGCCTTCCGCACGCTGATCGACGCCTGCAACTCCTTCGCCGCCTGGCTGGATGACTACGCGACCGCCATCGACAAAGCCGACCAGGCCGACGAGACCAAGTTCTGGGTTGACGTGGGGATCGGCGTCGTGGTCCTGGTGGCGACGGTGGCGACCGCCGGTCTGGCCGCCCCTGAGACCCTCGCCGGCGGCATCGCCCTGGGCGCGGCCATCGGCGGTGTGACCTCGGTGGTCATGGACGCCTCCAACCAGACCATCGACAACATGATCCTGAAGGGGGACAGCTTCGGGCAGGCGCTGGGGGATCTCAACGTGCAGGAGCTCACGGCGGCCTTCGGCGTGGGGGCGATCGTGGGCGGTTTCACCGTCATCCTCGGCACCGGCCTGAACTCGGTGCTGACCAGCGGGGTGAGCAAGATCTTCGGGCAGGCCGCCATCAACACCTTCAGCAGGATCGGGATCGCGGGCTTGAGCTTCGGCACCGCCTCCGCGCTCACCGACGTCGCCATCCAGGAGGTGCTGACCGGCAAGGTCGACTGGGGCCAGGTCGCCCTGGCGGGCGGGATGGGGATGGTCGGAGGTGCCGCCGGTGCGGCCACCATGGAGGTGACCGGTCCCGAGGGAACCTTCACCGCCTCGGTGCGGCCCGATGGCCTGCTGACCGTGCGCAACGGCGACAACGACTACGTCGGCACCGGCTCCATCTCACCGGATGGGACACAGATCGTGGTCCAGCCCCCCAAGGGCGATCCGTTCACGATCTCGCTCAACGGCAAGGTTCAGGTGTCGGATGCCCTCTCCGGTTTCAAGATCGAGGATGGGCAGCTCACCCAGCTCTGGAGCGCCGGCGATGGCAGGACCCAGCTCACGGTCCTGACCGGTCGCGACAGCGTGCCCACCGAGTTGATCGACCCGGCCACCGGCAAGCTGGTCGTGCGCGAGGGCTGGACCATCAGCCAGACCCTGCCCGACGGGGCGGTCACCATCTCCTCGCCCGACGGCGCGGTGCAGGTCCGGGGCCTGGTGGTGGCCGAGCAGGTCGGCAGCGGGGCCCCCACCGGCCCTCAGGCCATGACCCTGCTCCCGGACGGCGAGGTGGTGCCGGCTGGCCCCTCGACCGCCAGCGGCCCTGGGGTCCAGGGCGTGCGCGTCGGGAGCTGGGTGTCCTTCGGCACCACGGACGCCACCTCCGGCGGGACGGACCCGGTCGCGGAGCTGCTGGCGCGCTTCCCGGGGTCGGGAGGCTCGGATGGACCATCCGCTCCCGGGATCGATGCGGCGCCCCCGGCCGGTCCGGGGGACGGCGGGGCGGGCCCGGGATCCGCTCTCGACCTGCCCGGCCCGAAGGGCTGGGAGCCTCCGGGCTGGAACGTGCAGCCGGACCCGGGAGGCTCGGTCGTGATCGGAGGGAAGACGTACACGGACTTCCCCTCCGCGCCCGCCGCCCAGGGCGGAGCGGGGCCGGAGGCGGGCGGCAGCTCGGCCACCACTCTCTCCGGACGCCCGAGCGGCCTGCGGCTCTCGCCCCAGGAGGGGTCCGGCCCCGCGACGCAGACGGCAGTGTCCCAGGGCGTCGACGTCGCGCTCGCCGACCCGCCGGGATCGACCGCTTCGAGCGCCGGGGTCGAGAGCGTAGAGCGGTTGCCGATCGACCCGGTGGCCGATCTACCTGGATCGCCCTCCTCTGCCGCCCCCGGCCCGACCGCACCGTCCGGGGGATGGTCGGCGGCGCCGGCCGTCGTGGCGGGTCTGGCGCCGGGCTGGGCGGCCTCGTGGGGAATGCCAGCCCCGGCCGGGCTCGGACCCGCGCCGGCCCCCTCTCCACCCAGGGTCCCGGAGGTGCCCGGCCCCCTCACGTCGCTGCCCAAGCCGCCTCCGGAGCTGACCGTCTCGCCGCAGCCCGAGGTACCGGGGCCGGTCGGGCCGCGGCCGACGCCTCCGGTGACGTCCGTGCCGGGGCCGACCTCGATCGAGGTGCCGCCGCCTGGTGCCCCGACACCGTCGGCGCCGCTCGCCCCGGCACGCCCACCCCTTCCGGGGCCGAGCCCCACGCCCGATCCCACTCAGGTGCCGCCCGCCTCGCGGCCGGGCACCCTGCCGCCGGGACAGAGGCCGCGCGTGGACCCCGACGTGCCGACCCTGCCTCGTCCACCCAGGCCCGGCGTCGAGGTCCCTCGAACAGGTACGACCGACGGGCCGCAGCCCGTGCCCGAGGTCCCGTCCCCGGCGGCGGACGAGGTCCCGCCGCTGCCGAGGCAGGAGGCCGTCCCGCCGGCGATGACCGAGGTCCTGCCTCCGGTGGGGCGAGAGGTGACCTCGCCTCAGAGCTGGCTGCCCCGGCCTCCCATCGAGGTGCCGCCCCTGAACGCCGGGGGCCCACGTCCAGCCGGCGCGCCGCGGCCGCCCGCTGCCTCGACGGGGCCGAGCCTCGAGGGGCCCGAGGACGACGGCGGAGGGAAGGCGGAGGGGGAGCCGGACAGGGGACGGGCCACGGGGTCGAACCTCGGCTTCGTCCCCGACGGAGACGAGGTCTCCCAGCCCCGCTCCGCCTCGAACCGAGGAGCGGAGAACCCGGAGCCCGAGCCCGCGGCTGCGGCCGCTCCAGCTCCACCCCAAGGGACCTCGGCCTGGTCGCCCGGGCCAGCCGAGACGACCCTGGCCGGCCGCGAGGTGGCGAGGGTGGAGCCGCTGCCGGACTGGCCCGAGGAGCGGGGGGTGTTCCTGGTCACCTTCGCCGACGGCAGCCGGGCGGTCTGGAAGGTCCGGCCCGGGCCGCAGATGGTGCACAACCTGGCCTTCTTCCGGACCTCGGAGATGCTGGGCTTCGACCTGGTGCCGGTCACCGCCCTGAGGTCGTTGCCCGAACAGGGAGAGGGAAGCCTTCAGGAGTGGGTCGAGGGCAGCCCCATCCAGTGGCCGATCACCGGTTACTCGGAGCTGGACCAGCAGATGGGGGCGGTCCTGGACTACATCGCCGCCCAGACCGACCGGCACAACCTCAACGCCAGGGTTCGCCCGGACGGGCGACTGGCGTTCACGGACAACAAGGCCAGCTTCTCGAAGTGGAGAGGCCTGGCCACCAGCTCGGACTTCGTGAAGGCGTGGCGCAACCGGCCGCTCCACCCGGAGGTGGTGGAGAAGGTGAGGGGGGTGAGCCCGGAGGACTACCGGGCCATGCTCCTGGGGACCGGCCTGGAGGCGGTGGAAGCCGACAACGCGGTGGCACGGCTCCAGGAGATCCAGGCGCGGGGCATGATCACCGGCGAGGCGGACGCCGGCGCCCCACCCGCGGTTGCAAGGCCGGTGCCTGCCCCATCCGGCCCCGACGCCAGGGGAGGGCCGGCGGCGGCACCGGGGGGTGGTGGCTCCACGGAAGGTGGCGACCACATCCATCTCCTGAAGCCGCCTCCCGGCAGAACCCGACCCCTGGGTCCCAACGTGACCCGCCCGCTGACCCGGGAGCGTTTGCCCGAGTTCGGCCCGAACCTTCTTCCCCCAGGAGATCCGGACCTCCTCCGGCCGCATCCCCACCTGCCGTACCTGGACCAGCCGAAGCCGGTCAGCGTACCGGGCGTGGATCCGGCCGACGTTCTCGACGAGGGGTCGCCGGGCTTCTGGCGGTTGGCGGATGCGATTCGCCGCCTGTCCCGGGAGACGAACCTGGAGATCGCCGTCGTCGAGCTCGAGGCGGGGGGCTTCGCCATCGTCGCGGGCGGCAAGTACGGGATGGAGGCCGAAGCGGCGCTGGGGATCGAGCGGTGGTGGATGCACACCCACCCGCACTGGATGCGCGCCGACGGCCCCTCCCTCGGTGACCTGCGCATCCTGGCCAGGAGCCAGGGACAGCGCTACGCCTACCTGGTCGAACCGGGCCGGGAAGTGTACCGGTACGAGGTCCCCGACTGGATGCGGGAGGCGTTCAAGTGGCAGCCGGCGCCCTCTCCGGAGGCCGACCGTTCGCTGAGGCACGCCCTGCAGTTCCTGCAGCAGTGGGACCGGTGGACGAAGCCGGAGGACGGCGGTTGGACTCCGGTCGAGCGGCTGGGTGCGTCGTTGGAGGACGGCGGCCGGGAGCTGCAGCACGCCGTTCAGGCCCTACGACAGGCGGTCGTGGAGGGCGCCGAGCGGGTGGGAGACCTGGGGCGAACGGCGGAGGACCTGGCTGCCGGGCTGGCCGGCCTCATCGAGAGGGCAGATGGAGCCGTGGCCACCCTGCGCGCGATCCAGTCGAACCTGGGAGGCCAGCTCCACGAGCTGGAGACCCTGGTCGCTCCGGCCGGCCTCGATTCCGGGCTGAGGCTCCGGGTGGAGGAGGTCGTGGCCAGTCGGGCGGCCGAGGAACTGGCCCGCGATGTGGACCACGCCGACGTTGTGCTGACGACCGCGGCCGCCGAGCTGCAGCAGCTCGGCTTCGCCCTGCCAGAGCCGGCCTCGCCCGGGCCCGTCGTCCTGGGAGGGCCGGCGGGGTTGGGGAATGGAGGTCTTCCCTCGCAGATGGCGGGCGATGGGCCTCCGGCGACCGGAGGTGAGTGGCCGAGCGCCCAGGGGCTGGTCGACGAAGGAGAACCTCGGAACCAGGCCCTCCGCGAATGGCTGGCCGTAGCCCGCGTCCTGCTCCGGAGGTTCCGCCGTGGCCATGGGGCGGCCCGAAGGGATCCGCAGGCGTACCTCCTGGAGTATCTGGAACGGATCCGCTCCACCCGGAGCCCGAGCGAGCCTCCGCCACGTCCTTCGGTCCCGGAGCCTGCCGTTCTGAAGTCGGCTCCCGACGACCCGCGGCCGCCGAGCTCGTACGAGCTGGGGCTGCTCCGCTCCTGGTACCGAGCTGAGGCGGAGGCGAGGCTCCGGGCCTTCCATGCCGAGGAGCGGACCTGGTTCCTTGGCCTGGAGCACCGCGATGCGGGGCGAGCGCAATGGTGGGAGCATCGGTGGCACGAACTCCTGGAGCTCCAGCGCAGAGAGTGGGAGGAGGTGCTGGGTCCCACCCCTCCCTCGACCCCGCATTTCGTCGGGGTGGTGCACGAGCGGTTCTCGGAGCCAATAGAGAACGCCAGAGGCGAGGTGATCGGCGGCCTCGAAGGGGAGGCTCGCTTCCTGGTGATCCGGCACCTGGCGCGGGATGGGACGAACCTCGTCACCGAGCTGCTCCTGCCGATCTCGCTCGTCCCCGACCCGGGCGTCTCGAGCATCGCCGTTGAGCAGGTCAGGGCCAGGATCGTGCGAGCTGTCGATCACGTCTTCAACCTGCCCCATCATCGGCTGCCCGACGGTTCCCTGCTCCGGGTCACGCCCAGGACGACCCCCCTCGGGAGCCCACAGCTCTACAACCAGGTCCAGCTGCACTCTGGCTCCGGCCGGTCATACCAGGCCGAGTGGTACCTCGACGGCGTTCTGAACGCGTCGGGCCCATACAACTGGGCGGAGCTCATCGCTCACGAGCTCGGCCATCAGATGGGTCTGATCGACGAGTACTATGAGCTGCACAACCCCGGCCGGCGCACATCTGCTCGCCTCACTCCGAGGTCACCAGGGGTCCACTACGACGATTCGCTGTGGGGCATGGTGTGCTCCTGGCGTCGGGGAGTGTTGCCGCGCCACCTCGACCGCATCTGGGAGCGGGTCCAGCGGGCGCGCCCTGCGGCCGGCGCGCTGCTGCCTGACGGTTCCCTACCTGATCCCCATCCGTACACCGTGCTCCAAGGGATGATGGTGACGTATGGGAGGGCGCTCTCCGGGGAGATGAGTTTGTCCCCCCCCGAGCTCGCGTATGGACAACGCCTGATCGATCAAGCGCTCACCAACCTCCACGTCCTTCACGTACAGCTGCGGGATGGCGGTCGAGTGCCCGGGACGGCGCCAGGCTCGATCCTGGAGGATCTCCTCTCGGCCGGGAGGATGCGGCTGCAGCTGCGCGACCTGGAGATCCAGACGCGTACGACCGTGCTGATGCATCATCTCGCCGCCTGGGACCAGGGAAGCGTCGAGCTGGAGCGGGCACGGGCCACGCTCGATGGCCGGTGGCAGGCGCTTCGGGAGGCACGCCAGGCGGTTCGAGCGACCGCACCGGGAGGGTCGTTGGACGAGATCGGGCGTATGATCCGCACGGCACGGGAGCGAGCGGACCAGCTCGCCGAGACCGTGGGGCTGATAGAGGCGCTTGTACGAGACCTGAGCTCAGTTCGCGCCGCCATCGGCGCAGAGTTGGAGGCGCTGCGCGGGCTGGCGGCCCGCCAGGTCCTCATCTCGGCTCTGGACGCCCGGGCGCTCGATGCCCTGGCACGAGATCTGGGGGTTGCCCGGCCCGTCACCCGCCCGGGCTCACCGGCGAGCGAGCTCGAGGCCCTGGCCGGGCCTCGTGATCTCGACCGAGAGCTTCAGGAGCGAGCCCAGCGAGTCGTCCAGGACGGGCTGATCCCTGCGGCCACCTCCCTGCTGGACCAGGCCAGGGATGAGCTGAGGGCGGCTGATGCGATCGTCCAGGAGGTCTTGCCGGGGGAGCGGGTGGTGGCGGCGGACCCCCTGGTGCTGATTCGCGACGCGACCGAGGTGGGGAAGCGGCTCCTCGAGGCCGGGTTCGTGCCCGATCCCCTTGCCATGTCCAGGCGGCAGTTCCTGACCGCCCTGGCACAGCTCGAGCGCGCCATCCGCGACAACCTCCGGCCGGCCGAGGCTGCCGCTCTGGCGAGGATCGAACGCCAGGCAAAGCTGACCGCCTGGAGCTGGGGCCTGACCCGCGCGATCACCGATCCGATGGTGGGCGAGCCGACGCAGCAGGTCAGGCAAGCGGCATCGGAGGATCTCCAGCGCTGGCTCCAGGAGCAGGCCGAGGAGATCGCGGCCCTCGTCAACCATCCGACGCTGAGCCCGAGGGGGCGTGCGCGGGCGATCGGCCAGGTCGTCGACCGTGTGGCGCGGAGGACAGCCGGCACCGTGCTGGCGTACCCGCTGGGCGGCATCGACCTCAAGAGCGTCCGCCGGGCGGTGAAGGGGCTCAGGAGCAAAGCCGTCCCCGGCGTCCTGGTCATGGATGGGGATGGAAACCTGAGCGTCGGCGGCCGGCCGTGGGGGACCTTCCGCCAGCTGCTGGAGGACCTGGTGGTGGCCAACCGGTGCAGCTTCAGCCATGGCCTCGACGTCGAGTATCTGGTCAGCATCGCTCCGCGTCGGGTCGACGGCGCCTCGCAGGTGCACGTCATCTCGCGGCCACGCGCTCACCTGGTGCCCTGGGCCGACGTTCCATCTCACCGGTTGGCGGCGCTCCCCTCGGACGTCCCCGGCCGGTTCATCGTCGACGTCCGGTTCGGGCAGGGGTCGTTGGGCGCCGAGCTGGTGCCGTTGGAGGAGCGGCTCGACAGCGTCGTCGTCCAGGTGAGGGAACGTCGCCTCGCTCTCGACGCGCAGCTGCGGGCGAACGGCTGGCCCGCCCTTGCCGAGGTTGTGCCGCACGGCTGGCCCCACGCCATCGTCGTGTTCGGGGACGGCCTGGAGGCGATGGAGGCGATCTTCGGAACGCCCGAGACCGGGGGCGGGGTTCGCCGCGCGATCCTCAGTTGCGTGCCCGCCCACTACGACCAGGAGCGGTACGCGGCGCTTGCCCGCCAGCTGAAGCTGGTGATGGCACCCGGTGGGCGCATCGACGTGCAGTGGGATCTCTCGCCGGAAGGCGGTTACCGGGGGACGAGTCGCGGTCACATCCAGGGCGACGCTCTGCGGGACGCCCTGCTTCAGGAGGGAGCCGACATCGCGTACCGGCTCGAGCCCGTTCCCTCTTCGCCCTGGGTCCGGCGGGCGGTGATCGAGTTCCAGGCCCATCGGAGCCCCCGGGACCGGCGGCCGAACGACGATCTTCCTTCCTTCCCCGGCCTGGTCGCTGGCCTCGGGCTCGACGAGCAGGGTGTCGCATCCAGCCCGACCCGAGCCGGCCTGGCTCGATCTCCGGGGCCTGTCCCCGAACCGCCGGTCCAGGGTCCGCCTGCCAGCCACGGTGCCCTTCGGGTCACGCCGCTCGCCCTCGGCGGCGCCGGCGGGAGACTTCCGGCCGGGGGCAGCGTGCGGACCGTGCCCCTGGCCCCGACCGCAGCCAGGACGCAGGGTGCCAGTGCCGTCGATCGGTCGGAGGACGAAGGTGGACCTGCCTCAGAGCCCGATCAGCCTCCAACTTCCCCGGGAACCGAGCAGGAGCTCCGGACTCGGCAGCACGCGCAACGGGCGGAGCTGCTGGCCCGGCAGCAGCGGGAGCTGAGGGCTGCCGCGGCCGGGCGGCGTCCCGAGCTGCGCCGGGAGCATGCGGAACAGTGGCGTCAGCTCCGGGCCGCCCAGGACGAGGAGTGGGAGCGCTGGTGGGCCGACCAGGCCGGCCGGCCCCTCGACTGGGCCGAGGAGCACCGGGCCCAGCTCCGGCGCATGGAGGTCGAGGGCGCGCCGGAGGCGGGCCGGGTCATCGAGTCCAGAGCCATCCCGGAGGTGGACGAGGCCGGTAAGGATCTCGGGCGGGTGGCCTACTACCACACCAACCATTTCGAGGTCGTGCTGCACCCGGCCGGCGTCACCCAGCCGGCGGTGACCGAGATCATCGTCCACGTCTACCTGGGGCCCGAAGTCGACGTGACGCCGGAGGAGATCGAGCAGGTGAAGCAGTACGCGAGCCAGTCGGTGGAGCACTTCTTCACCGCCCCTCGCCACCGCCTGCCCGACGGCTCGGTGTTGAAGGTCGACCTACGCTTCGGGACCGGGCCGCCCGGGATCTCCACGCCGGTCAGGTTGCGCACCGGCCCGGGGCGTATGAGCGCAGGTGAGTGGTACGTGAACGCTCGGTTCTCGGCCTTCGCACACGAGGTCGGCCACCTGATCGGGCTCCTCGACGAGTACTTCGATCCTGAGCGACGCACACCGGGGAGGGAGACGGAGGAGTCTCCCGGCGTGTTCGACGATAAGTCGCTGATGGCTGGAGACACGCTCGAGACCGAGCTGAAGCCGCGCCACCTGGAGCAGATCTGGGCGCTCATCCAGACGACCCGGCGGGCGATCCCACCCGAGTCGCTGGAGGAGGGGCTGACGCGGTACCGGTTCGATCCCCTCTCGAACCGTCGCCAGACGCTCCTCACCGCCGACTCGAGGCTGGAGCGGTTACTGATGGAGCCACATCCCTCCGATGTCCGCGAGATGGCCAAGCTGATCGGCTCTCTCGAGCAGGCGGTGGCCGACGTCCAGGGTTGGCTGGACCGCAACCGGCCGGAGCCGTCCGACGAGCTGGCGGCCAGGGCTCGCGGACACCTGGACCGGGCGCACCGGCTGCTCCTGGATCTCGAGCGTGCCCGGCGCCGCTCCGGCTTGCCCCCTCGGGGCGGGGTGGAGGCGGACCGTCCCGCCATCCCGCCCAACCTGGGCTCGGGCGTGCCGGCGGAGGCGATCGAGTTCATCGCCACGCACACGAGCGCCTTCCTCGCCGCGGGGGGCGCGGTCGAGGTGATCGAGCCCGGGACCTCGCGGGAGCCCTGGGCCCGACAGGCCGAGGAGCTGGCGGCGAACGCCGAGGGCGGCGACCGGGTGGCCGCCGGGCGTCGCCTCCTCGCCCGCGCGCTGCGCCAGCCCTATGTGGTCGTGGCCCGCCGCGGGGACGCCCTGATGGCGGCGATCGGTTTCGACGTGGACCCGGCCGGCTCCCTCGACGTCCGCTCCGCGGGCAGCGCCGAGGCCGGCACCGGCGCCGGCACGGCGGCCCACTTCGAGCTGGCCCGCTACGCCGCCCGGCGCGGCCTTCGGGTCGAGGACGGTTACACCCGCGACGCCCGTGCATACCACGCTGCGCTCGGCCGCCAGCTGGACGAGGAGTTCCAGGGGGACTCGGTCTGGTCGGTGTCCGACGTGGAGCAGATCGCCCGCGAGGTGACGGCCCGGGTCGGTCCGGCGGAGGCCAGCCAGCCGGGTCCGCCTTCGCACCCGGCCGCGGGGCTGATGGAGGGCATGGACGCCGCCCGGCGGGCGGTGGACGAGCTGCAGCGGGCGATGACCTGGGGGCTGGAGCCGGGAGAGGTGGAGCGGCGGCGGGCCGCGGCCGAGGCCGCCCTCGAGGCCCTGGCCCGGGCGGAGGCGGCCCCTGGCCCGCGGCCGGCC
>JAJPKS010000486.1 GCA_021323605.1 Bacillota bacterium | reverse complement strand
GACGGGGTAGCGGCCCTCGGCCACCGGGCGGTAGACGTCGGCGCGCAGCACGATCCCGTCGTCCATGGGGATGGGGACGTGCCACTCGACGCGCATGCCGTCCCGGACCTCGCTTCGCCGGTGCGGGTCGTGATCGACCGTATCGTTCACATGCTCCCTCCTGAGGCGTGGGCCGTCCTCCTCGATCGGGACGACCGACCCCGCCGTCCGCGTCCCGACGATGGTAACGGCGCCGTCCTCGCGCCGCCGGGCCGATCGCCGGCTGCGGGCGCGATGCCGGCCCGGCGCGGGCGGCGTCCGATGGCCGGCTCCATCACCGGGGAAGGCCGGCCGGGGGGCAGGCGTGACCGGCGAGCACGTGCACGCTCAGCGCGCTCGCTGGCGGCGGAGGCGTCGCCGGGTGCGCTCCAGCGGAGTGCCCTTGCCGGCCACGATGCTGATGCTGCCATCCGGCTCCAGGACGCCCAGGCGCACCTCGCGCACGTCCGACAGCCCGTGCTCGCGGATGGCGACGTCGCATTCGTCCTCGGTGACCCCCTCCCGGCGCAGCTGCGCCAGCAGGTAGTGCCCGTCCTGGATGATGACCGTGGGGGCGGGGACGAGCAGCCGGTGGAAGATCCCGAAGCGGTCCAGCATGGCCACGCCCCGGTTGAGGACGACCAGGGTGGCGATGATCAGGAACCCGCCGGCCAGCGAGGTGTCGGGGCCGGTCATGGCCGGCTGGACGGCGTTCGAGACCAGCAGGATCAGCACCAGGTCGTAGAGCGTGAACTGGCCCACCTCGCGTTTGCCGAAGAGCCGCAGGGCCAGCAGCAGCCCCAGATAGATGAGCGCCGATCGCAGGACGAGCTGCCAGGGGGCGACGGTGAAGCTCAGCATGGCGATTCCTTCGTGGGAAGGATCATGTCACCGCTGGGACCGTCCCGGCGGCCGAGCTTCACGTCCTTCCCTGCCGGCTCGTCCGGTCGTGGTCTTCGGGGCCCGCCCGGGCGGACCCCGAAGGTGACTCAGCGGTTGCCCCGCATCGGGCCCACGGTCGCCATCTGCGTCGCCGGGCCGCCGATGCTGAGCATGGCGGCGGTGACCAGGGCCAGGAAGCCGGACACCACCGCCGCCCAGCCGGCGATGGCGGACAGGACCTGGTTGCCCTGGGCGAACGAGGCCCAGGCCAGGAAGAAGAGCGCCACCGCCAGGGCCAGCGAGGTCAGCCCCACGCCGGCGTGTCGGGAGGCCGACGACGCCGCGACGAAGAGGGCCACGAACCCGAAGCAGCCGAACATCACCCCCAGCGGGCCCAGCACCGGCAGCGTCCCCAGGCCGAGCCGCTGGCCGGTCACGGCCAGGACGATGGCGAGGGCGTTGTTGGCCGCCATCAGCTCGTAGAGGCCGGAGATGGCGAAGAGGCTCCCGAACACGCCGAAGAACGTGGCGGGGAGCGTCTGGCCCCGGGCGTAGCACCACATGGCGGCGATGAACTGGGCGACGCCGCCGAAGAAGATCAGGAGCGGCACCGTCACCGCCAGTCCGGAGGCCCGCGTCGGCCACCAGCCGGCCAGGATGGTCCCGATGGTAAAGATGGAGATCCCGAACGCCACCAGCCCGAGCGGCGTGGCGTCCCCGACCTCGGTACGGGCGGCGGGACCCTCCGCCGCGGCCGCGGCCCGTTCCGCCGGCGGCCCGCCCCAGGGGCGACTCACCTCAGCCATGCGCAATACCTCCTCGGACGGGAAGTGCGTCCGAGTCGAGTCTACCGCGTTCCTCTCCCGTCCCCCTCCGCTCCGGTACGCGGGGGAGTCGGCCCCGGGCCGCCCCCTATCATGGGGAAGGTCGGCACACCGGCTGCGACGAGGACGAAGAGATGGTCATCTGGTGGCGCCCCCCGCTCCAGGCGGGAAGCTTCGAGGAGGAGCCGGGGTCGGCGGAGGCGGGCTGGCGTCCGGACCTCGACATCTTCGAGTCGGACGATGAGTTCCTCCTCGCCTTCGACCTCCCCGGCGTGGGCCCCGAGGACGTGGAGGTCGTCCTCCAGGGTCGGACGCTGGCCGTGGCCGGCGTCCGTCGCGCCCGGGTGCCACCGGAGGCGATCGCGCACCTGGTCGAGCGTCCGAGAGGGAGCTTCGAGCGCCGGGTCAGGCTCCCGGCCAGCGCCGACCTGTCGCGTCTGCGCACCGATCTCCGCGACGGCCAGCTCCTGGTCGTGATCGGCAAGCGGCGGTCCCCGGGCGTGGAGGTGCGGATCGCGGTCGAGCGAGGGTAGGGATGGGGGTGGAAAGCCGGCGCTCATCCGGACCCGGAGCGGTCCCGCACCCGCCGGAGCCCTCCGGGCCGGGTGTGATTCGCGATCCGGCGGGGGGCCGGGCATGACCGTGGTCTCCGGGCCGGGTCGTGGAACGGGGGGCTGAGGGAATGGAGCGGATCGTGGTCCCCGAGGCGCCGGGACGTTCCACCCTGCCGGCGCTGCTCCAGCCCACGGTGGTCGCCTTCCCGGGCCTGATGGTGCCGCTGCGGGTCCCCGAGGCGCCGGGCATCGCGGCCCTGGAGACCGCCGCCGCCCGTCAGGAGCCGCTGGCGGTCTTCTGGGAGCGGGGTGAGGGCATCGATTCGGCGCCTCCGATCGGCGTCTCCTGCGGGATCGTCCGCCTGATCCGCCTGCCCGAGGGGCAGATGCAGGTGGTCCTGCAGGGGATCGCGCGCGTGCGCCGCCTGGCCGTGACCGGGACCGAGCCCCATCTCCGGGTGCTGGTGGAGACGATACAGCCGCCCCAGGTGCCCATCGTCGGCAATCCGCTGCGGGAGGCGGTGCTCAACAGCCTGCGGGCGGTGGCGGCGCTCTCGGCCGTGCCCGAGCAGGCCCTGGTGGTCGCCGCCAACGCCGAGGACGCCGGCCAGCTGGCCGACATCGCCGCCGGCATGCTCGACCTGCAGGCGGAGGACCGCCAGCGGGTGCTCGACACCATCGATCCCATCCCCCGGCTGGAGCTCGCCCTGCAGCTGGCCGAGCAGCGGCGGGGCTACCTCGAGGTCTCCCAGCGCATCCAGCGGGAGGTGGGCGAGCGGGCCGGCCGCGAGCAGCGGGCGTACATCCTGCGCGAGCAGCTGCGGGCGATCCGGCGCGAGCTGGGGGAGCTGGATCCCTCCGAGAGCCAGGTCTCGGAGTTGCGACGGCAGGTGGAAGCAAAAGGGCTCCCGGCCGAGGTGCGGGCCGAGGCCGAACGGGAGTTGGGCCGGCTCGAGACCATCAACCCGGCCTCGCCGGAGTGGGCGGTGATCCGCACCCGGCTGGACTGGATCCTCGCCCTGCCCTGGGCCGATCCGCCCCCCGACGCCATCGACCTGGAGCGGGCGCGCCAGGTCCTGGACGCCGACCACTTCGGGCTCGAGAAGGTCAAGGACCGCATCCTCGACTACCTCGCCGTGGCCAAGCTTCGCGGCGGCGCCCGGGGGCCGATCCTGTGCCTGGTGGGACCGCCCGGGGTGGGCAAGACGTCGCTCGGCCAGTCCATCGCCCGGGCCCTGGACCGTCCCTTCGTGCGCACCTCGCTAGGGGGGGTCAGGGACGAGGCGGAGATCCGGGGGCACCGCCGGACCTACGTGGGGGCGCTGCCCGGCCGGATCGTCCAGGGCGTGCGCCGGGCCGGCGCCCGCAACCCGGTGTTCATGCTGGACGAGGTGGACAAGCTCGGTGCCGGCTTCCAGGGCGATCCCGCGGCGGCCCTGCTCGAGGTGCTGGACCCGGCTCAGAACCACGCCTTCGTCGACCACTACCTCGATCTGCCCTACGACCTGTCCCGGGTCTTCTTCATCTGCACCGCCAACGTCACCCTCTCCATCCCCGAGGCGCTGCTGGATCGCATGGAGGTCATCGAGATCCCCGGCTACACCGACCAGGAGAAGCTGGAGATCGCGCGGCGCCACCTCCTCCCCCGCCAGATGGAGGAGCACGGCCTGCCCGGGGAGGCCCTCCGGATCGACGACGAGACCCTGCTCGAGACCGTGCGGGGCTGGACCCGGGAGGCGGGCGTCCGCCAGCTGGAGCGTGCCCTGGCCGCGATCTGCCGCCGGGCGGCGCGCCGCCGGGCGACGGGGGACGAGACCCCTCTGGTGGTGGACGAGCAGGTCCTGGCCGAGGCGCTGGGACCGCGGCGGGTGGACGAGTCACGGCTGGAGGAGGAGACCTCGGTCGGCGCCGCGACCGGCCTGGCCTGGACCGGCGTGGGGGGAGACATCCTGACCGTCGAGGCGAGCGTCGTGCCCGGTGACGGCAAGCTCACCCTGACCGGTTCTCTGGGCGAGGTCATGCAGGAGTCGGCCCGGGCCGCCATCACCTACGCGCGCAGCCGCTCGGCCGTGCTCGGGCTCGACCCCGACTTCTTCCGGCGGCACGACATCCACATCCACGTGCCCGAGGGCGCCATCCCCAAGGACGGACCGTCGGCAGGCGTGGCCCTGGCCACCGCGCTGGTCTCGGCCGCGACCGGTCGGGCCGTCGACCGGCGTTGGGCCATGACGGGGGAGATCACGCTCCGCGGCCTGGTGCTGCCCGTGGGCGGGATCAAGGAGAAGACGCTGGCCGCCCACCGGGCCGGCCTCCGCGGCGTGGTCCTGCCCCGGCGGAACGAGCGCAACCTGGTCGAGGTCCCGGAGGAGGTGCGGCGGGCGCTGGAATGGCGCTTCGTGGACACGGCCGACCAGGTCCTGGAGGTGGTGCTGCGGGAGGCGCCGGCCGCGGCCGCGGTCGCGGCGGCGCCGGCTCAGGCCGAGGAGCGCGCCGAGCGGGCCGCGCGCAAGCGCTCGGCCAGCTCCCTGGCCTCGGGGGGCATGGGCTCGGGCAGCCGCAGATCCAGCTCGGCGTAGAGATCGCCGCGCTTCCCCCCGCGCAGCGACGGCATGCCCAGGCCGCGCAGGCGCAGCCGACTGCCGTTCTGGCTTCCGGCCGGGACGCGAAGCGCCACCTGCTTGCCGGTGAGGGTCGGCACCAGGACCTCGCCGCCCAGGATGGCCACGTCCAGCGGCACCGGGACCCGGGCGTGGAGGTCGTCGCCCTCGCGCCGGAAGACGGGGTGGGGACGGATGTGGACGCGCAGGTAGAGATCCCCGGTCCGGCCCCGGCCCCGCTCGCCCTGGCCCGGCACGCGGATCCGGGTGCCGTCCCGCACGCCGGCCGGGATCTGGACCTCGACCCGGCGGCCGGCCCCGGGGCCTCTCGTCTCCACCCTCCTGGTCACGCCGGTGAAGGCCTCCTCCAGCGAGATCCAGGTCTCCGCCTCCACGTCCGATCCCCCAGGGCCGGCGTCGGGCCGCCCGAAGCCGGAGCCGAAGAAGTCGTGGAAGAAGCCGCCGAAGGGCCCCTCGCCACCGAACAGGTCCTCGAGGTCCTCGGGCGAGACCTGGTGGTACTCGACGTGGACACCGCCGGAGGGACCGCCGGCCCCCTCCCTCCCCTGGAACCGCTCCCAGTCGGGCCCGAAGCGGTCGTACCGGCGTCGTTTCTCCGGGTCGGAGAGGACCGCGTAGGCCTCGTTGACCTCCTTGAAGCGCTCCGCCGCGGAGGGGTCGCCCGGGTTGCGGTCCGGGTGGTACTGCATGGCCAGCCGGCGGAAGGCGGCCTTGATCTGCCCCTCGTCCGCCGTCCGCGGGACCCCCAGGACCTCGTAGTAATCACGCACTCGGGTTGCCATTCACCCTGGTCCCTACCCGGTCCGGGCCGGCACCAAACCAGGCCATGGGCCCGAAGAGGTCCGCCTCAGGCGCTCAGTCGCCGGGGCCGCCGACCGACCCCGCCCAGGGCGGGGGGTCGCTGGCGGGGAAGCTCTGCTCCAGGATCGCGTCCCAGGGATCGTCCCCGATGGGCGGCTCCCGCGCCTCTTCGGTCGCGTCGGATCGTCCCTCGGCCACGCCTCCATCATGGGCAGGTCCCCGGCCGACGGCAAGTCGGCACCCGGGGGCCTTGCCGCTCCCGGGCGCCGACGCCGCGAGCGAACCGCGGGCGCTCAGCCGCTCCGGGCGGCGCCTCGCGCCGCCCTGGCCTGGGCGAGGACGTTGCGGATCTGTTCGAGGTGGGAGTCGCTGTGGGCGAGGCCCATCAGGAAGCGGCCGACGGCGTTCACCGGCGGCGCTCCCTCGCGGTAGCGGTAGGTGACCTCCAGGTGGGGACGATCGGGCCAGGCGTCGAGCATCGCCAGCTGCATCCGGCGGCTCTCGCGGAGGCGGTGCCGCATCGCCTCGGCCGTGGTCACCTCCTGCCAGGGGACCTCGTAGCGCGACCGCTCGCGCACGGGGACGCCGCGGGCCAGGGTGAGGGCGAGCGCCGCCGACTCCTCGGCCGAGGCCGTGGCGTGCACGATCACGTGGCCCAGGGTCCAGGGCAGGTTCACCTCCTCGCTGGTGGCGGCGAAGCGGTCGTGGGCCTCCGGGTCCTCGGGCACGAAGGTGACGTCGGGGTCCTCGGCCTCGGCGACCAGCTCGAGCATCGTGTCGCACATCTCGGCGGCGAGCCGGGCCAGGTCGTCCTTGCCCAGGCCGAGCTCGTCGGCGAGCTGCTGCAGCGTCTTCTCGTGTGTGCGAACCGGGCTGAAGTCGATCACGATCGAAGCAACCGGTGCGATGTCGCCGACGCTTCCCCGAGCTCGGCTCGAGGGTGTTCGCCGTGCGGTGCCGCGCACCACAGAATGGCCCTCATGGAGGAACGCCCCTTCCTTTCCGCCCAGTGGCGACACCTGGCCATGGTCAACTACGAGGTCGATCCCGGCCTGGTCGAGCCCCTCGTCCCCCGCGGCACCGAACTCGACCGCTTCGACGGCCGCTGCTACGTCAGCCTCGTCGGCCTGCTCTTCCTCGACGTCCGTCTGCGCGGACACCGGGTGCCCTTCCACGAGCGATTCGAGGAGGTCAACCTGCGCTTCTACGTCCGGCGTCGGGTGGGTGCGGAGACCCGACGAGCGGTCGTCTTCGTCCGTGAGCTGGTCCGGCTGCCGACGGTGGCGCTGGTCGCCCGCTGGCGGTACGGCGAGCGCTACTCGGCCCTACCCATGCGCTACCGGGTCGACGAGCGCAGCGCGACCTACGAGTGGCGGCGGGGCGGCCGCTGGCAGGGGCTGCGGCTGGAGGCCGAGGGCGAGACGGCCCCACCCCCTTCGGGATCGGAGGAGGAGTTCATCACCGAGCACTACTGGGGCTACTCGACCACCCGGCGGGGGACGATCGAGTACCGCGTCGAACACCCCCGCTGGCGGGTGTGCCGCGCCCGGGCGAGCGTGGACTGCGACGCCGAGCGGCTGTACGGTCCGGGCTTCGCCGCGGCCCTGAGCCGGCCTCCCAGCTCGGCCTTCCTGGCCGACGGGTCGGCGGTGGCGGTGATGCCCGGCCGCCTGCTCCAGGATTGAGGCTCGGCTTCCGGGCGGCCCCGACTCAGGCGGGGTGCCCGGGGGAACGGGCAGCCGGTGGCCGAGAGGCCAGGGGCCCGGTCGGCCGGTAAGGTGGAGGCACGTGGGACGACGACATGGCCGCCGGGGCGGGCCGGGGGCGATCGATGCGCCATCCGGAGGCTGAGGCAGGGTTGGCCGAGGTCGACCTCCTCGACCCCGACCTCTACCGATCCGGCGTGCCTCACGAGCTGTTCGCCCGGCTTCGCCGCGAGGCTCCGGTCCACCGCCACCCGCTGCCCGACGGTTCCGCCTTCTGGGCGGTCACCCGACACCGGGACGTGGTCCGCGTCTCCAGGGACTGGGCGACCTTCTCCTCCGAGCGCCGCACCGCGCTCCTGAACGAGCCCCCCGAGGAGGGCAAGCGCGAACTGCGGCTGATGCTGCTCAACATGGATCCGCCGCGGCACGGCCGACTCCGGTCGCTGGTGAACCGCGGCTTCACCCCCCGGATGATCGAACGCCTGACCGGTCCCGTCCGCCGGCTCTGCGCGACCCTGGTGGGTGAGGCCCTGGAACGGGGCGAGTGCGACGTCGTGGCCCGGATCGCGGTCCCGCTCCCACTCCAGGTCATCGCCGAGCTGCTGGGCATCCCCGAGCAAGACCGGCGGCAGATCTACGAGTGGAGCGACCGGATGCTGTCGGGGGGCGATCCGGAGGGGCGCGGCCCCGGCCGGGAGCCCGGGCGAGCCTCGGCGGCCATGTTCGCCTACGCCAGCGAGCTGGGCCGGCGGCGCCGCGAGCACCCCCGGGACGACCTGGTCAGCGTGCTCATGCAGGCCGAGATCGACGGGGAGCGCCTCACCGAGCTCGAGTTCGACCTCTTCTTCCTGCTCCTGGTCGTGGCCGGCAACGAGACCACGCGCAACGCCATCGCGGGCGGCATGCTCGCGTTGCTCGAGCACCCGGAGCAATGGCGCCGGCTCCAGGCGGAGCCGTCCCTGGTGCCCCGGGCGGTGGAGGAGATCCTGCGCTGGGTGACGCCGGTCATGCACTTCCAGCGCACCGCCACCCGTGAGGTCGAGCTGGGAGGGCGCCGGATCGCGGAGGGCGACCGCGTCGCCGTGTACTACGTCTCCGCCAACCGGGACGAGACCGTCTTCGACCGGCCGGACGCCTTCGACGTGACCCGGTGGCCCAACGACCACCTGGCCTTCGGGGGCGGGGGGCCGCACTTCTGCCTGGGCGCGCCCCTGGCTCGGCTGGAGATCCGCCTGGTGCTGGAGGAGTTGCTCCGGCAGGTCGCCGAGATGGAGCAGGTGGGTCCCGCCCGGCGGCTGCGCTCCAACTTCATCAACGGGTTGCGGGAGCTGCCGGTGCGCCTCGTTCCCCGTCCCCGGGGCTGAGCCCACGCCCCGTGGCCCGGCCGCCGCATCCGCTCTGGCATGCTGTAGAAGAGCGCCCGGGCATCGCCCGACGGCACCCGGCGGGGCTGCCGCCACACCTCGTCACGGATCGGGAGCAGCGCGTGAAGATCACCTTCCTCGGCCACGCCGGCCTCTTCATCGAGACCAGGCACGGGAGCATCCTGTGCGATCCCTGGTTCAACCCTGCCTACTTCGCCTCCTGGTTCCCCTTCCCGGCCAACGACGGCCTGGACCGGGAGCGCTTCCGGCGGCCGACCTACCTCTTCGTGTCCCACCTGCACCAGGATCACTTCGACGTCGCCTTCCTGCGTGACGAGGTCTCCCGGGAGGCGATCGTCCTGCTGCCCGACTACCCGCTCGGCCTGCTCGAATCGGCCCTGCGCGAGCTGGGCTTCACCCGCTTCGTGCGGACGCGCAACTGGGAGCCGGTGGAGCTGGACGGGCTCCGGGTGACCATCCACAGCCTGGTGGCGCCCACCGACGGGCCCCTGGGGGACTCGAGCCTGATCGTCGAGGACGGCGAGGTCCGGGTCCTGGACCAGAACGACTCCCGTCCCATCGACCTCGACCGCCTGGCCGGGCTGGGTCCCTTCGACGTCCACTTCCTGCAGTTCTCGGGCGCCATCTGGTTCCCCTTCGTCTACCAGTACCCGGCCCGGATGCTGGAGGCGCTGGGCCGCAAGAAGCGCGAGAACCAGATGACACGCGCCCTGCGCTACGTCCAGCACCTGGGGGCCACCTGGGTGGTGCCCTCGGCCGGCCCGCCCTGCTTCCTCGACGACGAGCTGTTCGACCTGAACGACTTCGACCGCGACCCGGCCAACACCTTCCCCGATCAGACCGTGTTCCTCGAGTACCTGCGCCAGGCCGGGCTCGACAACGGCCGGCTGATGATCCCGGGCAGCGAGATGGTGATCGACCGCTCGGGCTGTACGGTCCGGCACCCGCTGCCCGAGGACGAGGTGGAGGCCATCTTCGCCGACAAGCGCGGCTACCTGTCCGGCTACCGGGAGCGGAAGCGGCCGCTGATCGAGGCCTGCAAGGCCGCCTGGCCGCGCGGCCGCGTCGACGTCGTCGGCGCGCTGCGGGAGTGGTTCGAGCCACTGCTGGAGAAGGCCGACGTGACCTGCGCCGGCATCAACGGGGTGGTGGTCCTCGACCTGGGCGACGAGGGAGTGGCGATCGACTTCCACCGGCGCCGCGTGGAGCGCTGGGACGGCGAGGAGCCCGACTACTACTACCGGCTCGACCGCGCCCTGGTCGAGGCCTGCATCCTGGAGCACGAGGAGGACTGGGTCAACACGATCTTCCTGTCCTGCCGCTTCCAGGCGCGCCGCCAGGGCGCCTACAACGAGTACGTCTACAACTTCTTCAAAGGGCTCTCGATGGAGCGCCT
>JAJPKS010000074.1 GCA_021323605.1 Bacillota bacterium | reverse complement strand
CTCTCGAGGGCTGATGTTGAGCTCGCGTGCCAGCTCGTGCGCTTTCATGACCCGAATTACTAAGTATGACCCCTCGAGCCGAAAACCAAACCCGCGAGGAGGCTCGAACCTCGCAACCCTCCACCCCTCCGGCCGTTTCCCCCCAGGCTACGAGAGGAGGGATCCCATCCGCCACCCGGCCGATCGCGCCTTGACCGCGCTCCCAAAGATATCCGAATCCGTCCCGAGCATGGCCCGACCACCGTCCGATCCCACGGGAGAAGGGCGTCGGCGGCACCCGGGGAGCCCGGGACCCGCGCCACCACCCGTCGCTACCCGGGGCGATCGTGCGACCACACCGGTGCCTGCCCGGCGCCGGCGGGTCCGGAGAGGATGGCCCGCAGGCGCTCCCAGACGGCCTCGCTCGGATGTGCCCTCAGGGAGCGCTCCAGCGCCCGCCGCCGGCGCGCCGACTCGACACAGGCTAGGTCCGGATGCAGGTAGGCGCCCCGGCCCGGCGCCCGGCCGGTCGGGTCCAGCCCGACCAGGCCGTCGGGACCCCGTACCAGCCGCACCAGCGCCCGCCTGGGGGCCTGCCCGCGACAGCCGACGCAGGTGCGGACCGGCTCATGCCGGGCCCTCGCCATTCTCCTCGACCGCCTTGATGTCCACCCGCCAGCCGGTGAGCTTGGCCGCCAACCGAGCGTTCTGCCCGTCGCGGCCGATGGCGAGGGAGAGCTGATCGCGCGGCACCCGCACGTGGGCGGTCCGGCTCTCGTGGTCGATGGTCACGTCCACGACCGATGCCGGCCCGAGGGCGTGGGCCACGAACCGACCCGGATCGGGATCCCAGGAGACGATGTCGACGTGTTCACCTCCCAGCTCGGCCAGCAGGGAGCGATGGCGTACACCCCGTGGCCCCACGCACGCGCCCACCGGGTCGACACTCGGCTCCCGACTGGTCACCGCGACCTTGGTGCGCAGTCCCGGCTCGCGCGCGATCCCGCGCACCTGAACGATCCCGTTCGCGATCTCGGGCACCTCGGCGTCGAGCAGCCGGAGCACGAAGATCCGGCTGGACCTGGACACCCGCACCTGGCCGCGGCGGCCCTGGGGCTCCAGCACGGCCACCGTCACCGGCCGGCCGGGACGCAGGCGCTCGCCCGGGATCTGCTCCTCGGGAGGCATCCAGCCCTCGACCTTGCCCAGGTCGACGTAGACCGTCCCCCCCTCGTCGATCCGGTCCACCACGCCGCTCGCCAGCTCGCCCTGGCGGCGGGCCAGCTCGCTCAACGCCCGTTCCCGCTCCAGGTCGCGCAGGTGGCGCATCACCGCCGAGCGGGCGGTCTGGGCGGCCAGGCGCTTGAAGTCGTCCACGGGCAGCTGGTGCTCGGTCACGCTCCCGTCGGCCTCGCGGCGCCGGAGCAGGACCTCGATCTCACCCGTCTCGGGGACCAGCCGCACGCTCACGTCCCCCGGCGGTTCGAAGGCCCGCTTGTAGGCCACCGCCAGGGCTTGCTCGACCGTGCGCCGCAGGTCGTCCATGGAGACGCCCACCTCGGCGCTCAGCTGCTCCAGCGCGGCCAGCGGGGATTCCGGCTCGCTCATGGCGACAGGCTCGCGACCAGGCGTCCGGCGATGATCTCCGCCCAGCCCAGACGAACCGGTTCCTTGCTCCGGCCCATGACCGTGATGCCGGCGTCGTCGACCCCGGTCAGGACCCCCTCCAGAGCGATCTCGGTGCTCCCCGAGCGGTAACGGACGTTGACCCGGCGCCCCAGGAAGCGTTCGTAGTCGGAGGCGTCGCGGAGCTGACGTTCCGCCCCCGGCGACGAGACCTCGAGCGTATACGGCCCGGGGATGAGATCCGCCTGGTCCAGCAGGGGCCCGACGACCTCGCTCACCCGCTGGCAGTCGTCGAGGGAGATGAATCCCGCCGGCTTGTCGATGGTGATGCGGAGCGTGCGGCCCCCGCTGCCCGCCTGTTCGAGGGCGTGGATCGAGTAGCCCATGTGGGCCAGGGTCGGTTCGAGCAGGTGCTGAATCTCTTCGAGAGGCCAGGTCGGCATGGCGATGCTCCCCGCAAGAACCCTATCGACCTACCTGACCGGCTGCAGCCTCCGCCACACGACCAGCAACGGGGAGGCGTTGAAGATCGAGCTGTAGGTGCCGGACACGATGCCGATCAGCAACGCCAGCGCGAACCCCTTGATGGTATCGCCGCCGAAGACCAGCAGCGCGAGCAACACGATCACCACGGTGAAGCTGGTGATGAGCGACCGGGCCGCGGTCTGCATGATGCTCAGGTTCACGACCTGCTCGAAGGTCAGGCGATGGGCCGTGATCATGTTCTCGCGGATGCGGTCGAAGACCACGATCGTGTCGTGGACCGAGAAACCGACCACGGTCAGCACCGCGGTGAGGAAGAGGCTGTCGATCTCGCCGATGCGCAGGCCGAAGACCCGGCCCAGGATGGAAAAGACGCCGGTGAGCAGGAAGACGTCGTGGAGCAGGGCCAGCAGGGCGCTTCCCCCGAACTGGAACCCGGCCCGCCAGCCGCCCTGGACCTTCCGGAATCGGAAGGCCAGGTAGAACAGGATGCAGATCGAGGCCACCACCAGGGCCACGACCGCTCCCTGCACGATCTCCCGGGCGATGGTGGGACCCACCTGGGTGACCGAGCTCGCGGTCCGGTCGATGGGTGTTCCCACCTGCCGCCCGAGGGCGTCCTCGAAGGCCGCCTCGTGCGACGGATCGAGCGGAGGCGTACGGATGATGAACGTCCCCTGCGCCGTCTCCTGAACCGTGGCGTGGGGGTACTGGGCATCGGCGGCGGCCTCCACGGCCTGCAGACTGGGCGTCTGGCCCTGGAATCGGAGCTGGAACTCGCTGCCCCCGGCGAAGTCGATCCCGAGCAGGAACCCCCGGGTCAACATCGAGAGGATGCCGGGGATGATCACGATCAGGGAGATGGCGAAGAAGACGTTGCGGTGACCGACGATGTCCAGCCGCCGGACCCGGCGCTCCGCGACCTGCTGCTGGCCGACCGCCTCCTGCTCCCCGGCCGATCCCCCGACCTGCGCCCGGTCGGCCGGATGGCTAAGCTCGGCCATGCTGCGCCTCCAGGCGGGCCGACCCGCGCACCACCCCCAGCGCGCCGTCGCTGCGCGCCCAGCCGAAGTTGAGCACGATGGCGAGCAGGTTGTGGGTGACGATGATCGAGGAGATCAGGCTGACCAGCACCCCGAGGGCCAGGGTCAGGGCGAAGCCCTTCACCTCCTGGGCGCCGGCGAAGTAGAGGATCACGCTCGTGATCAGGGTCGAGGTGTTCGAGTCGCGGATGGCAGGCCAGGCTCGCCTCACCCCCGCCTCCACCGCGGCGCCGATCGTACGACCCGCCCGGAGCTCCTCTTTGAAACGCTCGAAGATGAGGACGTTGGCGTCCACGGCCATGCCCACGCTGAGCACGAAGCCGGCCAGGCCGGGCAGGGTGAGCGTGACCGGGATCACCTTGAAGAGGCAGATCAGGGTCCCGGCGTAGAAGAGCAGGGCCAGGCTGGCCAGCAACCCCGGCAGGCGGTAGAGGGCGACCATGAAGATGATGACGATGATCAGGCCCAGCAGCCCGGCCGACAGGCTCTGCTTGACGGACTCGGCCCCCAGGCTGGCACCGACATCGGTCGAGGAGATGACCTTGATCGACACCGGCAACGAACCCGAGTTCAGCAGGGTGGCCAGGTTCTGCGCCTCCTGCTGGGTGAAGTTGCCCTGGATGAAGCCCTGGCCGCCCGTGATCGGCTGCAGGATCTGAGGGTCGCTGAGCAGCTTGCCGCCCTTGTCGAAGGGTTGGTAGAGCTTGTCGGCCAGCTGGTTCCAGTTGTCCACGTCGGACTGAGTCAGGTCCAGCCACTGCGCGATGTGCCGCTGTGGGCAGTCGGTGTCCGGGCAGGCGTTGTAGGCGTTGGTGCTCAGCTGGCTGAAGATCGAGGCACCCTGGGAGTTGTAGGTGAAGTTGACCACCCAGTCGTTGCCCCCGTTGGGGTCGAGCGAGGCGCTGGCCCCGGTCAGCATCGAGCTGCGAAGGTTCGTGATCTTGGGCCGGTAGCCGGGGTAGGGGCCGTTCGTGATCGACGAGTCGGAGACCCAGGTGGTCGTCACCAGCTGGGCCGTGGTGCCGATCACCTTCTGGGCCTGGGCCGCGTTCACGTTCGCCAGCTGCACCTCGATGCGGTCGTGGTTGGAGCCGGTGGCGGTCACGATCGGCTCGCTCACGCCCAGCGCGTTGATGCGCTTCTGGATGACGTCGATGGCCTCCTGCTGGACCGTGGCCCGATCCCGGCCGGGCGGGAAGTTGCTGAGCTCGAGCTGCATGTCGGTGCCGCCGGACAGGTCCAGGCCCTTGTGGAGGTAGAGCTGCCAGCCGTTGAAGTTCGGCGGCAGGTGAGGGGCGGGCCCGGTCAGCGGGTAGTGGTTGGCGATCCGGTACCAGTACCCCGCTCCGTCGACGAAGACGGAGAGGACGAGCAGGGCGATCACCAGGATCCGAACCGGCCATCCGAGTACCAGTTGCAAGGCGAAGAGAGTTTATCGAGGTCGGCCGCGGGCTGGGCGACCGTCATCTCGCCCCGGGACGGATGGCTAGAGCAGGGACGGCTGGACGGCGACCGCGGGCGGCGGATCGATGCCCAGGTGCCGATAGGCCAGGTCGGTGGCCACACGGCCCCGCGCGGTGCGGGCGATGAGCCCGGCCTGGATCAGGTACGGCTCGTGCACGTCCTCGATCGTCTCCGGATCCTCGGCCACCGCGGTGGCGAGCGTCTCCAGACCGACCGGACCGCCTGCGAACTTCTCGATCATCGCGCTCAGGATCCGGCGGTCGAGCGGCTCCAGGCCCAGCTCGTCGACCTCGAGCATGGCCAGCGCAGCCCTGGTCACCTCCAGGCTGCCGCGGCCGTCGGCGCGTACCTGGGCGTAGTCGCGCACCCGCCGCAGCAGCCGGTTGGCCACCCGGGGAGTGCCCCGCGAGCGCCGCGCCAGCTCGCGACCGGCCGCCGCCTCGACCTCGAAGCCGAGGATGCGGGCCGACCGGGCCACGATCAGCTCCAACTCGGCCTGGGTGTAGAAGTCGAGACGATAGACGGCGCCGAAGCGGTCGCGCATGGGCGCGCTGAGCAGGCCCTGACGGGTGGTGGCCCCGACGCAGGTGAAGTGCGCCAGCGGGAGCCGGGCCGACGTCGCCCCCGCCCCCTTGCCCAGGACGATGTCGAAGACGAAGTCCTCCATGGCCGGGTAGAGCGCCTCCTCGACCACCCGGTTGAGGCGGTGGATCTCGTCGATGAAGAGCACGTCACGATCACTCAGGTTGGTCAGGATCGAGGCCAGCGCCCCGGCATGGTCGATGGCGGGACCGCTGGTGGTCTTGATGGAGACCCCCAGCTCGGCGGCGATGATGTTGGCCAGGGTGGTCTTGCCCAGGCCGGGCGGACCGCAGAGGAGCACGTGCTCGACCGGCTCGCCCCGGCGCCGGGCCGCCTCCAGGAGAATGCCCAGGTTCTCCCGCACCTGCTGCTGGCCCACGTACTCGTCCAGGGTCCGCGGCCGCAGGGTGCGGTCGTACTGCTCGTCCTCCGGCCCCAGCCCGGGGTCCAGGAGACGTCGCTCCCCCATCCGCCTACCGCCCCAGCGCCTTCAACGCCGCCGCCAGCGCCGCCTCAGCGGTGGGCCGTGCCGCCCAGTCCACGGCCGCCACCCCCTGACGGGCCTCGAGGGCGGAGAAGCCCAGTCCGCGCAGCGCTGTCTCCACCTGGCGCGGGATCTCACCGTCGGTCGCACCCTCGGGACGGCCGATGGCGGGACCGGCCTCCGCCTCGAGCCGCGGCTTCAGGTCGATGATCACCTTCTGGGCCGTGCGCGGCCCCACCCCCGGCGCCCTCCGGATCGGCGCCACCTCCTCGGCCAGGATGGCCCGCTTCAGCACCTCCACGCTGGCCGCGCTCAGGATGGCCAGCCCCACACGGGGGCCGACCCCGTCCACCTGGATCAGGAGCTCGAACAGCTCCAGCTCCTCCAGGCTGGCGAAGCCGTACAGGGCGATCTGATCCTCGCGCACGTGGGTGTGGACGTGCAGCTCCACCTCGTGATCGACCCGCACTCGCTCCCGGACCGTGACCGGGACGTTCACCAGGTAGCCGACCCCGCCCGCCTCGATCACCATCTGGTCCTCGGCGGCACGGACCACCCGACCTCGCAGGTAGCCGATCACGTGGCCACGAGCCGGTGCAGCCGGCGGCTGCGGGCGTGACAGATGGCGATCGCCACCGCGTCGGCGGCGTGGTCGTCCAGCCGCCGTGGGACCGGCGCCTGCAGCGACAGCATGCGCGCCATCTGGGCCTTGGTCGCCATCCCGTAGCCGGTCAGCACGGCCTTCACCTGAGCCGGCTTGTACTCGTGGACGTCGACCCCGGCCGAGGCCAGCGCCGCCAGGATGGCACCCCGGGCCTGGGCGACGCCGATCACGCTGGTGGCGTTGCGGCCCACGAAGAGCTCCTCCAGGGCCGCCTCCCCCACCGGGTACGCGGCCACGACCGAGCGCAGCTCGTCGACGATCCGCAGCAAACGGGGGGCGGCCGGCCCGGGAGAGGTCCTGACCGTCCCACAGGCCACCACCCTGGTGCCGTCGTCGATGAGCCCCCAGCCGGTGGCGGCCAGCCCCGGATCGACGCCCAGGTACAGCGGCCCGCCCCTCGCCGGCTCCGCGCCCGACCTCAGCCGTCCCACGCGGTCGCCCACCCGGGCGGCGGTCCCTCAGACCGAAGCCGAGATGCGTTCCAGGACGTCCGCCGGGATGTCGAAGTTGGCATAAACCTGCTGGACGTCGTCCTCTTCTTCCAGGGCCTCCAGCAACCGCAGCACCGCCGGCGCTCGGTCCTCGCTCACCGAGACCGTCTGCTTGGGCTGCATCGTGACCTCGGCGCTCTCGATGGTGAGCCCTTGCTCCTCGAGAGCGCGACGAACCGCCTCCAAACGGGACGGCTCGGTCGTCACCTCCACGTTGCGCCCCTCGACCTGGACGTCTTCGGCTCCGGCCTCGATCGCGGCCAGCCCGACCTCCTCGGGATCCCGCTCCCCGGCTGCGACCTCGATCACCCCTTTGCGTTCGAACATCCAGGCCACGGAGTTGGCCTCACCCAGGTTGCCGCCGTGCTTGGAGAAGATGTGACGGATGGCCGGCGCGGTCCGGTTGCGGTTGTCGGTGACGACGTCGACCATGATCGCCACCCCGGCCGGGCCGTAGCCCTCGAAGCGCAGCTCCTCCAGGGCCTCGCCCTT
>JAJPKS010000466.1 GCA_021323605.1 Bacillota bacterium | reverse complement strand
GGGGGCTTTCGTTTTTGGAGCACGACCAAGGTGAAGATGACCGGCGGAGAGATCGTCCTGGAGGCGTTGCGGCGCGAGGGGGTCGAGCTGATCTTCGGCTACCCGGGTGGCGCCAACCTGCCCATCTACCAGCACCTGCCCGCGTACCCGTCCCTGCGCCACGTGCTGGTCCGCCACGAGCAGGGGGCCGCCCACATGGCGGACGGGTACGCCCGGGCCAGCGGCAGGCCGGGGGTGGTGTTCGCGACCAGCGGGCCGGGGGCGCTCAACCTGGTGACCGGTCTGGCCACCGCCTTCATGGACTCGGTGCCGATGGTGGCCATCACCGGCCAGGTCAACAGCACCCTGGTGGGTCGCGACGCCTTCCAGGAGTCCGACGTGGTCGGTTGCACCATGCCGGTCACCAAGCACAACTACATGGTCACGCGGGTCGAGGAGCTGCCCCGCGTCATCAAGGAGGCCTTCCACGTGGCCACCACGGGCCGGCCGGGGCCGGTCCTGGTGGACATCTGCAAGGACGTCCAGCAGGCCGTGCACGAGCCGGTCTGGCCGCAGGCGGTGGACCTCCCCGGCTACCGTCCCACCCCCGATCCCGATCCGGAGGCGGTGCGGGCGGCGGCGGAGGCGCTCTCCGCCGCCGAGCGGCCGGTGATCCTCGCCGGCCACGGCGTGATCCTGAGCCACGCCGAGCAGGAGCTGCTGGCGATCGCCGAGAAGACGGTGACCCCCACCGGCACCACCCTGCTGGGCATCGGCGCCTTCCCCGTGCGCCATCCCCTGGCCCTGCACATGACCGGCTTCATGGGCACGGGCTGGAACCTGAGGGCGGTCCAGGAGTGCGACCTCTTGATGTGCGTCGGCATGCGGGTCGACGACCGGGTGACGGCCAAGCTCGACGAGTGGGCGCCCCGGGCCCGGACCTTCATCCACATCGACATCGACCCCTCCGAGATCGGCAAGAACCGGCGTCCCCACATCGCCGTGGTGGCCGACGCCAGGACGGCCCTGCGGCAGATGCTGCCGCTGGTGCAGCCGCCGAGGGCGGGACAGCGGCACCCCTGGCTGCTCCAGATCGACCGCTGGCGCGAGGAGCACCCGCTGCGCTACACGACCTCCAACGGCCACCTGCAGCCCCAGGACGTGCTCATCGAGATGTACCGGCGCTGTCGCGACGACGCCATCGTGGTGGCCGACGTGGGCCAGAACCAGATCTGGGCGGCCCTGTGGTGGAACTACCTGCGGCCGGGGCTGTTCATCAACTCGGGCGGGGCGGGGACCATGGGCTTCGCCTTCCCCGCCGCCATCGGGGCCAAGCTGGCCCGGCCGGAGAAGGCGGTCTGGTGCGTGGCCGGCGAGGCCGGTTTCGTGATGACCGCGCAGGAGCTGTCGGTCGCCGTCGAGCACCGAGTCGACGTCAAGGTGGTCCTGCTCGACAACGCCTCGCTGGGCATGGTCCGGCAGTTCCAGGACGACTTCTACGGTGGCGTGCGCTCGCAGGTGGACCTCGCCGTCATGCCGGACTTCGTGAAGCTGGCCGACGCCTACGGGCTGCCCGGGATCCGGGTCGACGGGACGGAGCAGGTGGCCGAGGCCTTCGACTTCGCCGAACGGACCCCGGGCCCGGTGCTGATCGACTTCCGCATCGACCCGGAGGCCAACGTGTACCCCATCGTGCCCCTCGGGAAGGGCCTGAACGACTTCTGGGAGCTGCCGGATGAATACGCCTGACCAGCCCGACTCCGTCTCCCGTCTCCGCATCCTGACCGCGGTGGTGGAGGACCACCCGGGGGTCCTCAGCCGGGTGGCGGGGATGATCCGACGCCGGGGCTTCAACATCCAGGGCCTCTCGGTGGGTCCGACCGACCGACCCGGCCGCTCGCGCATGACGCTCACGGTCGACGCCGGCCACGCCGAGGTGGACCAGGTGCAGAAGCAGCTGGACCACCTGATCGAGGTGATCGAGATCGAGGACCTGACCGAGGCGCCCCGGCTCAACCGTGAGCTGGCCCTGGTCAAGCTCGCGGTCAGCGGCCCGCGCCGCGACCGGGTGGTGGCCGAGGTGGACCGCGTCGGCGGCCGGGTCGTGGACGCCTCACCCGACGGGGTGATCGTGGAGGTGTCGGGGGAGTTCGACCGGATCGAGCGCTTCCTGGAGGCGCTGCGGCCCTACGGGATCGTGGAGCTGGCGCGGTCGGGTCCGGTCGCCATGTCCAAGCACGTCCCGGCGCCCGTGGCCGAGGTCGCCGGGCAACACACGGGGGTGTCCGCATCATGAGCGAGGACGGTGTAGCCGAGGTAGCCGGGATCGGGGCCGGAGGCGCGGGCGATCGCGTCTTCGTCTTCGACACCACGCTTCGCGACGGTGAGCAGTCGCCGGGCTTCGCCCTCGACGTGGAGGCCAAGGTCCGCTTCGCCCGGCAGCTGGAACGGCTCGGGGTGGACGTCATCGAGGCCGGCTTCCCCATCTCCTCCCCGGGCGACTTCGAGGCCTGCCGGCGGATCGCGCGCGAGGTCCGCGGGTGCACCGTCACCGCCCTGGCCCGCGCCGTCCGGGCCGACATCGACGCGGTCTGGAACGCCATCCGCGAGGCCGAGGACCCGCAGATCCACATCGTCCTCTCCGCCTCCGACATCCACATCCAGCGCAAGCTCGGCCTGACCCGAGCCCAGGTGATCGAGCGGGGGGTGGAGGCGGTGACCTACGCCCGCGGACTCTGCGATCAGGTGGAGTACTCGCCCGAGGACGCCGGTCGGGCGGATCGGGACTACCTGGTGGAGACGGTGGAGGCGATGATCGACGCCGGGGCCACGGTCATCAACATCCCCGACACCACCGGTTACTGCCTGCCCGAGGAGTTCGGGGGGCTGATCCGCTACGTGATCGAGCACGTGCGCCACCCCGAGCGGGCCGTCTTCTCGGTGCACTGCCACGACGACCTCGGCCTCGCCACCGCCAACACCATGGCCGGGGTCATGGCCGGTGCCCGCCGGGTCGAGTGCACGATCAACGGCATCGGCGAGCGGGCGGGCAACACCGCCCTGGAGGAGGTGGTGATGCTGCTCCGGGTCCGGCAGCCGGCCCTGGGTCT
>JAJPKS010000061.1 GCA_021323605.1 Bacillota bacterium | reverse complement strand
GCCCGGGCTCGTCCCATCCCGGGGCCTCCCCGGACCTCCGGGGAGGCCCCGGTCCGGCCCGGCCGGTAGGATGGTGTTACGCTCCCGGCCGCCACGCCTCGATGAACGTTCCGAAATCGACGTCCCGACCTCGCCGACCCGTGGCCGCCCCCCGCCCGTGGCTCCGGCCAGCGGCGATCCTGGTCCTCGCCCTCGGCCTCGTCCTCCTGCTCGGGCTGACCCTGTGGCCGGTCCTGGGCCCGGGCGGTGACTCCGTGGTCGCCCTGCGGGAGCAGGTCTACACCCTCCGCCTGGAGGCCGATGGGAGGGCGGTCCTCGAGAGCCCGGCTGGCACCGTCTACACCACCCTGCCCCTGGAGATGGCCGGTCGCGGTACGGCCGCGGTCCCCGGCCGGGTCATCGTCCGCCGGGGGCCGCGCCCAGGAGAGGTGGCGGTGGACCGGATCGACTGGGCGGGGAACCTGGTCGAGGAGGCGGTCGTGGTCGCCGCCCCCCGCTTCTTCACCGTGACCTTCTCGGCCTCCCTGGGCGCCTTCCGGGGCGCGACCGCCCCTCTCTTCTTCAGCGACGGCCGCTCCGGCATCGACCTCTCCACGATCCAGGCCGGCTGGTCACCGCTCGGGCACACGCCCGGCCCGACCCCGGCCGTCACCACCGTCGGCTGGGCGCCGCTCGCGCCCGCGCCGCTCGACGTTGAGCTGGAGGGCGAGCCGGGCTGGTTCGGCCTCGGCCTGGTCCAGGTTCCCGACGCCGACACCCTGGCCGTGGGCGCCGACGGATCGGTCGAGATGGACTACCCGTTGAGCCTTCTCCGCGGTATCCCCGACCGCGGAGCCGGGGGGATGTGGGAAGGCCGCCTGCGCTTCCCCTCCTTCGTCGTCACCTTCGGCCGTGATCCCCTCCAGGCACTGGCCGCCTATCGCGACGCGCTGGTCGGCCTGGGGGCGGCGCCGGCGCTCGACCCTCCCCGCCCACGGCCCTCGTGGTGGTGGCAGCCGATCGTCGACACCTGGGGCGAGCAGATGGCCGAGGGGGCGGAGCGCAACCGTCCGGCCTACACCTCGCAGTGGGTGCGCCAGTTCGTGACCGAGGCCCGGCAACGGCTGGGTCTCGCCTCGTTCACGATCGTGATCGACTCCTGCTGGCAGGAGGCGATCGGGGACCCCGACCCCGACCCGGTCCGCTTCGGTGGCGAGGCCGGCATGCGTCAGCTCATCGACTGGCTCCACGCCCAGGGGCTGAGGGTGATGCTGTGGTGGCCCCTCTGGGACGACCACCTGGCCGACCTCCCACCCCCCGGTGGTCAGGTGGAGCGGACCGTACCCGCGACCGCGGTCGACCCCACCAGCCCCACCTTCCCGGCGGCGACGGCGGTCCTCATGGAGCGTCTCCTCGGCAGCGGACCGGGCGACCTCGACGCCGACGGCCTCAAGCTGGACTGGGCCTACGACATCCCGGCCCGGGTGGAGCGGCCGGCGCTGGGCTGGGGTGCGGCCGCGCTCTACCGGTACCTGGAGGTCGTCCACCGGGCCGCCCACCGGGTGCGTCCGGACGCCCTGATCGAGACCAGCGCCGCTGCCCCCCAGTTCGGGGACGTGACCGACGCCATCCGGCTGTACGACGCCTGGCAGGAGGCGTCCTGGGACCGTCGGGCGACGGTGGTCGCCACCGCCGATCCCGGCCTGCCCATCGACGGCGACGGCTGGGCGGCGAACCCCGCCGACATCGTGCCCCACACCGTCTCCTCGGCGGTCTACGGCATCCCTGCCTTCTACTTCGTGGCCCGATGGGCGAACGGTCGCCCGATGCCGGCACGGCTCCTCCACCTGCTGGGACGAATGGCCGCCCTGGGAACACTGAAGGGGATGGGGATCGCGGTTCCCCTGCCCGACGGCGCCTGGCGCTACACGGTCGAGGGGACGATCACCGCCCAGAGCTTCGCCGGGAACGAGGCCCTCGTCGTCTGGCGGCGGGGAGGCTGCGGAGCGAGCCTGTGCGGAGACCTGCTCAGCGCCCGGGCCGGACAGCTCGCGGTGCCGGTCCCGGTGGATGGCCCCGTCGCCTTGATCGGCCCGCGGGGGCGCTCCGACCTCGGCCGGCCGGTCGGCGGGATGGTCCGGGCACGTCTCCTGGCCGGGGTCACCTACGGTCTGCAGGTGGGCTGAGCCCCGGCCGACGGCCCGCCTCGAGCCGGCCCGGTCAGCGCAGGAAGAGCGCCACCAGGAAGACCGCGAACAGGTAAAGCAGGTACAGGCTGACGTTGCCGGCCTGCAGGAAACCGGCGACCTCGGAGACCGCCCTGGCCCACCTCACCACCGGCCCGTAGAGGTAAACCTCGACCGGCTCCACGAACCGGTGGGCGTAGGTGATGGAGCGGACGAAGAAGGGCGCCTGCTGGTAGTCGCCCTCGATGTCACGCGACGACCGGTAGACGGCGCCGAAGATGAACCGCAGCGGGTTGGTGAAGCCCGTGGCCGTGTACTGCATGGAGGGCCGGTAGGCGGGGATGGCGCCGGCCCAGACCCGCTTCTCCACCCGCCGGTGCGGCCCCGCTCCGGCCAGACGGAGCAGGCCGGCCACGATCGCGATCACGAGGGCCAGGACGCAGAAGATGTAGGTCGGCGCGATGCTGGCGAAGCCGGCCGAGGCGGGGACGACGACCAGGCCGTTGGCCGGGATGACGTGCTGCAGGAACGTACCGCCGAGTGTCACCAGGGTCGAGAACCGGTCCGGGTGCACGAACACCGGCGGCAGGACCGCGTCCAGGACGTCGCCGGCGTGGCTGACCTCGGCCGCCGCCGAGGCCGCGGCCCCAATGCCCAGCGGCGGCAGCAGCCCCAGGGCCACCGCCGCCAGGCCCAGCAGGACCATGCCGCCGGTCATCGAGCGCGGCGACTCGACCGCCTCTTTGGCCGCCGCCCCCCGCGGTGCTCCCAGGAAGACGCCCCCGAAGATCCGGATGAACGTGGTCACGGCCAGGGCAAGGGTCAGGGCCAGCAGCGCCCCCGACGCCGCCAGGGCCATACGCGCCGCCGGGTCCTGGAGCAGATGGCTCTGCAGGAGGACCTGAAGCCCCAGCCACTCGCTCTGGAAGCCGTTGAGGGGCGGGACACCGGCCAGGCCCGCGGCGCCGATGAAGAACGCCGCCCCGGTCCAGCGCATGCGCCGCCACAGTCCGCCGAGCGCGTCCATGTCGCGGCTGCCGGTCGCCGTCTGGACGCTGCCCGCGCCCAGGAACAGTGCCCCCTTCAGCACCGCGTGGTTGAGCGCGTGCAGGCAGAGCGCGACCACGGCCAGCGCCTCCAGCGTCGGCCGGCCGAGGCTTCGGAACAGCAGCGCGGCACCCACCATGGCCACCATGAAGCCCAGGTTCTCGATCGTGCTGAAGGCCAGCGCCCGCTTCAGGTCGTGCGCCAGCAGCGAGAAGAGCACCCCGTAGAACGCGGTCACCATGCCCAGGGCAAGGGCCAGGAACCCCCACCAGGCCGGCGGCGGCCCCAGCAGCACCAGCGTGGACAGAGCCAGGCCGTAGAGCGCCATCTTGACCACCACCGCGGAGAGCAGCGCCGACACGTTCGATGGGGCCGCGGGGTGGGCCTCCGGCAGCCAGCCCTGCAGGGGCAGCAGGCCGGCCTTGGCCCCGAAGCCGAACAGGAAGAGCACGAAGGCTCCGTTGCGGAGCGCCGGGTCCACCCCGTGGGCCGCGATCGCGGCGAAGTCGCGGCCGGGCACAAAGCCGCTGGCCAGGGCGAATGCGACCGCCGTGGCCACCAAGCCCAATTCGCTCAGGGCCAGCATCAGGAAGGCCGCCTGCGGCGCCTCTGGATGCTCGTACTCCAGCGCCACCAGGGCGTACGTGAGCACCGACATCGCCTCCCAGGCGACGAGGAACGTGAACGCGTTGCCCGCCGACAGCAGCACGGCCAGGGCGGCGAAGGTGAGGCCGAGCAGCGCCAACATGGCCGACTGGCGCCGGATGCCGCCCACCTGGGGCGCGTAGCCCGAGCTGTAAGCCGAGATGGCGGCGCCGACCAGGCCGGTCAGGAGCCAGAACATCCCGCCCAGGGCGGTGGGCCGCAGCTCGAAGCCGCCCAGGGGCGTGCTGGCCGGGAGCGACACGGCCTCGGACGGCGTGGCCAGGGCGAGGACGCCGGCCACGAACAGCGCTCCGCACCCCACCGTGCTCGCCGCCGAGGAGAGATCGCGCAGCCACGG
>JAJPKS010000051.1 GCA_021323605.1 Bacillota bacterium | reverse complement strand
TCCCGGGGAGGGCGGAGCACCCCTCGGGCTACCGGCACGTGCGGGGCAACGTGCTCCTGGGGCTGCCCTTCCGGGAGGGGGTCTTCGACTTCGTCCACCAGCGCTTCCTCATGTCGGGTGTGCCGGTGCCGATGTGGCCGGGAGTGGTGGGAGAGCTGGCCCGGGTGACCCGGCCCGGGGGCTGGGTCGAGCTGGTCGAGCCCAGGGTGAGCCCCGAGTACCTGGGGCCGGCGGGCAGGCGCCAGTTCGGGCTGCTGCTCGAGCTGGCCGGGAGCCGGGGGCTGGACACCGCCGACGTGGTCTTCGGATCGCTGGACGGGTACCTGAGACGGGCCGGCCTGGAGGCCGTGGAGCGTCGGGAAGTCGAGCTGCCCATCGGGGAGTGGGGTGGCCGGGTCGGCTCCTTCATGGCCAGCGACGCCCGGGCCCTGTGCACGCGCATGGGCGAGGTGCTGCGCTCCCGGTCGATCGTCTCCGCGGAAGAGGCGTCGGAGCTCATCCGCCTCTCCACACGGGAGTTCGAGGAGCACCGGACCACCTGGACGATCGCCGTCGCCTACGGCCGCAAGCCCGGCCGAACCCTCCCGTCCGGGGGGTGACCGGCGTTCGACGAGCCGAGCCGTCCGCGCCCCGGGCGGCAAGGCGCGGCGCCAGCGTCAGAGCCAGCGCCGGACCCGGCGGCGGTACCGCTCGTACTCTTCGCCGAACGCCCGCAGCAAGAAGCGCTCCTCGGCCTGGACCACGCCCCGGTCCACCGCCGCCAGGACGCCCGGGAGGAGCAGGAGCGGCCAGCGCGCTCCGGTCAGCAGGGCGAGACCGGTGTAAACCGCCGCCAGTCCCACGTAGCCCGGGTTGCGGGTGAAGCGGAACGGCCCTCCCTGCACCAGGTGGGTGGGGCGGCGGCGTGGATCGATGGGCGTGCCAGCGTCGCGCATGGTGCGGATGAACCAGACCGACCACGCCGCGCCGAGGCCCAGGAGGACCGGTCCGACGCCCAACCGCACGGCTCGGGGCAGGGGCTGTAACCGTACCAGGCGGTCGAGGAGCACCCCGGCCAGGAACGGGAAGAGGTACAGGAGCGGGGGCGGGGCGACGACCTCCGGGCCGGGAGCAGGACGACCTCGCGCCCCGTCTCGAGGCGAGGACGAACCCCTCGATCTCATGCCGCCCCGGTGTCGGGTTGCGGCCCGGTTCGGTGGCCGCCGGGGACCGAAGCGCCTGCCCTCCTCATGGACCATCCTCTCCGGCCGGGGCCGGGTTCCCACCCACCTCCGAGCGTCGGCAGCGACCCGTCATCGGACCCGGCCATCGGGCTCCGGGGGAACGAACCGCGCCGGCGTGGAGAGCGCCACCACCTATCCGGTCCCGGGGATCTGACCCAGGGTGACCATCACCGTCTGCTTGCTCCCGTTCGGCTTCACGATCTGGACCGGGACCGTTTGTCCGGGAGAGAGCTGAGCCAGGACCGAGGCCAGCGTCGCCGTGTCCGGGACCTGCTTGCCGTTGACGGAGACGATCAGGTCGCCCGCCTGGATGCCGGCCCGTGCCGCCGGCCCGTCCGCCACCACCTGCACCACCGCCACGTTGCCGCTGAGCGTGCTCGCCACCACCACCCCGAGGTAGGCGCGGTGGGAGTTGACGACGTGCCCGTGCTGGACGATCTGCCCGGCGATGTCCTTGGCCCGGTTGCTGGAGATGGCGAAGCCGATGCCCGGCGCCTGGCCACCGCCCCCTTCCTGGGTCGGCGTGCTGGCGGCGAGGGTGGGGATGCCGATCACCTGACCCTGCAAGTTCACCAGCGCGCCCCCCGAGTTGCCGGGGTTGATGGGGGCACTGGTCTGGATGGTGTCGGGCAAGGTGACCTGAGGGCTCTCCTGCACCTGCCGGCCGACCGCGCTGACGATGCCCTCGGTCACCGTGCCCTGCAGGCCGAGCGGGCTCCCCATGGCCAGCACGATGTCGCCGATCTGCACCCGGGAGGAGTCGGCAAAACTGGCCGGGGAGAGGCTGGCGTCGACGTGGACCACGGCCAGGTCGTCGGGCGGGAAGGAGCCCACCAGGGTGCCGTCGTACTGCTTGCCGGCCGAGGTCGTGACCCGGAAGGCGGTGGCGTTGCCCACCACGTGGGCGTTGGTGACGATGTCCCCCTTCCCGTCGAAGACCACGCCCGAGCCGAGGCCAGCCGGGGTGGTGATCTGGACCACGCTCGGGCTCACGGCCTTGACCACCTGGACGAAGGTCTGCTCCAGGGTCACGGCGTCCCCTCCGGGGCTGACCACCGGGTTCGAGCGGACGCTCGGCGCCGAGCCCGAGCCGGAGGCACCGGAGGTCGAGCAGGCGGCCAGTAGCACGGTCAGGACGAGCAGGAACGCCGCTCCCGGCACGGTGGCATCCCTCATCTTCCCCGCTCCCGGCCGCCTCCGGGACGGTGCGCTCGGTTCTCCCTGCCTGGCCATGCTGTCACCATCCTATCGCTCGGTGCCGGGTCGATCCCAGCCGCCCCCTCCGTTGGCCGCCCAGCCCGTCCCCGCCTCACCGGCCGGGTAGTCTGGTCCTGACGTAAACCCATCGACCAGAGCCAGAGGTTGGAGTGGCCGAGCTCGTGCTCGTGGGGGACGTGATGCTGGGCCGCCTGGTCAACGAGGCCCTGAGCGGCACCCCGCCGGAGTGGCCCTGGGGCGACGTGCTCTCGCTCTTCCAGGAGGCCGACTGGCGCTTCTGCAACCTGGAGTGCGTGATCTCCGATGTGGTGCCGCCCCGGCTGCCGGACAAGGCCTTCCACTTCCGCTCCGAAGCCCGGAACGTCGCCGCACTCCGGGCGGCGGTGGACGTGGTCTCCTGCGCCAACAACCACAGCCTCGACTTCGGGCCCGAGGCGATGCTGGACATGCTCCGCCTGCTCGACCGTGCCCGGATCGGCCACGCCGGCGCCGGGGCCGATCTGGAGGAGGCGGCCCGGCCCGCGATCTCGACGGCGCGCGACGGGACCCGGGTGGCCGTCATCGCCTGCACCGACAACGAGCCGGACTGGGCCGCCACCTTGCGCGCCCCGGGCCTGTACTACGTGCCGATCGATCCCCGCCATCCCGCCGCCCGGGGGCTGCTGGACCGGGTCCGCCGCGTCCGCCACCTGGCGGACCTCACCGTGGTCTCCCTGCACTGGGGCTCCAACTGGGGGGACGAGCCCGAGCCCGGCCACCGGGAGCTGGCGGCCGAGCTGACCGAGGCCGGAGCCGACCTCGTCGTCGGCCACTCCAGTCATGTCGTCCGGGGCATCGAGGTACGGGCAGGAAAGCCCGTTCTCTACTCGGCCGGGGACTTCATCGACGACTACGCCGTCGATCCCGTCGCCCGCAACGATCGCTCCGTCGTCTTCCTCGTGGAGACCGGCCCCGGCGGACCCCGACGCGTCCGCCTCCGGCCCTCCGTGATCGAGCGCTGCCGGGCACGGCTGGCGCGGGACGACGAGGCGGACCCGATCCTGGAGCGGATGCGCCGGCTCTGCCAGCGGCTCGGCACCCACCTGGAGGTCCGGGAGAGGGAGGGGTTGATCGAGATCGCGCCGGCCGACCACGCAGCCGGGGCCTCTGCGCCCTGACCGGGCGGCGCCGCCCGCCAGGACGGTCGAGGGCGGGGCGAGCGGCCGCCCCGAGCCGGCGGCGGAGGCCCGGGACCGGCCCGCCGGTCGCGGCGGGCCGGAGGCGCCTCACCCGCCGAGTGCGGCCCGGATCCGGTCCCGACACTCCACGGCCCGCTCCTCCGACCCGTATCGGGTGCGTGGCCAGAAGAAGCCCCGCAGCCCGTCGCCGCGGCGGCGCGGCACCACGTGGACGTGGACGTGGGGCACGCTCTGGCTGACCTTGTCGTTGACGGCGAGGAAGGTCCCGTGCGCACCGAGCCCCTCCTCGAAGGCGGCCGCGATCCGCTGGGCGAGCCGCATCAGGGACAGGAGCTGGCCGGAGGTGAGGTCGAGGAAGGAGGGCACGTGGGTGGTGGGCACGACCAGGCAGTGACCGGGGAAGAGCGGCCTCCGATCCAGGAAGGCCACCACCTCCTCCCCTCGCCACACCTCGTGGGCCGGAGCCGTCCCCGACACGATGGCGCAGAAGGGGCAGCCCGCCGGCGACGGGAAGGAGACCCGTTCCTCCGGTCGCACGACCCGCTCGCTCAGGCCACCGCCCTCGGATGACGCGAGGCGAGCGCCTGCCGCAGGGTGAGGATGCGGGCCACGTCGGAGGGAGACACGATGCCCACCAAGTTCCCATCGGCGAACACCAGCACCCGGTTCTCCAGCGCGCTTCCGACTCGCTCGATCACCACACCCAGGCTCTCCTCGGGGTGAGCGCGCGGCATCTCGGCGATGGGCCGGGCGAGGTCACGCAGCGTCATGGCCGCCCGGTCCGCGGCCGACGCCCGCAGCAGGTCCCGCAACCGCACCACACCGGTCAGCTCGCCCGACAGGGCGTGGAGCGGGTAGGTGGTGAAGTGGTGCTGGGAGGCCGCCGAGGCGAGGAAGTCCTCCACCCTGATCCACTCCGGCACCGTGACCACCGGGGAGCTCATGGCGGCCGAGACCGGCACCGACCGGAGCGTGGTCCTCACCTCCATCGCCGCCAGCTCGGCACCCGCGGCCGAGAGCAGGAACCAGCCGATGAAGGCGATCCAGATGCCGCTCACGATCGAACCCACGAACAGCTCCACCAGCCCGAGCCCGATCATCAGCAGGGCGACGACCCGCCCCACCCGGACCGCGTCGCGAACACCCCGCTGCCGGCTGCCGGTGCGCCACCAGAAGAAGGAGCCGAGGAGACGCCCGCCGTCGAGCGGAAAGGCCGGGACCAGGTTGAAGACGGCCAGGGCCAGGTTGAGGAAGGCCAGCCAGCCCGCGAGCTGGATGAGGAGCGCCGGCGCCCCGGCCGTCGCGCCGGCGACGGCCACGGCGTAGGCCACGCCCGCCACCACGAGACTGGCCAGCGGACCGACCCCGGTGATCAGGGCCTCGGCTCCGGGGCTGGGAGGCTCGCCCTCCAGCTGGGAGACGCCGCCGAACAGCCACAGCGTGATGCCGCCGACCTTCATCCCCCGCCGCCGGGCCGCGATGGCGTGCGCGAACTCGTGCGCGAGCAGGCACACGAAGAAGACCACCGCGCCTGCCAGCCCCACCAGCCAGTACGCCAGCACCGGCTGGCCCGGCGCCGCGCCCGGCAACACCGAGCTGGCCAGCGTCCAGGCCACCAGCACGAAGATGACGATCAAACTCCAGTTGAAGCCGACCTCGATCCCAAACAGCCTTCCCAGCCGGATGGTCGGTGTCATGGTGAGATCACCCTATGAACTCCGCTCTGGCTCGACCCTCAGTCTGCTCGGCCAACGCCCCGGACGGAAGGGCCGATCGACCTCTCGCCGGAGAGCACCTCGGCGGTATGGCAACGTGCCCTGCCGAGCCGGAGCGGTCCTTCGACCGCCACCCTCGCGCCCGACGGCCGGAGTCCCAGCCCCGAGAGCAGAGCTTACGGCAGTCCGTCACCGCGCGCCCACCCGGCACGCTTCGCCGACGGCCGGGCCGCCGGCGATCAACGACCGACGCCGGCGGCAGGCGTGGAACGCCACGGCTCCGCTCGAACACCGGTCGGACAGCGGTTGACACGGGTCATCGCCTGCGAGAAGGTATAAGGGCGTGGCCTGTGGGAGGCGTGGTTCAGTGTGGCATGTTCCCGTCGCCGCGATGAGGTCGTGGGCGAGCCGGTCTTCGGCCGCCGGCCGGTCGAGGCGCTGGGGCTGGTCTGCGCTCTTCCTTCCCGAACCCCCACCGGTGCGGCGAGCGCCCGAGACCACGATCCACCGAGTTCGATGCCGCTTCGAGGGATGCGCTCGGAGCCTCGTGAGCAGGAACCTGAATGAACCTCGACAGAACGGTCTCTTCCTCGAGAGAGCTCGACGAACCGCTGCCCGGCGAGGACCCGGGCACGGAATGGAGCGATGACGCCCGTCACTGGCTGAACATCTATCGCGAGCTGGTCGCCTTCCAGGAGGGATTCCTCGCCCGGCTGCAGGTGCACGCCTCGAACGGCCGCGGGGGCCCGGCCCTGGCCGAGGCGATCGGGCGCGCCCGGGCGCGCCTGGAGGTGCTGATCCACCGCCGGGAGCTCTGGCGCCGACGACTGATGGAGCTGGCCGGTCTGGAGTACGACGCGAGCACCCGCACGATCGCGCACGGGGGTCGCTCGCGGCGGCTGTCGGTGCGGGAGGCGGAGCTGCTGGAGGTGCTGCTCTACCATCCCGGCCAGCACTTCCGGGCCGACCAGCTGCTGCGCCGGGCCTGGGGCGGATACCTGCTCTCCCCGGAACAGCTGCGGGTCTACGTCTCGCGCCTGCGCCGACGGCTGGCCGAGATCGAGGCCCCCTGCCACCTGGAGTACCGACTCCAGCACGGCTACGCGCTGGTCCTGCGCCAGTCCGAGCCGCCCGCCGGCGTCCGCGCCCCCTGACCCGACTCTGCCTCGGCGCCGGCCGCCAGGACGCGCCGCGGATGGGGACGCGTCTCCTCACCGGCGCGTCCACTCGACGTCGCGGACGCCGTGCACCGAGGCCACCCGCGCCAGCACGGTATCGACGTCACCGGATGGGCGGAGCGTCAACGTGACCCGGCGGACGTCCTCGTCGTCCTGGATCCGGATGTTGCTCACCCGGACCTGCAACTCGCTCAGCGGCCGAACCAGGCTCCCGATCTCGAGGTCCGGATCGGCCTCGACCAGCATCTCCTCGGCAGCCGACTTCACGCGCTGCAGACGCGTCCGCAGCGGGCGCAGTCCGACCAGGGCCAGCAGCGTGATGCCGCACGCCACCACCCCCTCGACGTAGAGGCCCAGCCCGCTGGCCAGGCCCAGCGCCGCCACCACCCACAGGCTGGCGGCCGTGGTCAGCCCGCGCACGTTGATGCCGTAGCGCAGGATGGCCCCCGCGCCCAGGAAGCCGATCCCGGAGACGACCTGGGCTGCGATCCGCGAGGGATCCAGCGTGGTCAGCGGCGGATGCGCGGCCAGGTAGCCGAACCCGAAGGCAGAGGCCTCGGTGAAGGTGCACGCGCCGAGGCCGACCAGGAGATGGGTCCTGAGCCCGGCCCGCTGTCCAGAGAGCTCGCGCTCGAGGCCGACCGCGCCTCCCAGGGCGGCCGCCAGCAGCAGGCGCAAAAGCAGCTCCATCGTTTCCGGCACGCGTCGCCTCCTCGTCCGGGCGCCTGCCGGCGCCCACCGAGCCGATTGTGACATCGCTCTCCCGACCGGAGGCGGATCGAGGCCCGGGGCGGCCGGCGGCCTGGATCGGGTGGCCGGCGGCGCCCCGTCCGAGGCTCAGGGGCGCGTCGCCGCCAGCTCGGCCGACACCCTCTCGATCCCCCGGCTCACCCCCTCCACCGCCCGGGCGATCTCCTCCTCGGTGATCACCAGCGGCGGCGAGAAGGCGATCACGTCCCCGCTCAGGGGCCGGACCAGCACCCCCTCCTCCATGGCCGCCCCGGCCACGCGGCGGGCCGCCCCCACCGAGGCCGCGAACGGCTCCCGGGTGTCGCGGTCGCGGACCAGTTCCACCCCGCCCAGCAGGCCCAGGGAACGCACGTCGCCCACCAGCTCGTGGCGGCGGAGGCCCTCCAGGTGGGCGCGCAGCACCTCGCCCATGGCCCGGGCCCGCTCCACCAGCCCCTCCTCCTCGAGGATGCGCAGGTTCCGCAGCCCCACCGCGCACGCCACCGGGTGGCCGCTGTACGTGAAGCCGTGGGGAAAGACCCCACCCAGGGAGCGCAACACCTCGTGGACGGAGCGCCTCACCACCACCCCGGAGAGGGGCAGATAGCCACTGGTGACGCCTTTGGCGAACACCAGCAGATCGGGGACCACGCCGAAGTGCTCGACCCCGAACCAGCGGCCGGTGCGGCCGAAGCCCGTGATCACCTCGTCGGCGATCAGGAGCAGGTGGTGGCGATCGCAGATCTCGCGCAGCCGGCGGAGGTAGTCGTCGGGGGGCACGATCACCCCGCCGGCGCCCTGGACCGGCTCGGCCACCACCGCCGCCACCGTCTCCGGGCCGGCCTCGACGATCACCTGCTCCAGGGCCCGGGCGTACCCCTCCCCGGGGGCGCCGTCGCCCTCGTACCGGTAGGGGTGGGGAGCCGGGGCGTGCAGGAAGCCCGGCGCCAGCGGTCCCACCCCCTCCCAGAACATCGGGAGGCCGGTGGCGCTGGTGGCCCCGTAGGTCAAGCCATGGTAGGCCCGGAGCCGGGCCACGATCCGCACCTTCTCCGGCTGGCCGCGCAGCCGCCAGTACAGGCGGGCGATCTTGTAGGCGGTGTCGTTGGCCTCCGCCCCACCGCAGGCGAAGAAGGTCACCTCCAGGTCACCCGGCGTCAGCTCCGCCAGCCTGGCGGCGAGCCGGATGGCAGGGGCGTGCCCGAAACCCCCGTAGGTGGAGGAGAAGGGCAGCTCGCGCATCTGCTCGGCGGCCGCCTCCGCCAGTTCCGGCCGCCCGTAGCCGACGTTCACGTTCCATAGCCCGGCCATGGCGTCGAGGAAGGGACGGCCCTGGAGATCGAACAGGGTGGAGCCCCGGCCCCGCTGGAAGATCAGCTGGGGGGCGACGGCCGGTCCCCCGCCCAGGTCGCCCTGGGGGTGCAGCCAGTGGCTCCGATCCAGCTCCGCCAGCCGGCTCACCTCGGCCTCGGTGATCTTCGGATCTCGATCCACGAACGTCCTCCTCGACAGCGCTGACCGCAGGCCAGCCTCTCCCCGCGAGCCCGAGCGACGACCCGCGCCGGCCTTCTCCCGCAAGCATAGGACCGGCTCCGGCCCCTGCGGCCGGCCACCGCCCTCCCTGGCCGACCGGCGCGCGCCTACACTCGTACGCGGCCGGATGAGGAGCGACGATGGCGGGGAGAGCGGCGGTGCGCCCTGACGTGCTGGTGGTGGGGGGCGGCAACGCGGCCCTGTGCGCGGCTCTGGCGGCTCGGGACGCGGGGGGCCGGGTCCTGCTCCTGGAGAAGACGGCGCCGGAGTGGCGGGGCGGCAACAGCAAGTACACCCGCAACGTGCGGGTGGCGAGCCCGGAGTACCCTGAGGACGAGTTCCTGCGCGACCTGATCGAGGTCACCGGGCCGGACCTCGACCGCCAGCTGGCCCGCTTCACCATCGGACGCTCCCGCGAGCTGCCGGCGTGGATGGAGGCCCACGGCGCCAGGTGGCAGGGGGCGCTGCGGGGCACGCTGCAGCTCAGCCGCACCAATCGTTTCTTCCTGGGCGGCGGCAAGGCGCTCCTGAACGCCTACTACCGGCACGCGGAGCGGGCCGGGGTGGAGGTGCGGTACCGGACCGAGGTGCTCGCCCTGGAGATCGAGAACGGCGTCTTCCGCCGGGCCCGGGTCCGCGCCCCGGAGGGCGAGGCGGAGATCGAGGCCGGGGCGGTGGTGGTGGCCTCGGGGGGGTTCGAGGGCAACCGGGAGTGGCTGCGTCGCACCCACGGTGAGGCGGCCGACAACTACCTGGTCCGGGGGAGCGGGGCCAACGACGGGCGGCTGCTGGGCCAGCTGCTGGAGCTGGGGGCCAGGCGGCGGGGCAACCCGCATGGCTTCCACGCCGTGGCCTGCGACGCCCGCGCGCCACGGGCCGAGGGCGGGATCGTGACCCGGGTCGACGCCATTCCCTTCGGGATCGTCGTCAACCGGGAGGGACGGCGCTTCGCCGACGAGGGGGCCGATCTCTGGCCCAAGCGTTACGCCAGCTGGGGCGGGCTGATCGCACGGCAGCCGGGGCAGCTGGCCTTCTCGGTCTTCGACCGCCAGGTAATGGGGCGCTTCATCCCGCCCCTCTACCCCCCCTACCGGGCGGAGCGGCTGGAGGATCTGGCCGGGCAGATGGGGATCGACGCCGTCGCCCTGATCGAGACGGTCGAGGGCTTCAACCGGGCGGTCGACAGCGACGCCCCCTACGACCCCGGCCGGCTCGACGGCCGGGGCACGCGGGGGGTCGACCCACCCAAGAGCAACTGGGCCCTGGCCCTGGAGCAACCCCCCTTCTTCGCCTACCCGCTGCGCCCCGGGATCACCTTCACCTACCTGGCGGTGGGGGTGGACGAGCGGGCGCGGGTGCTGGGCGAGGACGGACACCCCTTCGCCAACGTCTTCGCGGCCGGAGAGGTGATGGCGGGCAACGTCCTCCTCAACGGCTACCTCGGCGGCTTCGGGATGACCATCGGCAGCGTCTTCGGGCGCATCGCCGGAGAGGAGGCGGCGGTCTGTGGCCGGGCTGCTTGAGCTGATCGCGGAGGCCGAGCGCCAGCTCACCATCTGCAACGCCTGTCGCTACTGCGAGGGCTATTGCGCGGTCTTCCCCGCCGCCGAGCGGCGCTCGGCCTTCGCCCTGGGGGACGTGGTCCAGCTGGCCAACCTCTGCCACGACTGCCGGGCCTGTCACCAGGCCTGCATGTTCGCGCCCCCGCACGAGTTCGGAGTGGACATCCCCGGTCTGATGCGCCAGGTCCGGCTGGCGGGCTATCGACGCTACGCCTGGCCGGGGGCGCTGGCGGCACTGTTCGGGCGCCCCCGGCTGACGGCAGCGCTGGTCGGGCTGGCGGGGATGCTGCTGGCCCTGCTGGCGGTGGTCTGGAGCCACGGGCCGGGGGCCCTGGCTCGCTCCCACACCGGGCCCGGGGCGTTCTACCAGCTGATCGGATACGAGCTGCTCCTGGCCGGCTTCCTGGCTCTCACCGCCCTGGTGGTGCTGGTGCTGGGGGTGGGCGGCCGGCGCCTCTGGCGCGATGTGGGCGGAGACCGGGCCTCGCTCGATCCCGGGGCCTGGGCCGCCACCCTGGCCGACGTCCTCCTGCTCCGCTACCTGGGCGGGGGCGGCGGGGGCTGCTACCACCCCGACCCCCTCCACCCCTCGCGGGCACGCCGGGTCCTGCACCAGCTGCTGTTCGGGGGCTTCGCCCTGGCCTTCGCCGCCACCCTGGCCGCGGCGGTGGAACAAGACCTGTTGGGCTGGCTGCCCCCCTACCCACTCCTGAGCGTGCCGGTGCTGCTGGGCACGGCCGGAGGCGCGGCCATGGTGATCGGTGCCGGAGGCCTGCTCTGGCTCGGACGCCGGGCGTCCACGACGGACGCCCCCCGATCGCGGACGCTCGACGGCGCCTTCCTCTGGCTGAGCGAGGCGGTGGGGGTGAGCGGGCTGGCCCTGCTCGCCCTGCGCACCACCCCGCTGATCGGGCCGCTGCTGATCCTGCACCTGGGGACGGTGGTGGGCGTCTTCGTCACCGCTCCCTACGGCAAGCTGGTGCACGGCCTCCACCGGACCCTGGCCCTGCTCCAGGACCGGGCCGAGGCACGTCGCGAGCCGTGACCGCGGCCGGATCGGCCGCCGGCCGGTTCGACGGGAGCGGGCCGTGATTCTGCAAGCGACTTGCAAAATGACGTAGGCTGCACTCCGTGCCACGGCCGAGCAGCGTCCGGGACGCGGTCGCCGATCTCCTCCGGCGGGGGGGCCGCCATGCCTGGTCGATCGAGGAGCTGCACCAAGAACTCGTCGCCTCCGGGCGGCCCGCCGACCCCTCGTCGGTCTTCCGGGCCGTCTCCTACCTCCACGATCGGGGGCTGGTGGCCCGGGTGATGGTCGACGGCAAGGCCCGGTACGAGGTGGCGGGCGCCCACCACGACCACGTCCGCTGCGAGGGCTGCGGCGCTCTCGCCCCGCTGCCAGGCTGTGCCCTGGAGAGATTGGAGCCGGAGGTGACGGCCGGCACGGGCTTCTCGATCACGGGCCACCAGCTGATCTTCTCCGGCCGGTGTCCCGACTGTCGGGAGGACGGGGGATGAACGCATTGCCGTCCCTGGGATTCGCCGCCGTCGCCTTCCTCTCCACCCTCGCCGGGGGCAGCGCCGCCCTGCGCTGGCCGGGTCGCACCCACTCCCTGGCGGCTCTGGCCGGGGGCGTGGTGCTGGCGGCCGCCTTCTTCGACCTCCTGCCCGACGCCATCCAGCGGGCGGGTGAACTCCACCTCTCTCCGCAGTGGCCGCTGGGGACGGCCCTGGCCGGCTTCCTGGCCTTCTACGTGCTGGAACGCTTCCTCCACCACCACCACGAGGCGGAGGAATCCCCCCACCAGGCCGGCCTGGTCGGCGCCGCCGGCTTCATCGTGCACAGCTTCTTCGACGGACTGGCCATCGGGCTCGGCTCCCGGGTCGACGCCGCCCTCGGGGTGCTGGTGGGTCTGGCCGTGATCGGCCACGACTTCTCCGACGGCCTCAACACCGTCTCCTACCTGGTGACCCACCATCAGCCGGCGCGCCGCTCGCGCTGGTTCCTGGTCGCTGACGCGGCCGCACCGCTGTTGGGCGCCGCCGTGGCCGCCATGGCCGCGGTGCCGCCGGCGGTGCTCCCGATCGCGGTCGGGTTCTTCTCCGGGCTCTTCGTGTACGCGGGCTCCAGCGTGCTGCTGCCGCGGGCCAGGATGCTGTCGCCCCATCAGGCCCTGCCCCTGACCCTGGGCGGGGTCGGGGTCATGTTCCTCATCACCCGCCTGGCCTGGGGCGCCGGCGGCGGGTGGTTGACGACCTTTCAAGGGGCACCCATACTGGGTGTGCCAAATCGAGTGGTCGCCCCGTCGAGAAGACCCGAGCGGGCTTCGAGTCGGGCGAACACGGAGGGAGGTGTCTGCATGCAGACGGTCGACCGTCCGGGCACCCGTACCAGGCACCCGCTCGATCCGCTCTCGGCGGAGGAGATCGAGGCCGCGAGCGCGATCCTGAAACGCGAGCGGGCGCTCACCGACACCACGCGCTTCGTCTACGTCACGCTCCATGAGCCGTCGAAGCAGCTCGTGCTCGGCCATCGGCCCGGCGACGCCATCGAGCGCGAGGCCAGGGTGGTCCTGCGCGACCGCGTCCGGCGCGCGACCTATGAGGCCGTCGTCTCGCTGAACCGAGGTCGGGTCACGTCCTGGCGCGAGGTGCCGGGGGTGCAAGCGCCGATCATGCTGGAGGAGTTCCTGGCCGCCGAGGCGGCGGTGAAGAAGGACCCCCGCTGGCGGGAGGCGATGCGCCGTCGCGGCCTCACCGAGGCCGAGCTCGAGCTGGCCATCCTGGACCCCTGGTCGGTGGGCTACAACGGTCCCGAGGATGCGCCCGAACAGGGGCGCTTCGTGCGCGGGCTGACCTGGGTCAGACCCGGCCCAGGCGAGCACTGCTACGCGCGTCCGGTGGAGGGTCTGGTGGTACGCGTCGACCTGGACCGGATGGCGGTGGCCGAGATCGAGGACCACGGGGTGGTGCCGCTCCCTCCCCGCACCGCCAACTATCGGGCCGATCAGATCAGCGATCCCCGGAACTTCCCCCGCTTCCCCGACGGCGTCCGTCGGGACCAGCGGAGCCTCGAGATCACCCAGCCCGAAGGACCCAGCTTCGAGATCGAAGGACACCTGGTGCGCTGGCAGAAGTGGAGCTTCCGGATCGGCTTCACCCCACGCGAGGGCCTCGTCCTCTACCAGGTGGGCTACGAGGACCAGGGTCGCCTGCGTCCCATCCTCTACCGCGCCGCCATCTCCGAGATGTTCATCCCCTACGGGGATCCCAACCCGACCCACTATCGAAAGAACGTCTTCGACATGGGTGAGTACGGCGTCGGTCTCCTCACCAACAGCCTGGAGCTGGGCTGTGACTGCCTGGGCGAGATCCGCTACCTCGACGCCGTGGTCAACGACGGCGACGGGCACGCGAACGCCATCACCAACGCCGTCTGCCTCCACGAGGAGGATTTCGGCATCCTCTGGAAGCACACCGACTTCCGCACCGGCGAGGTGGAGGTGCGACGTTCGCGACGGCTGGTGGTGTCCAACATCGCCACCGTCGGCAACTACGAGTACGGCTTCTTCTGGTACTTCTACCAGGACGGCACCATCGGCTACGAGGTCAAGCTGACCGGCGTCATCTCCAACGGCGCCCTGCCCGACGGCGTCAGGCCCCGGCACGGGGTCAGGGTGGCGCCGAACCTCTACGGCCCCAACCATCAACACTTCTTCAACATGCGCCTGGACGTGATGGTCGACGGCCTCCAGAACACCGTTTACGAGTGCGATTCCGAAGCGGTGCCGCCGGGTCCCGACAACCCTCACGGCAACGCCTGGGTCGTCAACGAGAGGCCACTGACCAGGGAGTCCGAGGCGGCGGGCGTGGTCAACCCGCTCAGCGCCCGCTACTGGAAGATCGTCAACCCCAACCGGTCCAACGCGCTCGGCGACCCGGTCGCCTACGGGCTCTTCCCGGGTGACAACGTGCTCCCCTTCTACCAACCCGACGCCCACGCCATCCGGCGGGCCGGCTTCGCCACCCGGCACCTGTGGGTCACCGCCTACGACCCCAGCGAGATGTACGCCGCCGGCGACTATCCGAACCAGCACCCGGGCGGCGACGGCCTACCCCGGTACGTGCGGCGGGATCGGCCCATCGAGAACACGGACATCGTGGTCTGGTACACGTTCGGCGCCCACCACGTCCCCCGCCCCGAGGATTGGCCGGTGATGCCCGTGGCCCGGATCGGGTTCCATCTGAAACCGGTCGGCTTCTTCGACGGCAACCCGGCGCTCGACGTCCCCGCGCCCGAGCGTTGCCACCACCAGGCGCAGTAGGGAGGCACCGGAGGATGGCGGACATCAGTACCCCATCGGGCGTTTCCGACCTGCCCGAGCGGACGATCCTGGTTTCGGCCGGGGAGGCGGCGGGAGCCTCGACGCTCCGGCGCGGCCGTCTCAGCATGCTCGAGGTTCTGGCCCAGTCGGTCGCCAACGCGGCCCCCAGCGCCGCCATGTCGCTGCTGCCGCTGCTGGTCTTCTTGAGCGCCGGCAACGGCACCTGGGTCTCGTTTCTGATCGCACTGGTGCTCATGCTCTGTGTGGGCTACTGCGCGGCACAGTTCGCCCGCCGCATGACCTCGGCCGGCTCCTTCTACGTCTGGGTGACGCGGGGACTGGGGCCGGGAGCCGGGTACATGGCCGGCTGGGGGCTCCAGCTCGGCTACATCGCCACCGGGGTCGCGACCCTGCTCGGCTTCGCCATCTTCGGAGCCGACCTGCTCGGCCACCTGGGCGTACCCACCGGCACCCGCTGGGTCTACATCGTCCTGTTCGTCTTCGACTTCGTGGTCCCGCTGGCCGTGGCCATCAGGGACATGGGGATCTCGGCCCGGACCAGCCTGGTCCTGGAGTCGATCTCGATCGGGATCATCCTCGCCCTCTGCGTGGCCATCTGGGTGCACCACGGCACCGTCTTCTCGATGCCCGAGCTGCGGCTCCAGGGCAGCAGTCTGAGCGGGATCGTGGTCGGGGTGGTGCTGGGCGTCTTCGCCTTCGTCGGCTTCGAGAGCGCCGGTTCGCTGGGCATGGAGGCCCGCAACCCCTACCGGGCGGTGGGGCGTGCCATCCTGCTCAGCTGCCTCATCGTCGGCATCTTCTACACGGTCGTCTCCTACTCCCAGGTCTACGGCTTCCAGGGCAGCGGCCACAGCTTCGCCAAGAGCCAGGCCCCACTGCCCGACCTGGCCCAGATCATGGGCCTCGGTTTCCTCGCCCCCCTCATCGACCTCGGGATCATGTGCAGCATGTTCGCCTGCACCCTGGCCTGCATCAACGCCGGCGGCCGCATGGCCTTCACCATGGCCCACGACGGCATCGGGGCACCCCGGATGGCGATCACCCACCACACCCACCGGACCCCGCACGTGGCCCTGGCCACGGTGGCCGTCCCCATGCTGCTGATCCCGGCCGTGCTCACCCTGGCCGGGCTCAGCCCCATCGACCAGACGGGCTGGGCAGGAACGGTGGCCACCTTCGGCTTCATGCTCGCCTACGTGCTGGTCTGCATCGCGGCCATCGTCTTCCTGGCCCGGCTGGGCCGCCTCACCCCGTTCGCGGTGGCGGTAGCGGTGATCGGGGCCGCGGTCCAGTGCTTCGTGTTCTGGGCCAGCTGGCTGCCCCAGTTCATCCCGGGCGGGCTCTTCCCGGCCCTGAGCGGCGTCACCGCCTACTTGCCCTACCTCTTCTTCGCCTGGGTCGTGGCCGGCCTGGTCTGGTTCCTGGCCGTCCGGGCCCGCAACCCCGAGGCGGCGCGCCTGATCGGGAGCCGCTTCGAGGCCGAGGTGGCGGCGGAGCCCGCCACCGCCGCCGGGGAGTAACCAGCTGCCTGGGAGGGGGCAGGCCGGGAGGCTCGGCCCGACCTGCCCCTCGCCCGGGACCGGCCGTCTCACCCACGACGCTCCTCATCGGGCCGACCGGATCCGGATCGCGGCCGGCATGCTGGCGCTCCAGTTGCCCTTCGGGCTCGCCTTCGCCTGGGGTACGGTCGCGCCCGACGCCCTCCGGCAGGGGTGGACCCCGGCGCTGACCGGGGCGGTCTTCTCCTTCACCCCGCTCGGCTACGGTCTCGGCACCGTCCTGGGCGGGCGCCTCGGCGACCGCCTCCCGCCCCGCCGGCTGTGCGCGGCCGCGCTCGCCCTGCTGGTCGCGGGCCAGGCCGCCGCCTTCGCCCATCCCTCGGGAGCCACGTTCGTCACCGGCTACGGCTTCCTGGCGCTCGGCGTGGGCGGTGGCCTCGCCCTGACCGGGGCGGTGGCGGCGATGGGCCGGGCCTTCCCCCACCGCCGGGGCGCCGCCGCGGGCGCGGTCACCGCCACCTACGCCGGGGCCTCGATCCTGGAGGCGCCGGTGGTGAGCGCCCTCGTCCCGGCGCTGGGATGGAGCCACGCCCTGGCGGCGGTGGCGGCGGCCACCGCCCTCCTGGCCCTGGCCGGCCTGGCCGGCTCGCCCTCACTCCCGAGGTCGCAAGCCGGATCGGCCTCGACCGCGCCCTCCCTCACCGACCTGATCTCCCGGCCCCTGCTCTGGACCGGCTTCGCCGTCGTCTTCGCCGGCAACACCTTCGGCCCGGTGGCCGCGGTCGACGTCGGCGTCGCCGCCGACGCCCGCGGCCTGGGGGGCGCGGTCGCCACCGCCGCCGTGGTGCTGGTGGCCGCCGGCAACACCGTCGCCCGCCTGATCGGCGGGTGGGTCTCCGACCGCCTGGGCGTGGACCGGCCGATGGCGGCCGTGCTCGGCCTGGAGCTGGCCGGAGCGGCGCTGCTCCCCCCGGCCGGGTCGGCGGCGCCCTTCCTGGCCGGTGCCCTGGTCGGAGGGCTGGCGCTCGGCGGCGCCGGCCTGGTGGGCCGGATCGCGGCCGAGGCCGCACCCGACGCATCCAGCACCGCCTTCGGCCTCATCTTCGCCGGCTACGCCCTGGCCGCCCTCTGCAGCCCCCTGGCGGTGGCGGCGATCGGGCTGCCCGCCGGCTGGGAGGTGGCGGCGGCGCCGGCCCTGGTGGGCGCGGCCCTTCTGGCCGTGAGGGGGCGGCTGCGGCGGAGGGCCGGCGAAGCGTCGGCGGGCGGCCCGGGCTGACGCCCGAGCCCGGTCCCGCGCCGGCCCGACCTCGACGCCGCCGAGCCACGAGGCCGCGCCACCTCGGCATCGACCTCGGCCGCTGGCCCGCCTCGGCCGGGCCGGCGGTCGAGGCCCCCGGCTCAGCCCGGCTCGCGTCCGTCGGGGCGGCCGCCCCGAGGTGACGGAGGGACCTGGCGACCGCCGCCCACCCTCCGCTCGTACCCCGACCAGTACCTCTCCCGCAGCTCCCTCTTCAGCACCTTCCCGTAGGCGTTCTTCGGCAGCTCGCCCACGAACTCCACCGAGCGGGGCTTCTTGTAGGAGGCGAGCGCCGTCTGGCAATGCCGGACCACCTCCTCCTCCCCGATCGCGCTTCCCGGCCGCACGACCACGATGGCGTGCACCGACTCGCCCCAGTACGGGTCCGGAACGCCGATCACCGCCGCCTCGACGATCTGGGGATGCGTGAGCAGCACCTCCTCCACCTCGCGCGCGTAGATGTTGTTGCCGCCGCTGACGATCATGTCCCGAGCCCGGTCGACGACGTACACGTAGCCATCCCGGTCCACGTAGCCGAGGTCGCCGGTGTGGAGCCAGCCCTCGCGGATCGTCTCCGCGGTCGCCGCGGGGTTGGCCCAGTAGCCCTTCATCACCGTGGCCCCGCGGATCAGGATCTCACCCACCACCTCCTCCCCCAGATCTCGGCCCTCGGCGTCGACGATGCGCAGCTCGACGTCCGTGCGTGGTATCCCCGCCGAGCCCAGACGTCGCTCCGCCTCGGGGGTGTCGTAGCGGTGCTCCTGAGACCTCAGGTAGAGCCCTGTCATCGGTGTCTCCCCCTGGCCGTAGAGCTGAACCCAGATCGGTCCCAGCCGGTCGATGGCCCGCTTCAGGTCCTCGACGTACATCGGGCCGCCGCCGTAGGGCACGCACCGCAGGCTGGAGAGATCGTGCGCGCCCAGGGCGGGGTCGTCGATCAGCTTCACGATCATGGTGGGCGCCAGGAAGGCGATCACCGTCACCCCCTGGGCGGCGATCATCTCGAACACCTGCCCGGGCTCGAACGTCCGGTGCGGGGAGATGACGTTCAGGCTGCCTCGGGCCAGGGCGGGGAGCAGGTACAGACCGCTGCCATGGGTCAGGGGGGCGACGTGGAGCACGACGTCCTCGGGCTGGAAGGAGCAGATGTCGGCCAGGCAGTTCATGGTCATGGCGATGAGGTTGCGATGGGTGAGCATGGCCCCCTTGGGCCGGCCGGTGGTGCCCGAGGTGTAGAACAGCCAGGCCACGTCGTCCTCGGCGACCTCGCTCGCGACCAGCGGGTCCTGGGCCAGGAGGGCGTCGTAGCCCGGGAGCGGCCCGCTCTCGCCCCCCACCCGCACCAGGTGGACGTCCGGGGGAAGCTCGTGCCGGACGCTCTCCACGGCGTCGACCAGGGCCTCGTCGACGGCCAGCGCCGCGGCCCCGCAGTCGGAGGCGATGTAGGCCATCTCCCGAGGGTGCAGCCGGACGTTCACGGGAACGGCGATCAGCCCCGCCTTCCAGCACGCCAGCAGCAGCTCCACCAGCTCGGGCCGGTTGTGGAGCCAGAGGAGGAGGCGATCGCCAGCCGAGAGCCCGAGCTTCTTCAACCCCGAGGCCAGACGGCCGGTGCGGAGGTCCAGCTCCGCGTAGCCGATCTCCGTCGCCCCGTATCGAAGCGCCACGCTCCCGGCGTGGACCCTGGCCGCCTTGGTCAGCAGGGTGGCGACGTTCATTCCCCCATGCCCCCTCGTAAGTTCCCGTCAAACAGCAAGGGTAGCGATGCGCGCCTCGGTCTCCAAGACCGGCCGTCCTCGCGGGCGGGGTGGACGACCTCCACCATCGCGGCCAGGTGACCGCTCCGGATCGAGCCGGCGGCCACCGCATCCCGCCCATCGACGCCGCACCCGGGCCCGTGATCTCCGGGCCGGACCAGCGGCGAGCGGCGGTGCGCCGCCGGGATCGGTACGCGGCCTCCCATGCGATGCCACGCCCTGTCGCGAGGGTCCGCCCGGGTCCCTCGGGAGCGCGCGATCGCAGCCCGCGGGCCGCGCCGGGCGGGCACGGAGGTGGGGAAAGCGGGGCCGGCCCATCCCTCCGCTCGCGGATCGGCCCGGGACGCCCATGGGTGCGGACGGGCGCTCAGCGGCCCTGACCGGGCGCCCACGCGGGAGCTCGAAGGCCCCGGCGGCCGAGGCAGCCTCACCGCGACGCGTACAGGGCCCGTTCGAAGTCGACGTAGAGCTGGAACGCCCCCGGATCGGCGAAGGGGAGGCACTGGGAGAAGATGGAGGCCGTCACCCGGCTGGTGGGATCGACCCAGAAGTGGGTGTTGAAGAGACCGGCCCAGGCCCCGCTCCAGGGCGCCCGCATGCCCGGCTGTTGTGCTTCGTTGAGCAGCAGCCCCAGCCCCCACGTGAAGCCGGGGCCGAGCGCGACGTCGGCGCTCAGCTCGGGATGGGCGGTCGAGATCGAGGGTGGGAAGGACAGCTCGCCGATCTGGTTCTGGAAAGCGGCCTCGACCGTGGCCCGGTCCAGGATCCGGACCCCGTTCAAGGTCCCGCCGGCGAGCAGCATGCGCTGGAAGACCAGGTAGTCGCGGGGGGTGGAGTACAGGAAGTGACCGCCGCCCCAGAAGTCGGGCTGCTGGGGCCAGTCGATGTCGCTCACCGTCCAGGCACCGTCCTGGCCGCGCACGTGGACCGGGGCCGAGGCGGCCCGCTGGGTCGCGGTCATCCTGGCCGTGGTGCTGGTCATGCCCAGCGGGCCGGTCACGTGCTCGGCGATGTAGCGGTCCAGCGAGCGCCCGCTGACGGCCTCGACCACCTTGCCCAGCCAGTCGATGTTGATCCCGTACTCGAAGCGGGCGCCGGGATCGAACACCATGGGCGCGGTGAAGGCGGCGTTTTTCCCGGACAGGATGTTGGGGGTGCCCGTCACCTGCTCGTACCGGTCGATGTCGCGGTTCCAGAACCAGTAGGCGAAGCCGGCGGTGTGGGTGATGAGCTGGCGCACGGTGGCCTTCGTGGCCGGCGGGCGCAGCCGGGGGGTGTCGCCGTCGAAGCCCTCCAGCACCTGGAGCCGGGCGAACTCGGGCCGGTAGGTCTCCACCGGCGCCTCCAGGTCGAGCTGGCCCCGCTCCCAGAGCTGGAGGGCGGCCGTGGTGGTGACCATCTTGGTCATGGAGGCGATGCGGAGCATGGTGTCGGGCGTGATCGGGTCCTCGGCGTCGGCGGCGCGTCGGCCGGCCGCGCCCTCGTAGATGACGCCCTGGTCGTCGGCGGCCAGGGCGACCACGCCCGGGACGTCGCCCCGCTCGACCGCGGACCGCAGCAGTTCGTCGATCTCTCCCTTCATGGTCGTGTGCTCCGGACTGGACGGATGACGACAACGCCTCCACCATCCGCCCGGCCGGGCCCGGCGTCAACCGCCGAGCCCGGAAGACGGCGCCGCCCGGTCGCCACGGCCGCCCCGAACGGAGTCGCGGTGGCCCCGGCTCCCCCTACCCCGGCTGGCCCGGCCCGGCATCGTCCTCCCCTCCCGGCGGGCGACCGTCCCCCCCTCCCGGGCCGTCGCTGCCCGGGGAGGCGAAGGCGGTCCGGGCGCGCTCGATGAGCGCCCGGGCGGCCGGTCCGGACGGCCCCCGGCCCCGCCAGGCCAGGGCCATGCGGCCCCGCAGCCGGGGGCGGGTGATGGCGATCGGGTGCAGCTCCTCCGGACGGGCGGCGGCGGTCGACCGGGGCAGGACGGCCACGCCCAGGCCGCGGCCGGCGAGACGAGCGACCAGGTCGAGGTTGCTGGCCTCGAGTGCGACCCGGGGCCGGAAGCCGACCCGAGCGCAGGCGTCGTCCAGGCAGGAGCGGAGGCCCGTCCCGGGCGGGAGGCTGATCAGGGCGACCTCGCGGAGGCCGTCCAGGGCGATGCTCCTCCTCCTCGCCAGGGGGTGGCAGCGGGCGACGGCGGCCACGATCGGCTCGTCGATGACGACCTGGACCTCGATCCCGGGCGGCACCCTCGGCCCCAGGCCCACGAAGGCCAGGTCCAAGCACCCGTCCTGGAGCCCGGCCAGCAGCCGGTCGGAGCCGGCCTCGACCAGCGTGATCTCCACCGCCGGATGGGCCCGATGGAAGTCGGCCAGGAGGTCGGCCAGGTCGAGGGACGAGCAGGCGGTCACCATGCCCACGGCCACGCGCCCGCGCACCAGCCCGGTGAGCTCGTCGACGGCGAGCCGGGCCCCGGCCACCGCCTGGAGCGCGGCCCGGGCGTAGGGCAGCACCGCCGTCCCGGCCTGGGTCGGACGCACCGCCCGGCCGGAGCGGTCGAGGAGGGGCTGACCCAGCTCACGCTCCAGCTGGCGCAGCTGGGCGCTGACCCCCGGCTGGGTGACGTGGAGCCGCTCCGCCGCCCTGGTGAAGCTCGCCTCGTCGACCACGGCCACGAGGTACTCCAGCTGGCGAATCTCCATAACTGGAGATTCTAGTTATCAGCATAAATATTCATTGGACTTCTAGAGCTCCCTGCTCCAGGATGGGAGCGGAGCCAATCCTGGCTCGGAACCAACTCCCGGTTCAGGAGGTGAGCGATGAGCACTGGATACCGGCCGGCCATGGAGCCCGAGGAGCTGTCGCGACTGTTCGTCGAGCGGGCCCGAGCCGGCGACGCCGAAGGGCTGGCCGAGCTGTACGCCCCGGACGCGGTGCTCGCCTATCCGCCCGGGCAGGTGACCGTGGGCCGGGAGGCCATCCGGGCCGTCTTCGAGCGGATGCTGGCCCAACGGCCCCGGTTCGAGGTGGAGGAGCCATTGCCCACCCTCCGCTATGGGGACCTGGCCCTGACCTCGACCCGCCCTGCCGACGACGCCGGCGCCAGGATCCAGGTCGCGCGCCGTCAGCCGGACGGCAGCTGGCTCCGGATCATCGACCGGCCCGAGCTGCCCCGATCGGGTGGCTGAGCCGCACCGTGCCGGCGGGCCGGTCCCAGCCGGTCGGGACCGGCCGCACGACCGGCACTTGACGCGCGCCCCTCGGCGGCGATAATCAGCCTCAGCACCGCGAGGGGGGGAGCGAGATGGACGGGCGAAGGACATCGGCCGCCGTGGTGGTCACGTGCGCGCTGGCCCTGGCCGGGAGCCTCTCCGGCTCCGCCGTCGGGGCTCGGGCCGCCGGCCCGCCCCGGCCGCCGGTCTGCGACGTGCTCGACCCGACCTCCTGCCTGCTGCCCTTCCCGGACGACTTCTACACCGTCCCCGACCGCTCCACGCCCACCGGACGGCGGGTCGCCTTCCCCGTCCCGTCCATGCCCGTCAACGCGGCCGGGGTCCCGATCGACCCCTCGGCCTGGAACCTGAACGACGGCTTCAGCCCCGGCACCCCCATCCTGGTCCACGTCCCCGGCCTCGACCCGGCCCGCTCCCACCTGGCCCCGATCACCGACATCGGCGCCTCGCTGGACCCCGACAGCGGGGCCGTCCTGCTCGACGAGCAGACCGGCCAGCGCTGGCCCTACTTCGCCGAGCTGGACGCCAACGACCCCGACCCGGCCGAGCAGGCGCTGATCATCCATCCCGCCCGCAACCTCACCGAGGGCCACACCTACGCCGTGGCCCTGCGCGACCTGCGCACCGCCGACGGGCAGCCGATCCCGCCCCCGCCCGCCTTCGCCGCCCTGCTCCACGCGGGCGGCGGTGACCCCGCCGTCGAGCAGCGTCGGCCCCAGATCGAACGGGTCCTGGGCGATCTGGCCCGCGCCCACGTCCCCCGCCAGGGCCTGTACCTGGCCTGGGACTTCACGGTGGCCTCGACCGCCAACCTCACCGGCCGCCTGTTGCACATGCGCGACGTGGCCTTCTCCCAGCTCGGCGATGCCGCCCCGGCCTTCGCCGTGAGCCAGGTCACCGACTTCAGCCCCGACCAGAACCCGCTCCTGCAGCGGCTGGTGGTGGGGACCTTCCAGGTGCCCAGCTTCCTGGACCGGCCGGGAGGGCCGCCGGGGTCGCGGCTGAACCTGGGGCCGGACGGCCTGCCCGAGCAACTGGCGGGGAACGTCCAGCAGGCCCAGTTCGTCTGCGTGATCCCACGCAGCGCCAGCCCCCAGCACCCGGCCCACCCCTCCCTCTACGGGCACGGCCTGCTGGGGACGCCCTTCGAGGTCGAGGCCCACGACGTCCAGGTCATGGCCGCCACCTACGACTTCGTCTTCTGCGCCACGCCCGAGATCGGGATGGCCCAGGAGGACATCCCCAACGCCGTCCGCACCTTCCAGGACTTCTCCAACTTCCCCTCCATCCCCGACCGCCTGCAGCAGGCCCTGCTCGACGAGCTGTTCCTGGGCCGGCTCCTGACCCATCCCCGGGGCTTCGCCGGCTCCCCCGCCTTCCAGTCCCCCGACGGCCGGCCCCTGATCGACCGGCACGATCCTCTCGCCTACGACGGCAACAGCCAGGGCGGCATCCTGGGCGGCGCCCTGATGGCGGTGGCGCAGGACATCCCCCGGGGCGTGCTCGGGGTGCCGGGGATGGACTA
>JAJPKS010000342.1 GCA_021323605.1 Bacillota bacterium | reverse complement strand
GGTGGCACCGCGGGGGCATCGGCGACTTCGTTCTCGTCGCCGACATCCATAGGGTGCACCAGTGAGCCAGGCCCGCCTCGTCATCGACGCTTCGGCGGTGGTGGCCCTGCTGGCCGATGATGGGCCGGCCGGCCGGTGGGTCACGGCGAGCGTGACCGGGGCCGATCTGGCCGCCCCCGAGCTGATGCCCTACGAGGCCGCCAACATCCTGCGCCGGCAGGAGCTGGCCGGCGTCCTCGATCCCACCGCCGCCAGCCTGGCGCACCGCGACCTGACCGCGCTCCCCCTTCAGCTGTGTCCCTACGCTCCGCTGGCCGCTCGCGCGTGGGAACTGCGTCGGGCCCTGACCACCTACGAGGCTTCCTACGTCGCGCTGGCCGAGCTGCTCGGTGCCCCCCTGGTCACGCTCGACGCACGCCTCGGCCGGGCACTGGGCCCGCGTTGCTCGGTCCTGGCGTACGGGGGTCCCTGATCGCGGATCGTCGGCTTTCGCCAGGCGGTAAGGTGTGGCCCTGGCGCGGAACCCACGGTCCAACCGCAGGAGGCGATGGCAGCGGTGGATTCGGACTCCGGCTCTCAGCCGTTGGCGCCGAGCGGCTGATCCAGCTCGTGGGCGAGCTGATCGAGTTCGGCTCCGCCCGCCATCTTGCCCACCAGCTCGTCCCGGCTGATCTCTCCTCGCCGGTAGTCGCCCACGCAACGTCCCAGGTTCAGCAGCACGAAGCGGTCGCCGACCATGTAGGCATGGGCGGGGTTGTGGGTGATGAAGATCACGGCCAGGCCCCGCTCGCGCGCCCGCGTGATGTACCTGAGCACCACCCCAGCCGCCTTGACCCCGAGGGCGGCGGTGGGCTCGTCGAGGATGAGCACCCGGGCTCCGAAGTACACCGCCCGAGCGGTCGCCACCGATTGCCGCTCGCCCCCCGAGAGGGTGCTGACCGGCTGATCGGGGTCTCGGATCGTGATCCCCATCTTGCCGATCTCCTCCCGGGCGATCCGCTTTGCGGTCTCGACGTCGAGGAAGCGCAGGGGCCCGATGCCGCGCCGTGGCTCGGCTCCCAGGAAGAAGTTGCGCCAGACCGACATCAGGGGGACCACGGCCAGGTCCTGGTACACGGTGGCGATCCCCGCCTCCCGGGCGCTCCGCGGCGAATCGAAGACGCAGGGCCGACCGTCGACCAGGATCTCCCCCTCGTCCGGCTGGTAGAAGCCGCAGAGGATCTTGATCAGGGTCGACTTGCCCGCCCCGTTCTCGCCCAGGACGCAGGTGACCTGACCGGCCTCGGCGGCCATGGACACGTTCTGCAGGGCGATCACGCGCCCGAAGTACTTGGAGACGTTGCGGGCCTCGATCACCGGCGGGGTCACGAGGTCACCTCCTGGTAGCGCCGCCGCACCGCGTTGTTGATGAGCACCGCGAACAGCAGCATGATCCCCAGGAACAGATCGAACCAGTTGCTGTTCCAGCCGGCGAAGGGGATGCCGATCTGGGCCATGCCGAAGATCAGCGCCCCGATCGAGGTCCCCACCACCGAGCCGTAGCCGCCGGTCAGCAGGCAACCGCCGACCACGGCCGCGATGATGTACTGGAGTTCCAGCCCGACACCCTGGGCCGCGGTCACCGACGTGAACCGGAGCGCGGTCATCATCCCCACCAGCCAGGCCGACACCGCGGTGCCGATGAAGAGCCCGATCTTGACCCTGGCCACGGGCACCCCGACCCCGCGGGCGGCGATGGGATTGCCGCCCACCGCGAACACCCAGTTGCCCACCCGGGTCCGGAGCAGGAGCCAGGAGCCGAGCGCGGTCAGCGCGATCCACCAGAGGATGGCGACCTGGAACCTGGCCCCGGCCAGGGTGACGGTGGAGCCCAGGAGCAGGAAGGGCAGCCGGTAGCCGGGGGCGGCGTCGATGTTGTCCACGCGCACCGTGTTGGTCACCAGCTGGGCCACACCGTTGTTGAGGCCCTGCAGCATGAAGAAGGTCCCGAGGGTGACGATGAAGCTCGGCAGGCGGGTCCAGACCACCAGGGTCCCGTTGAGGAGGCCGACCGCGACGGCGAAGAGCAGCGCCCCCAGCATGGCCAGCCAGACGTTGAGCTGGAGCTCGACCGCGAGTAGCCCCATGCAAAGGCCGGTGGAGCCGGTCATCACACCGGCGGAGAGGTCGAACTCCCCGCCGATCATCAAGAGCGCGACGGCGACGGCGACGATGCCCAGGGTCGAGGAGGGATCGAGCCAGGTCGCGATCCCGCTCGGGGTCTTGAACTGGGTGGTGTAGAAGGAGAAGAAGAGGAGGACGGCGAGGGCACCGCCCACCGCCCCCAGGCTGGGCCGGCCCAGCACGCGCTGGGCGAGCGTGGCCGCTCGCTGTCGCTGGCCCGGGGGTTCTCCGGCACGCGGCGCCCTTCCCGTGAGCAGCTCACGGATGGCCGTCATGGCTCAGCAGTTGCCCGCCTTCACGCAGGCCGTGATCTTGTCGACGTTGTTGGAATCGACGAAGCTGGGACCGGTCAGCACGGGCTGGCCGCCGCCGACCACGTTCCCGTTTTGCTTGTACAGGACCAGGAAGGAGACGGGAAGGTAACCCTGCAGGTAGGGCTGCTGGTCGACGGCGAAGAGGATCTTCCCCTGTTTGATGGCCGCGAGCACGTTGTTGCTCAGGTCGAAGGTCGCCAGCCTGGCGCTGCTGTTGGCCGCTGCGATCGCGTCCTTGGCCGCCATGGCGATGTCGGGGTCGAGGGTCAAGACCCCGTCGATGCTGGAGTCCGACTGCAGGGTGGCCTTGATCGATGCTTCCGTTCCGGGGATGTCGCTGGTCCCGGGCACGTACTGGTTGGTCACGGCTCCGCCGAAGCCCTGCTTGGCGCCGGCACAGCGCTGCTCCAGGGCCACGTTGAACTGCTGGTGGAGCACGCAGAGGATGTGATGCAGCCCGGCCGCCTTGAGCCGCTCGCCCGCCCCCTGGCCGGCCAGGGTCTCATCCTGGCCGACGTGGGTGAGCGCGCCCACCTCTCGGTACGTGGTCGAGCCGGTGTTGACGGTGATCACGGGGATGCCGGCGGCCTCGGCCCGCTTGATGGCGGGGCCCTCCGCGCCCGCGTCGGGAAGCGTGACCACGATGCCGGTCACGTGCTGCGCGACCGCCGCGTCGATGGCCTTGGCCTCGTCGGACGAGTTGTTGCCGGTGGCCTGGTAAGTGGTCTTGACCCCGTAGAGCTTGCCGGCGTCGGTGAACCCCTTCTGGACGGGCGCCCAGAACGAATCGCTGGGCAACCCATGCCGGATCAAGATGAAATACTGCCCTTCGACCACGGCGGTCGAGGACGGGCCGCTGGACGACGAGGACCCGCACGCCGTCAGGGCCAGGGCAGCGAGCGCAGCGGTCATCGAAAGCACGCGTCTGAGGTGCACTTCACTCGTCCTCCGGAATGCGAATCGGCCGCCGCTCTTGCCAGGAGCGGCGGGCTGCTTCGGCCAGATCCAAGGCACAGGTGGCATCCTCTCCTGTCACCTCGGGCATTCGATCGTCACGGACGGCCGCGACGAAAGCCTCGATCTCGGCCAGGTACGCACGATGGAAGCGCTCGACGAAATCCGTCACGTAGCCGCGACGAGCCCACCCTCCGCTCAGCTCCTCGACGTCCAGGCGTTGATGGGAGCGGCGACCGCCGATACGAAGCGTCTTGCGCTCGCCAACGAGCTCGGCCGAGCACTCGTACCCGTAGCCGGCCACGCGGCTGTTGTCGATGACGCCCAGGGCCCCGCCCGCGAACCTCAGCACCACGACCGCGTTGTCGACGTCGTGGGCGGCGAGAAATCGGGGATCGGAGACGGCACCGGCGACGGCGGTCACCTCCGCCACCTCTCCGACCAGCCAGCGCGCCACGTCGAAGTCGTGGAGGGTGACGTCGGCGAAGATCCCGCCCGAGTTCTCGATGTACTCGAAGCTGGGCGGCCGCATGTCCCGGCAGGACTCCCGGAAGAGGTAGATGCGCCCTACCGCCCCGCTCTCAACCTGCCGCTTGACCTCCCGGTAGTCGGGGTCGAAGCGGCGATGGAAGCCGACCTGCAGCCGTACCCCCCTGGCGGCGGCGCGAGCCGACAGCTCGGCGCTCCGGGCCCGATCCAGGGTCAGGGGCTTCTCGCAGAACAGGTCCTTGCCGGCGGCGATCGCCGCCTCCACCATGTCGGCGTGGGCAGGGGTGGGCGCGGCGATCACGACCGCCTGGATGGCCACGTCGTGCAGGGCGTCCTCGAGGTGCGCCGACCAGGCCACCTCGCCCAGACGAGCGGCCTGCTCCCTGGCCCGTCCCTGATCGGCGTCGACCACCAGCGCCAGACGGGCGCCGGGAACCCGCCAAGCGAGGTTCTCGGCGTGCTGGCATCCCATCCGTCCCAGGCCGATCACGGCCACGCTGACCGGCGCGCTCATTCGGGTCGCCTTGGGATGGGTGCTTCCATCGTGGTCGGGGCGATGATATTATATTAATGAATATACTGAATGGTCAACGCCCCTTCCGAGCGCGGTCGTGGGCGGGAGGCTGGATGAGGAAGCCGCGATGGCGGGCGATCGGGGAGCGGGAGCACCGCTGGTCGATTCCTCGCGATTGGCCTCGGCGCCCATCTCCTGGGGCGTCTCGGAGGTACCGGGCTGGGGTCACCAGATGGCGGCACACCGAGTGCTGGAGGAGATGCGGGAGCTCGGCTTCAAGGCCACCGAGGCCGGGCCTCCGGGCTGGATGCCCGATACGGCTGGGCTCCAGGTCGTGGCCGGCTACATCGCCGCGGGCCGGATGGAGCCGGTGGAGCACCAAGCAGCATGGCTGGCGGCGCGCGGGGCCCGGCTGTTGTCGTTGGGAGCGACAGATGCTCGCCGTGGCTACGGAGCCCGGCTCCGCCCCACCTCCGAGACCTGGGAGGCGATTCGACGTTTGGAGGAGGTCTGCGCCCGACGTGGCCTGACCGCTGCCGTCCATCCCCACTTCGGGACCCAGATCGAAACCGCCGCCCACGTGGAGGAGCTCCTGGAGCGGACCCGGGTCGGGATCTGCCTCGACACCGGCCACTTCCTGCTGGGCGGCATCGATCCCGCCTTGGTCCCTCCCGAGCGGGTGGTCTTGGTCCATCTGAAGGACATCGACCTTGCCTTGGCGACCGCCGTGCGCGAACGCCGGATCGGGTATCACGAGGCCGTCAGAGCCGGACTCTACCGGCCGCTCGGCGAGGGCGGGGCGGGGATCGCCGAGGTCGTGGCCCGGCTGGAGGCGTCCGGCTACCGCGGCTGGTACGTGGTGGAGCAGGATCGCGTGCTCGACGAGGAACCTT
>JAJPKS010000075.1 GCA_021323605.1 Bacillota bacterium | reverse complement strand
GGCCTTCTTCTTCGCCGCCCGGACCGTCATCCAGACCGCGACCATGTCCATGCCGATGAACATGCCGTTGTAGGCGGCGCCGGAGCTGACGATGATGGGGGTGTGCATGGTCGAGGCGATGGCCTTGGCCAGCATGGTCTTGCCGGTGCCGGGCGGTCCCACCATGAGCACGCCCCGCTCGCGCTTCCCACCCGCCTTGACGTAGTTGCGGCCGTGCTCGATGAGGCGCAGGATGCGCTTCATCTCCTCCACCGCCGCTTTCTGGCCGCGCACGTCCTCCAGCTTCACCTCGTAGTTGGCGTCCCCGGGCTCCAGCGTCTCCCGGCCGAGCCGGGAGAAGAGGACGAAGGGCCCGAAGAAGAGCATGAAGTTGGCCAGGAAGAGCGCGCCCAGCTGGACCACCAGCAGGAGCGCCTGGCCGATCAGGTTTCCCAGCAGCCCCAGGGCATCGAGGAAGCTCAGGCCGTAGAGGAGAGAGGCGCCACCGAAGTACAGCACGCAGAGGGCGCCGATGGGCGCCACGCGCCGCCAGAAGATGTAACGGTTGGTCTCCAGCGTCCGCTTCTCGACGTCGTTCTCGTCCGGAAGCTTCTCACGCAGCACCAGCGACCGTCGGACCCAGCTCAGGAGCCCCCTGAGCACGATCATCGCCGCCAGCCCGAAGAGGAAGGAGCCGATCGCGCCCCAGTGCATGAGGACCAGCCCGTAGGCGAACGACGAGCTCCCGATCAGGAGCGCGAGGATCCAGAAGGCAATCATGGTCGTAACCGCACTATACGCCTGCCCGTGCCCGCTGCCGTCAACGTCCTGTAATCATGCCATCGTCGATGACAACGGGCCGGTGGACGGTGGGGGCGTTGCCGCCCCCGCCTCACTCCCTGGACGGCGGAGGCGGCTCCGCCGCCAGGCGGGCGGCCGTTGCCGCCATCATGCGCACGCCGGTCGCGAGCGCGGCCTCGTCGATCCGGAAGGTGGGGGAGTGGTGGGCCGGCGGGACCTCGGCGTCCGACGGGCAGGCGCCGAGCATGAAGTAGCAGCCCGGGATCCGGGTCAGGAACTCCGCCATGTCGTCGCTGACGGTGAGGGGGGCCCCGACCGTGCTGGCTCGATCGCCGACCAGCTCGCGGCCGAGTTCGAGCACGACCCGGGTCACGTCGGGATGGTTGAAGAGCGGGACGGTATGGTGGACGAGCTGAAGCTCGGAGGCGACCTGGAACTCGGTGTCGACCTCGAGCAGCAGATCCCGCAGCCGGCGCAGGGCTTCCTCGCGCAGCTCCGAGGTGAAGGTGCGCAGGCTGCCGCGGATCACCAGCGAACGAGGGACCACGTTCCAGGCGCCGTCGCTGCGCACGTCGCCGACCGTGCAGCGGCAGCCTGTCCCTTCGTGCTCCAGGCCCTCCACCACCGCTTCCAGCCGCTCGAGGAGGAAGGCCTGGGCGGAGATCACGTTGCCGCTCCGGCCCATCAGCCCGCCATGCCCGCCCGGTCCGCGTATGACGATCTGGAAGCCGTCCGAGCCCGCCCAGAGCAGCCCCGGGCGGGTCACCACCGTCCCGGCGGGAAGCCAGGCGGCGACGTGGAGGCCGATGGTCACGTCCGGGTGGTGACGCTCGAACAGGCCCCTGGCGATCATGGCCCGGGCGCCGCTGACGATCTCCTCGGCGGGCTGGAAACAGAACAGGAAGGAGCCGCTCAGGGACTCGGCGTGCTCGACCAGGGTCCGGACGGTGCCGAGCAGGATCGCGGTGTGGGCGTCGTGGCCACAGGCGTGCATGCGGCCCTCATTGGCGGAGGCGAACTCCAGGCCCGATTCCTCGTGGATGGGGAGGGCGTCGATGTCGGCCCGGAGCATCACCGTCCGCCCGGGCCGGCCGGTATCGAGCCGGGCCACGGCGCCGGTCTCGGTCGGGCAGGGGTGCACCGCCACGCCCAGCGCGTTCAGCCGGGCCTCGAGGAAACGGGAGGTCTCGTGCTCCTCGAAGGAGGTCTCGGGACGTCGGTGCAGGTAGCGACGGATGTCGATCACCTCGTCCAGGACGTGCGCAGGGGGTTGAGGCGCGGGAGCCATGCGCTCACACTACCTGGGAGTCCCGCGACGCGGACGGTCGCCCGAGTTTCACACGATGGGACGCAAGCTGTACCCTCGGGGCGTGGAGGCGAGCAGCCTGGACCCCAGGTCGGGTTCCAGCTCGTCCAGCTTGCGCCGCAGGGTCAGGAGGGCCGAGTGGACGGTCGAGCGAGCGGCGTCGGGACGGAACAGACCGGCGGCGATCAGCTCCCCGGCGCTCACCGCCTTGGAGCCTTGAGCCAGGTGGACCATCAGGGCGGTCTGCTGAGAGGTGAGCCGGATCTGCTTCTCGCCCAGAGTCACGGTGCGGTGGGTCGGGTCGAAATCGAGCCGGCCGAAGCGGTAGGTGCCGGGCCGGCCGGTGGCCCCCTCGACCAGGCGGGCGGCGAGGTCGGAGTAGATGTGGGCCATAGGCGCCGTCCCTTTGACGAAGTAGCTGCTGGCCCCCAGCTCGTAGGCACGCCGGATGGCCGAGGCGCTGACCCGGGCCGCGGACAGGACCACCACCGGCAGCCCCGGGTGGTGCTGCCGGAGCCAGCGGAGCAGCTCGAAGCCCGCCTCCTCGCCCTCGTCCAGGACCAGGTCGAGCAGTACGCCGGCGACCCGCTCCCGGCTGAGCAGGGAACGGGCTTCGTCCGGGCCCGCGGCCACCCGGGCCTGGTAACCCAGATCGGTGAGGTCGAGCCGCAGCTGAGCCCGCAGGGCGGGCTCGTCCTCGACGATCAGGACGGTGGACCCGAGCACCTCGGGTGGGCGGTAGACGTCCAGGCCCGGGGGCAGGGGAGGTGCCGCACGCTCTCGCGTTCTCAACAAGTCGTCGTCAACTCACCTGGAGGGGCGTGGAGGGGCCAGTTTGCCAGAATGCGGCGAGGCGGATCTCGGTGCAGACTCAAGACACATCACACCTCGATCGTGCTCATCGTACCCTTGGTCATCGTCCCTGATCCCGACCACCGCCCGGCCTGTCACCGACGGGCCGTCCTCCTCCGGGCGTCCGGACGGTGCCGCCGACGCCCGGCGTTCCTCGGGGTCCTCGCCGCCCCGGCGCCGTCCGGACGGGCCAGCGTCCCTGGTCATCGATCCGGCGGTCGGACACGGTCAGCTCGCCAGCCTGCGGATGGCCGACGGCAACAACGCGTAGAGTTCGGCTCGATCGGTGACCTTGCTCATACACCCGACCACGTCCGGGTCCTGGCGCTGGCCGGCCACCGGGTAGGCGCTGTACAGGATCACCGGCGTCGGGGTGCCCTGGGCGCGCAGCTCCTCGACCAGGGCCCAGCCGTCCAGGGGCTCCGGCAGCATGAGATCGACGATGGCCACCCGCGGGCGCTCCCGCCGTGCCAGCGCCAGCGCCTCCTGGGCGTCACGGGCCACGGCCACACGGTAGCCAAGCATCCTGAGGTCGGTCTCCAGGATCAGCCGCCAGACCTGCTCGTCGTCCACGACCAGGACGCAAGCGCCTGCGACCTCTCGGGGAGGCGGGGAGAGGGGCTTGGGCGGCTCGAAGCTCACGGCTGTCCGGCCGCAGTATACGGGCTCTGATCCAGGAGGGACGTTGCGCATGCTCACCGCCGACCCGGCCCGGACCAGCGTCGAGGGGCCGGTCTCGCGCCTGCTCCGGCTCCTCTCCACCTGCGATACCGAGGCGGGGCTGGTCCAGGTCCTGTACGCCGAGCTGCATCCTCTCTTCGGTTATTACGGCGTCGGGCTACAGGTGCTGGACAGGGAGGACTGGTACCACACGGTGGGGGTGGACCACGGGGTGCTCCAGGACGTACGCCGCCACCGGGTCTCGGAGTCGGCCTTCGCCGACTGGTACCGCGAGCCGCGCCCGCGCGTCCTGCACCCGCCGTCGCCGGAGGAGGTGAACTTCGAGCCCAGCCACGGCCCCGGCCTCAAGCGCCGGGGCCAGACCCTGATCTGGATGCCGGTGGCGCATCGGGACCGCTTGGTCGGGGCGGTCATCTACCACGCCAGCGAGCGGCGGCCGGTGCCCCCTCACGAGCTGGCCTTCTTGGAGGCGGTGCACGCCCAGCTCGGCGTCCTGGTCCGGAACGCCGGCCTGAACGAGCTGACACGCAACCAGGCGGTACGCCTCTCGGCCCTGAACGCGATCGCCCGGGCGCTCTCCGCCACCCAGGACGAGACCGGCGTGCTGTCGGCGCTGGCGGGGACGCTGAACTCCCTGATGCCGGTCGACAGCGTGCAGCTGGTGGTGCCGGGGGAGGGTGATGAGCTGCGGTTGGTGTGGGGCATGCCCAACCAGACCCCGCGCTGCCGCCGGCTGAGCCGCCGCTCGCCCCGGCTGGGCCGGGCGGCGGAGGTGCTGGCCGGCGGCGGGCCGGTGCTGCAGGGGGATGGCTCCTCCTCGGCCTGGGTCCCGGTGGCCGAGAGCGACCGGGTGCTGGCCGTGCTCTCGGTGCACTCCCGGCGGCCCCACGCCTACGGCAGCTCCACCCTGGCCTTCCTTGCCCAGGTGGCCGACCAGGTGGCCCTGGCCCTGCGCAACGCCTGGGCCTACGCCGCCCTGGCCGGTCAGAGCCGTCGGCTCGCGGTCGCCAACGCGATCGGTAGCCGCCTCGCCTCCAGCCTCGACCGACGCTCGATCATGCGGACGTTGCGAGAGGAGCTGGCCCGGCATGTGGAGTTCGACAGCCTCTGGCTGCTCACCGTCGACGAGGGGCCGGACGGGATCGCCGCGGGAGGGCATGCCTGCGGCCCGGGCAGCGTGCACGAGCTGCCCGTCCGCCGCCTGATCGGCCCGAGCCCGGCTCACGAGGCCTACGCCACCCGGCGCCCGGTGCTGATCACGGGCACGTGCCCGGTCGAGGATGGCGCCTGGCCCGAGGTCCGCCCGGCACGCTCGCTGGCCTGGGTGCCGGTCTGCCACGGCGACCGGGTGAGCGCCCTCATCTCCCTTCGTTCCCGCCGGCCCTGCGCCTTCGACGGCTGGCACCTGGAGCTCCTCCGGGACGTGGCCACGCACGTCGGCCTGGCCCTCGCCAACGCCGAGCACTTCCGGGCCGCCCAGGTCGAGCGGCACCGTCTCCAGGCGCTGCACACGCTGGAGCTGGGTGTGGCCGGGGCCAGCGACGAGCGCGGGATCGCGGAGGCGGTGGCGAACGGCCTCCGGACCTTCATGGACGCCCGGATCCTGATGCTGATCCTGGAGGACCACCGGGGGCGGCTGGCGGGGTACTGCTCCGAGGCCGGGCAGCCGCTTCGCCCGTTGCCGCCCGCCCCTCCCGAGGTGGCCCGGTTCTTCGATCGTCTGGTGGAGGGACGAGCCCCGATCGTGGACCCGGTGCCGGGCGAGCTGCTGTCCCCGCGGCCGACCCACGGCTGGCCTGCCTGGTGCCCGTTCGCCCCCGACCACGTGGTCCTGGTCCCGCTCTTCGACCAGGGACGGGCGATCGGGGGGCTCTGGGCCCAGCGCGCCGGCGTCTTCTCCGGGGAGGAGGTCCAGCTCCTGATGAGCGCCGCTCCGGTCGTGGGCATCGCCCTGCACACGGCTCGGCTGCGACGCAGCAACCAGCTGGCCCTGGCCCATTCGGTCCGGATCCAGGAGGTGGCGGCGCTCGCCGGGCACGACCTGGCCAGCGTCGTGGCCGGCATCGCCGAGCAGACCAGGACCGCCCTGGAGGCCATCGAGGCGGCCTGCTGGGCCTTCGACGACGACGGCCGGGTGACGGCCCGGGCGACCTCGGGTGGGCGGGGTGCGGCCCGTGTCCTGGGCTGGTCGGGGCGGACCGCCGCCCGCAGCTGGCGCACGCCGCCGCGGGGCCCGATCTCGGGCCGGCACGAGGAGCTGAGCTGGACCCTGATCCCGCTCTGGTACGCGGACCGGCTGGTGGGGGCGCTGGGGGCCGTCCACGCCGCCTGGCGGGAGGAGCTGCCCGCCGTCAGCGACTTCGCCGGTCACGCCGGCATCGCCATCGAGAGCGCCAGGCTGGCGGCCGAGACCCAGGGACGCATCCACACCCTGGAGGCGGTGGCGGGGTTCGCCGACCTGGACATCACCCGCCCCGAGCGCGCCCGGGCCGAGATGGGCCGGCTGATCGAGCGGGCGCTGTCCGGGGCGAGCGGGTCCCTGTGGCTGCTGGAGGACGGGGAGCTGGTTCGGGTCCCCGGCGACGGCGACGAGGCCCGGCTCCCGGCGGCGGGGCTCTCCCTCGACGGATCGGCCCCGACCCTGGCCAGGCTGCGCCGACTGCTGCGCGCCGGCGGCCGGCGGCTGGTGGTGGTTCCGGTCCTGGTCGAGGGACGGCTCGCCGGCGTGGTCAGCGCCGCCCACGAGGCGGGGTCCCGGGCCGAGATGCATCGGCTGATGACCGTGCTGGCGGCACAGGCGGGCCTGGTGCTGGGGCGGCTCCGGCTGGTGGCGACCCTCGACCGGCAGGCCCACATGATGGACACGGTCCTGCGGCACACACCGGTGGGCGTGGTGCTCGAGGACGCCGACGGGAAGGTGGTGTTCGCCAACCCGGAGGTCGAGCGCATCTACGGGCTCCCGGCCCGGACCCTGGTCGGCCGGACGACCCGAAGTCTCCTGGAGCGTCCGGACGTCACCCGCCTCAACGAGCCCGAGGCCGAGCCCGACTCATGGCTGGTCGAGCTGAGGGATCGGGGGACGGCGGTGCGCATCCGCCAGATCACCATCCCCCGGACCGACGGCCAGGCCGCCCAGAAGCTGACCCTGCATCAGGACGTGACCCGGCTACGGGCGGCCGCGGAGGCCAAGGACCTCATGCTGCGGGCCATCGGCCATGAGGTGCGCAGCCCGGCCGCAGCCATGCGATCGACCCTGGCTGGCCTCCTCCAGTGGGGCCAGGTCATGGATCCGGAGCACCGGCACCAGCTCGTGCTGGAGGCCTACCAGCAGTCGGAGCGACTGCTCAGCCTGGTCGAGAACCAGCTCCTGATCGCCAAGTTGGAGACCGGACGCTTCGAACCCCGGCCGGAGCCGGTGCCCCTGGCGCGCTGTCTGGAACAGGTCCTGTCCGTGCTTCGCAGCCGCTACGGTGACCGCGTGGACCGGGTGAGAGCCGAGGTCGGCATGAGGAGGTTCGTTGCCTCCTGCGAGCCCACGCACCTGGACCAGGTGCTGACCAACCTGATCGGCAACGCCCTCGAATACACGGAGGCGACGAAGATCGTGGTCGCCGCCCGACGGCGCGACGGCTGGCTGGAGGTGACGGTCGCCGACGACGGCGGCGGCCTCAGCCCGGAACGACGAGCGATGCTCTTCACCCGGGGGACACCGGCCGGGCAGAACCGCTCCCGTGGCGGCCTGGGGCTGGGCCTCTACCTGTGCCGCCTGGTGGTCGAGCGCTCCTTCCGGGGCCGGATCTGGCTCGACCACACCGGCGCCGAGGGAACGGCCTTCACCTTCACGGTGCCGGCGGTCCGGTCCGGGACGAGGGCCGGCCGCAGTTGAACGGGCCGCCCCGGGACGAGCGGGAGCCGCTGTGGGTCCGGGTCGGCGGCGGCCTGGAGGAGGTCCCGGGCGGTGCCCGCCACGGACCGGCCGATCCCGAGTTCCCGCCCCCCGGCGGCCCCTGGGTGCCGCTGCGGGTCGAGGGGCACCTGGTGGGCTGGGGGCGCCCCGGCGTCATGCCCCGGAAGGCGGCCCGGTGGGCCCGAGAGGAGGGCCAGCGCCTCCTCCGGGAGCGGCAGGCGTACCTGACCCGCCGCCTCGGCCACAAGCTCCGCTCCGCTGTGCTCGGTCTGCAGGAGTCGGCGCGGCTGGCCTCGTTCGGCCGGCCGGAGCTGATGGAGCTGCTCTACGAGCAGGCACGAGACGTCGTCCGACGTGCGCAGGCCCTCGAGACGGTGGCCCTGAGCTCCGCGGATGCGCCCCGGGCGGTGGTGCTGGGCGCCGTCCTGAGCCTGGCCGCACCGGGGGCGGTGTGTTCGCTCCCGAACGAGGCGATCGTGCACGCCCCCGAGCCCGCCCTGGTGGAGGCGCTCTCGCGTGCCTACGAGTGGCTGGGAGGTCCCGGCAGCAGCGTACGAGCCCACCGGGTCGGAAGCTGGTGGTGCGTCGACGTCGAGGCCGGTCCGCAGCGCCGACCCCTGCCGGTACCGGAACTCGGTGAGCCTCTGGTCCGCTACCTGGTCGACGTGGTGCTGGAGGGCTGGTTGGACGTCGGCTTCCCCGATCGGGTGCGCATCTACCTGCCGGCCGTCTGAGCGCCGTCCCGCCGCCCGCAGGCCTGGCCGGGCCCGGGAGGGACGAGGCCGATCCGCCGGGGGTTACGGACGTTCAGGCCGGCAGGCGCCGGCGCAGGAAGTCGACCGTGAGTTCCCAGGCCGCCGCCGCGGCGCGGGGATGGTGGAACATCGGCGCCAGGTAGTTGTCGAAGGCGTGCCCGGCGCCGGGCTGGATCTGGATCTCGACCTCGTCGCGGCCCGCGAACGCGGCCCGGATGCGTTCCACCTCCTCCATCGGCAGGTAGGGATCGTCGTCGCCGAAGTGGAACAGGACCGGGCAGCGGATCTGGGAGGCGAGGTCGAGGGCGTCGGCGATGCCCGAGCCGTAGTAGAGCACGGCGGCGGCCGGCTGGAAACGGGCGGTGACGTGGTAGCCGAGCCGGCCGCCCATGCAGAATCCGATCACGCCCGCCGCCCCGGCCGTCTCCGGGAGCCCTCGGAGCAGGGTCAGGGCGGCGCCGGCATCGGCGACGGCGCGGGACTCGTTCAACCGCTGGAGGTAGCCGAAGGCACGGCGCAGCCCCTCCTCGGTGTGCGGGATCTCGACCCCGGGCTCGATCCGCCAGTACAGGTCCGGAGCCAGCACCACGTATCCCAATTCGGCCAGGGTCCGCGCCCGGCCTCGGATGTAGTCGTTGACGCCGAAGATCTCCTGGAGCAGGAGCAGGCCGGGCCCGCGGCCTCGCTCGGGCAGGGCGAGGTGAGCCTCCATGCGGCCCCCGTCGTCGGTGGTCACGGCCTGGCTACGGGTGTCGATGCTCATGGTCGTGTCATGGACTGT
>JAJPKS010000426.1 GCA_021323605.1 Bacillota bacterium | reverse complement strand
GACGGGGTGCAGCCCTACGAGGGCTCGGTCCGCTTCGCCCGTCTGGCCAGGGAGGAGGGGTTACGCCTGGCCGTGGTCTCGTCCAGCACCAACTGCCACGCGGTCCTGGTCGCGGCCGGGATCGACGACCTCTTCCCGGTACGCATCGACGGCGCGGTCGCCGAGCAGCGTCGCCTGAAGGGCAAGCCCGCCCCCGACACCTACCTGGCCGCGGCCGAGGCCCTGCACGTCGCCCCCGCCCAGGCGGCGGTCTTCGAGGACGCCCTGGCTGGGGTGGAGGCGGGGCGGGCCGGCGGCTTCGGGCGCGTGGTCGGGGTGGACCGCGTGGGGCAGGCGGACGAGCTGCGGCGGCACGGCGCCGACCTGGTCGTGACCGACCTGGCCGAGCTGATCGAGGACGGATGATCGTCCATCCCGTCATCGAGCTGGAGCCGTGGCGGCTCCGCGAGACCCGTCTCGACCTGGAGGTGCTGGGACAGTCCGAGTCCATCTTCGCCCTCGCCAACGGCCACATCGGTTTGCGGGCCAACCTGGACGAGGGCGAGCCCCAGGCCATCCTGGGCACCTACCTCAACGGCTGCTACGAGCTGCACCCCCTGCCCTACGCCGAGGCCGGCTACGGCTACCCGGAGTCCGGGCAGACGGTGGTCAACGTCACCGACGGCAAGATCATCCGACTGCTGGTCGACGACGAGCCCTTCGACGTCCGCTACGGGACCCTGCTCGGTCACGAGCGCGAGCTGGACCTCCGGGCCGGCGTGCTGCGGCGCCGGGTCGAGTGGCGATCCCCGACCGGTCAGGCGGTCCGGGTCTCGTCGACGCGGCTGGTGTCGTTCGCCCAGCGCGCCGTGGCGGCGATCCTCTACGAGGTCGAGCCGCTGGACGGTAGTGCCTCGGTGGTCCTTCAGTCGGAGCTGGTGGCCAACGAACCCCCACCCTCCCGTGGCCGGGACCCCCGACAGGCGGTGACGCTGAACGCGCCGCTCCGCTCGGAGTGGTTCACCCACCGGGACGCCCACGCCCTGCTCGTGCACGTGACCCGAGAGAGTGGGCTCAGGGTGGCGGCGGCCATGGACCACCTGGTCCAGGGGCCGGAGGGCACCGAGTCACGGAGCGAGAGCGAGCCCGATCTGGCGCGCCTGACCGTGGCCGCCGTGCTCGAGCGCGGGCAGTGCCTGCGACTGGTCAAGTTCCTCGCCTACGGCTGGTCGGCGCAGCGTTCGCTGCCCGCCGTCCGCGACCAGGTGGAGGGCGCCCTGGCCATGGCCCGCCACCGCGGCTGGGAGGGGCTGCTGGCCGACCAGCGCGCCTACCTGGACGGCTTCTGGCGTCGGGCGGACGTCGAGATCGAGGGCGACCCGGAGCTGCAGCACGCCGTCCGCTTCGCGCTCTTCCAGGTGCTGCAGGCGGGGGCCAGGGCCGAGCGTCGAGCCATCCCGGCGAAGGGGCTGACCGGCCCCGGCTACGACGGCCACACCTTCTGGGACATGGAGACCTTCGTGCTTCCCGTCCTCACCTACACGGCGCCGACGGCGGTGGCCGACGCCCTCCGCTGGCGGCACTCGACCTTGCCCATGGCGAGGGAGCGGGCCCAGCAGCTGGGGCTGGAGGGGGCGGCCTTCCCCTGGCGGACCATTCATGGCGAGGAGTGCTCCGGCTACTGGCCGGCCGGGACCGCCGCCTTCCACATCAACGCCGACATCGCCGACGCCGTGGTCCGCTACCAGCGAGCGACGGAGGACCCCGAGTTCGAACGTGAGATCGGCCTCGAGCTACTGGTGGAGACCGCCCGGCTCTGGCGCTCGCTGGGCCATCGGCACGAGGAGGGGGAGTTCGAGATCGACGGCGTCACCGGCCCCGACGAGTACAGCGCCCTGGCCGACAACAACGTTTACACCAACCTGATGGCCCAGCAGAACCTGCGCGCGGCCGCCGACGCCGCCGAGGCCCACCCCGACCGGGCGGCCGAGCTGGGCATCGATCCGGAGGAGATCGAGGACTGGCGGGCGGCGGCGGAGGCCATGCGCATCCCCTACGACGAGCGGCTGGGGGTCCATCCCCAGGCCGAGGGCTTCACCCGCCACGAGCGCTGGGATTTCGAGCGCACGCGCCCGGATCAATACCCCCTCCTGCTCCACTTCCCCTACTTCGACATCTACCGCAAGCAGGTGGTCAAGCAGGCGGATCTGGTCCTGGCCCTCCACCTCCGCGGCGACGCCTTCACCCCCGAGCAGAAGGCGCGCGACTTCGCCTACTACGAGGCCCTCACGGTGCGGGACTCGTCGCTCTCCGCCTGCACCCAGGCGGTGGTCGCGGCCGAGGTGGGCCACGTGGAGCTGGCCTATGACTATCTGGGCGAGGCGGCGCTGATGGACCTCCACGACCTGGAGCACAACGTGGCCGACGGGGTGCACATCGCCTCCCTGGCCGGGGCCTGGATCGCGATCGTGGCCGGCCTGGGCGGCATGCGCGACCACGGCGGGGAGCTGAGCTTCGCCCCCCGACTGCCCGCCGCCCTGACCCGGCTCGCCTTCCGGATCACCTTCCAGCGCCGCCTCCTGGAGGTGGCGGCAGACCGTGAGCAGGTGACCTACCGCCTGCTGGAGGGCGAGCCGCTCCGGATCGTGCACGACGGCGAACCGCTGCTGGTGACCACCGGGGCACCGGTGACACGACCGGCGCTGCCGGTGCCGGACCTGCCCCGGCCCGCCCAGCCGCCCGGCCGCGAGCCCGCCCGCCGCGTCCCTCGAACCTGACCGGCATCCCGGCGCCGGTCCGGGGGCCGCCGAAGCCCGGAGACCCCGGCGGCCGGACCGCCCTCAGCCCCAGATCTCCCGGGCCGTCTCCACCACCAGCTCGAGCTTGGCCCACTGCTCCTCGTGGGTGAGCGCGTTGCCCTCGACGGTGGAGGCGAAGCCGCACTGAGGCGAGAGGCAGAGACGCTCCAGGGGCACGAAGCGCGAGGCTTCCTCGACCCGGCGCTTGAGCGCGTCCTTCGACTCCAGCTCGCCACGCTTGGTGGTGACCAGGCCCAGGACCACCGTCTTGTCCGGGGGGACGAAGCGGAGCGGATCGAAGCTGCCCGAGCGGACGTCGTCGTACTCGAGGAAGAAGGCGTCGACCTGGAGCTGGCCGAAGACCGACTCGGCCACGTAGTCGTACCCACCTTC
>JAJPKS010000340.1 GCA_021323605.1 Bacillota bacterium | reverse complement strand
GGGGAGCCGAGCAGGGCGACGGCCAGGCCCAGGCGCTGCTGCATGCCCTTGGAGTAGGTACGCACGCGGCGGTCCGCCGACTCACGGAGCCCGACCAGGTCGAGCGCCCGCTCGATCTCCTCGGGCCAGGTGGCGCGGGCCAGCCCGGCCAGCCGGCAGTGCAGGCCCAGCACCTCACGTCCCGACAGCCAGGGCTGATAGCGGAAATGCTCGGGCAGGTAGCCGACCCGGCGGCGGGCCTCGACGTCGCGGATGGAGCGGCCCAGTATCCAGCCCTCTCCGGCCGTGGGCGGGAGCAGCCCCAGCAGGAGCTTGACCGCGGTCGTCTTCCCGGCCCCGTTGGGGCCGAGGAAGCCGAACACCTCGCCCCTGGGCACGGTCATGGTGAGCCCGGCCAGGGCCAGCGTCGCCCCGTAGCGCTTGGTCAGTTCGACGCAGTGGACCGCGGGCGAGGCGGCCGCGGTGGCCGCCTCGCGCTCGCGCAGGTCGATCAACGATCCTCCGACGATGGTCGCCCCCTTCGGCTCAGGCGCGCAGGCCGTTGGCGATGGCCAGGATCTGGTCCTCGGTGAGGGTGCCCGCCACCGCGTACACCTTGCCCTGCTCGATCCAGACCACGCCGCTGCCCAGACCGGTATTGTCCCCGATCGCGGTTCCGGTCACGCCCTGGACGCGAACGGAGTGCGCGTTCACCTGCCCGGCCGGGATCGGGATGGGCAGGTTGCCGGTGGGGTCGTCGAGGCTGCGGATGTACTGGCGGACGGACGGACTCAGGCCGGGCTGGGCGAGCAGCGCCTGCTTGATCTGGGCCACGCTCACCCCGGTCGAGGAGGCCCGGGGGGCGTCCATGACCACGATGCCGAGCAGGGGACCGGCGGCCCGCAGGGCGTCCCGAGCCTGGCTCGCGTCCCCGTCCGAGCCGCTCTGAGGGGCGGCGCCGTTCTCCGTCCCGGCGCCGCGGGCGGTCGCGCCCACCTTGCCCAGGTCGCCGTACACCACCGTCTCCGCCGGCCCGAAACGAACCTGAAGCGTGCTCCCCTGCAGCTGGGCGGGGGCCTTGGAGGTGAACGTGACCGTGCCCGTGGCCTGCCGCATGGCGGCATAGGAGACCGGCGCGCCGGCCACGGTGGCCGGCAGCGTGCCCGGGCTCACGCGGATCGCGGGCAGGCCCGAGACCTGGGCCGCCTGGGCGGCCGAGTCCACCTGCTGCAGCTCGGGCCGCGCCGCCCAGGTGACGGTCCCCCAGGCGCTCAGGGCGTCGAGCCCGGTCAGGTCGCCCTGGGCGATGGTGACCGTGCTCTCGCGCGTGGGCTGAAAGATGTCGATCAGGTCGCTGCCCAGGGGCGTGAAGGCGGTGACGCTCAGCCCCGCCGCCAGGATCGCGGCCGCCGCACCGGCCAGGGCCGGTCGTCGCCAGCCCAGACCTCGCAGGGGGATGAGGCGAGGTCGCTCCCGCTCCCCGAGGCGGGATCTGACCCGGCCCAGGGCGACGTGGGCGTCGACGGGGAGGGGCGTTGTGGCCATGGTCGCCTGGGCGTGGCGCGCGTCCTCGGCGACGGCGCGGAAACGGTGCTGGCAGCGTTGGCAGGAGCGGTAGTGGCTCCGGGCCGCGTCCTCCACCGCGTACGGCTCGTCGTACAGGCGACGGAGGGTTCCTTCAGGCAGATGTCGCACGGTGCACCTCCTTCCTCAGCGCTTGCTCGGCGCGTCGCAGGCGTGTGCCGACCTGGCCGGCGCTCACCCCGAGGGCGGCCCCCACCTCCACGTAGCTGAGTCCGCTGTAGCGGAGCGCCAGCACGGCCGCCGCCCGTCCGGGGAGCCTGGCCAGCGCCGCGCGCAGCAGACGTCGGTTCTCCCGTTGCTCCGCGATCTCCTGCGGGTCGAGCGGCGCCGGGTCGTGATCCCCGGCCTGGGCCCGTTCGCGCCGCTCCCGCCGCCGCCGGCCGCGCAGCCGGTTGAGCGCCGTGTGGACCGCGGCGCGGTGCAGCCATGCGGGGGCGTAGGGGGCGTCGGCCCGGTGCCGGCGGTGGAAGTCGATGAAGACCTCCTGGGCCACGTCCTCGGCCTCGGCGCGATCGGCGAGGACGCGGTTGGCGATGGCCACCACCCGGCCGTACTCGGCGAGGAAGAGCCGATCGAACGGAGCCGGCTCGGACTCGCCGTGGCCCTTGGCCGGGCCCTCGCCTCCTGGTCTCAGCTCGGCTGGCTCGGCGTTCACATCAGATGAGGCACCACCGGGCAGGGGAATGTGACCGGGCGGGGGACGGCCGTCCCCTCCGCCTCGCTCCACTCAATAGAAGACGGTACGCGTCCGGTGATAGGGACGCACCGGGTACAGGCCCTGGCCCAGGTCCCAGAGGATCCAGTCGACCTCGATCGAGAGCAGCCGCCGTCCGGCGGCGGCCATCGCTTCCCGCAGCCGTTCCACCACGACCACGGTCGCGGCCCGGATCTCGACCTCGGCCGGCTCGCCCGGCTGCAGCTCCTCCCAGCGGTCGATGCGCCGGGCGAGCCCCTCCGAGTACCGGAGGGCCCCGAAGTGCCGGAGCACCTGGGGCAGCTTGTAGTCGGGGAAGCAGGTCAGCGCCGCCAGGTCGGGGAATCGGGCCACGCCCGCTCCGTGGAGGTCGGCCGGGACGATCTGGGCCCGCTTCAGCAGGGGCACCGGGCGCCCTTCGTACTCGGCCACGTCTCTGTACGAGGAGAGGCGCTCGGAGAGCGCGCGGGCGGTGGCGGCGGCCGTTTCCTGGACCAGGCCCTCGAAGCCGTGGCGCCCCAGCTCGCGCAGGGCGGCGGCCCGCGCCTCCAGCATGGGCAGGTCGCCCACCAGCGCCCGCAGCCGCCCGGCGTCCATCTCCGCCAGTCGCTCCGGCCGGCTCAGCTCGTCACCGGCCAGGAACGCGTCACGCAGCCGCTCCGCCAGCTGCCAGTAGCCGCCGGCGGAGCGGCCGCCGGGGGCGGAGGTCCAGAAGGAGAAATTGATCGTGTCCAGGACCAGCAGGTAGCGACGCGTGCGCTCGAGGGGACCGGAGTAATGCCGCCGTGTGTCCCAGGCCGGGACCCGACGGTCACGGACGATCGCCAGCAGCGGCTCCAGCGGACCCAGGCCCACGTCCTGAGCCCGCTCCACGACCCAGGCACAAGCGGCCCGGACGCCCAGCGGGTCGGGAGCGGCCGCGGCCATCAGCTGGCCGCCGGGCGGCTGCGCTCCAGGCGTCGCATCTCGTCCTCGATCAGCTTGAAGTCGCGCTGGGGGAGCTGGTGGAGGTGCCCCTGGAAGGCCAGGGTCCAGTGCTCGGGCGGCCACTTGCGCACGTATTCCAACCGGTAGGCCAGCTCCTTCGCGGGCAGCCACTCCTGCTCGTCGAGCACGACCTCGGGGCGGATCCGCACCCGCCACGGGTAGTCCTCCTCGCGACGCACCGAGCGCCACACCTGGGCGTGGTCCTCGAAGAGGCCCGAGGTCAGCGTACAGGTGGCGGTGAACGCCATGCGGCCGGTCACGTAGAAGAGCAGCCGGTCGCCCGCTTTCATCCCCTCCACCCGCTTGCGGTGCCGGGCCTTGAAGCCCTGGACGGTGAAGCCCCGTTCCTGGGTCCTCCGGTAGTTGTCCGGGGAGATGACGACCATCCAGTGGCGGAGGTTCCGCCTGGTCGAGCGCTTCTTCTTGCTCTTGCCGCTTCTGGCCCGGCTGGTGCCTCGTGGCGAGGACCCGGGGCCGGGTTGATCGGTCGCCTGGCCGGTCTCCTCGGACACGAGCCAGATCGTACCCGTTCGCCCTCCCCGTCCCGGCCGTCCCCGACCGGCGCCACCGCGGGCGCGGTAGGGTTGCCGATCGTGTTGGAGTTCGAGATCCTGGCCACCGACGGCGCCGCCCGGCGGGGGGTGATCCGCACCGCGCACGGCGTGCTGGAGACGCCGGGCTTCTTCGCCGTCGCCACCCGGGCCGCGCTGAAGGGGCTCGATCCCGCCGCCGCCAGGCGCGCCGGCATCCGCGCCCTGATCTGCAACAGTTACCACCTTGCCGTCCAGCCCGGTCCCGAGGTGGTGGCCGCGGCCGGCGGCCTGCACCGGTTCATGGCCTGGGAGGGCGTGCTCGCCACCGATTCGGGCGGCTTCCAGGTCTTCAGCCTGAGGCACGGTCAGGTCGCGGACGAGCTGAAGGGGCGCCGCCGGTTGCCGCTCCCGGAGACCGGCGAGGAGGCGGTGGTCACGGTCGACGAGGAGGGAGCCGAGTTCCGCTCCGCCATCGACGGCAGCCGCCATCGCTTCACGCCCGAGGGCAACGTGGCGCTTCAGCGTGCCCTGGGCGCCGACCTGCTCTTCTGCCTGGACGAGTGCACGCCCTTCCACGTCCCCGAGGCCTACACCCGGGCGGCCATGGAGCGGAACCTCCGCTGGGCCCGCCGTTGCCTGCAGACCTTCCAGGAGCTGGGCATGGGAGCCCGCCAGGCCCTCTACGGGATCGTGCACGGCGGCGTGTACCCGGACCTGCGCCGCGCCAGCGCGACCGCGATCGCCGCCATGGGCTTCGACGGGTTCGGCATCGGCGACTGCCTGGGTGAGACCAAGCAGGACTGGTACCGCGTGGTCGAGCTGGTCTGCCCCCTGCTGCCCCCCGACCGACCCCGTCATCTGCTGGGGGTGGGCGAGCCCGACGACCTGGTCGAGGGGGTGCTGCGGGGCATCGACACCTTCGACTGCGCCATGCCCACCCGGATCGCCCGCCACGGTCAGGCGCTGGTCCACGGTCGCCCGCGCTTCCGGCTCGATCTCACCTCGGCCCGGCGGCGGGGCGAAGATCGGCCGATCGAGACCGGATGTCCGTGCTCGGCCTGCACCAGGTTCGGCCGAGCCTACCTGCAGCACCTCTTCCGGGCCCGTGAGCTGCTGGCCGTGGCCCTGGTGGCGGAGCACAACCTGGCCTTCACCGCCCGGCTGCTGGCCAGGGTTCGCGAGGCCATCAGCGCCGGACGCCTGGCCGAGCTGCGACGGGAGGTCACGTGCGCCGGGCGGTGACCGCGGGGAGGGCGGGCGCCGCCCGGCGCCTTCGGTGCCTTCGATCGGCGGCCTCGACCACGGGACGCAGGCGCTCGTCAACAGCTCTTCGCACAGAATTCCGTGTCTCGTCGTCGGCGGCGCCCAGCATGTGACGTTGGCCGGCCTGTCAGCGCCCTCAGGGCGATGGAGGTGTGGAGAGACGGAAGGCCGGATGCTCAGACCGTCGTCGCCGCGATCGTGGTCGACGGGCCCGACGCAAGGACGGATACGATGGCGTGACGAGACGAGGACGATCGCCGTTCCGGGGGGCAGGAGACCAGCATGCGGGCCAGTAAGTTCGAGGCATTCAGGCGTCCACGTCTGACGTCGCAGGAGCCGGACGCCGATGAGACCGTCGGTCCGGCCGCCGACGCCACCGACCTGGAGGGGCGCTTCGAGACGCCGGCGCGGGCTCGGCCCTGGCCATCGGCCGGCCCGACCTACCGGCCGGGGCCGGAGGCCGCGGCCGCGTCCTCTTGGCCGGCCCCGGGAGCACCGCTCACGCCGGAGCCGGAGACGATCGTCACCAAACGGCCCATGCCCGGGGCACGACCGGCGCCGCAGCCCGAGACGATCATCACCCGTCGTCCCCTGCGTCAGCCGGCGGCCGGGCCGCGGAGGTCGCCGGATCGGGATCGGCCCGAGCCGACCGTCACCCACGCCCTCCCCCGGAACGGGTCGGCGTCCGCGGGCCGCACCCCGGATCGGCCGGGGTGGGCGGCGGCGCCGGCCGGAGGGCACGCGGCCGGCGCCGGGCGCGAACGGGCCGGGGGCGACGGGACGACCGGATCGGTCGCGCCGGCGGCGTCGCCCCGCCCCGTCTCACCGCCCGGCGGCGGTCCCGGCGGTCGTCCGTCGGCGCCGGGGTTGCCCCGCCCGGGGGAGCGTCACCAGGCCGCCCGGAGCGGCGAGACGGTGGCCTCGGCCTCCGGGCGGGAATGGGGACGGGCGACGGGGAGGGACGTGGCCGGGGAGGAGCCGCGGACGGGCGACCCGGGCCTCCAGTTCGGACGTGGGATGGCCGGTTCTCCCCCGGAGGTGTCCGAGCGCGGAGCCCCGGCAGGTCGGAGGGGGTACGGCGGCGCCGTCGGCCCGTGGGCCACGGAGGCGGCCGCCTCCCAGGGGCAGGAGGAGCGGCGGTGGCGGGTGGCTCCGGCGGGGGAGGCTCAGGAGCCGCGCTCCCGG
>JAJPKS010000163.1 GCA_021323605.1 Bacillota bacterium | reverse complement strand
GTCACCTCGGCGATGTTCCGCACCTGGGCGGTCAGGTTCTCGGCCATGGAGTTGACGTTGTCGGTCAGGTCCTTCCAGACCCCCGACACCCCCGGCACCCGGGCCTGGCCCCCGAGCTTGCCCTCGGTCCCCACCTCCCTCGCCACCCGGGTCACCTCGGAGGCGAAGGCGTTCAGCTGAGCGACCATGGTGTTGACGGTCCGGGCCGTATGGGCGAACTGGCCCTGCAGCGCCCGTCCCTCCACCCCCATCGGCACCGCCAGCGAGAGGTCACCCCTCGCCACCGCCTCCATCACGCGGGCGACCTCGACGTGGGGGCTGACCAGATCCTCCACCAGCTCGTCCACGGCCCGCCTCGACTCGGCCCAGTCGCCGCGGGCACTGCCCACGAAGAGGCGCTGGCCGATCCGGCCCTCCTTGCCCACGCTGTGCGCCAGCCGCTGCAGCTCGCGGGCGAAGCGCTGGTTCTCGCCGATCACCTCGTTCAAGGTGTCCGCCACCTTTCCCGCCAGGCCGGTCCAGGTCGAGGGCATCCGGACCGAGAAGTCGCCGTCCCGGTAAGCGGTCAGGACCTCGAGCAACACCTGGACGTCCAGCTCGCCCGCCGCCGCAGACGTGATGGCCATCTCCAATCCTCCGCTTGGCCTGCTCTTCCCGGGCTGGCACCGGCCCGCCCGCCATGGCACAGCCAGCCCCGGCCATCCGGATCGTTCCGGCCGGCGGCTGGCGATCGTGGACTCGAACGTGAGCGCGGCGGGCAGGAACGAGGCCCTACCCGAAGGCTTCGGACAGCCTAGCGAACCTCACCGCCGGCCGTCCAGCCACCGGGAAACGTCCCGGCTCCGCGGGCGGCCGTCGACGCCGGCCGGCGAATCGGCGCCCGGCCTCGATCGCCTGCAGGCCGCGGGCCGACCCACCCGCCGCCGCCTCCCGGGAGGAGGGCCCGAACGCCAGACGACGGGGCCGCTCCGCCCTCCCAGGATCGCGATCGGTCGGCAGGGGACACGACAGACAAGGGGCCCCGAGCAGACACCTGTCCCTCGGGTTTATGCCCCTTGGACTCTATCATGTCAACGTCTACCGCTACCCCCACATACGCCGCAACTTACATGTGTCTTACAAGCGATCGTCCCCACGTTGTCACAAACGCGGCAGCCGCTGCCTCCACAACTCACACAGACGGCTTTACCGGTCCCGTTACAAACTGGACAGATCACCTTCCCGCTGCCTGCGCACCGTGGACAGACCTCGCTCATCGCCCACCACTATACCTCAGCGAGGAAGCACGCCCAGGACGCCCCGAGGAGGCCGTCCAGAGCGTCTCTGTGGACGAGAACGGCGCGTGCTCGGCGGTGCCATACCACGTTCACTGCCGCTCTCTGTCAGCCTCCCATCCGGCTCCATGTGCCCCCTGCCAGCGGACCCGGGCCGGGGATGGGGACGGACTCGGAACGGCCGCGGGCAACACGCGGCCGGCAGATCGCTCAGCGGCCGGCGGTGGGAACGCCGCCCAGGCCCCGCGTCTGCGCCGCCAGCACCTGATCGTAGAGCCGCATCAGGGCGTCGAGGTTGGCGTCCAGCGAGTAGCGCTCGACCACCCGCCTCCTGGCCAGGCGGCCGAGCTCGCGGGCCAGCTCGGGCAGATCACAGAGCGTGCGAACGGCCAGCCGGAGCTCGGAGCGCAGGCGCTGTGGGTCGAGCAGGATGCCCGCGCCGCGCACCGCGTCGCCGTCGCAGCCCACGTCCGTGGCCACCGGACAGAGGCCGCAGGCCATGCCCTCGAGCAGGGCGAGGGACAGCCCCTCGATCGCGGAGGGGAGGAAGAGCGCATCCGCGGCGCGGAGCAGCGCGATCCGCTCCGATTCCTGGAGCACCACCCCGGTGAAGATCACCCGGCGATCCCGGTAACGGCGCTCGAGCCGGGCGCGCTCCGGGCCGGTGCCGACCAGGGCGAGCTTCACATCCGGGGGCGGGTGCACGGAGAGGAAGCACTCGATGAGCACGTCCACGTTCTTCTCCCGGTCGAGGCGCCCCAGGTAGAGGAACAACGACCGCGCCCCGTAGCGTCGAGCCCGGTCGGAGGGACCGGGGCGGTAGCGCTCCACGTCCACGCCGTTCGGGACGATGGCGATGATCTCCTCGGGAACGCCCATGCGGATCAGCATCCGTGCCTGTGAGGGACCGAAGACGATGACCCGGTCGTAGTTGGCCAGGGGCACGGCGTACACCTGGTAGAGAACGCGCGAAAGCCCGCCCCACAAGGAGGCCCGGGTGTCGAAGGGAGCATGGAACGTGCCCACCACCGGAAGCCCCAGCGAATGACACAGGCCGGGCAGGCTGAAGTCGAGGCTCGAGAAGGAGAGCGACACGTGGACGAGATCCACCCGATGCGCCTGGAGCGCCGTCATCAGCCGCCGGCTCGAACCCGGGACGGCGATGCGGAACCGGTCGCCGACGGAGAGCGATTCCAGGGCCACCGAAGGTGACTCCTCGGCTTCGGGGCCGTGGTGCACGAAGATCACCTCCGCACCCCGCCGCCTGAGGCCACGGGTGATCTCGCGGCTGTAGGTGGTCAGGCCGTCGCCCGCCCCCGCAGACCGCTGACCCAGCCAGGCGATCCGGAGGCCACGGGTCACACTTCAAGCATAGGCCGGGGCCCATCGACGCTCCGGAGGGAGCAAACCCGGCCGCGGTGCCGGAGCCCGCTCCCGGCCGATCTCACCCGACGGCGATGCCCCAGCTCGAGGACCAGGATTGGCCGGGGCGCAGGACGACCAGGCCCAGGCCGTTGCGGAAGGCGTCGGGGGCGCAGCTCATGGGCTCGACGCCGAGGCTTCGACGCCGTTCCTCGGGGGAGAGGCTGTCGCCGGTGAAGACCATGAGGTACTCGAAGCCCCGCTCCATCCAGACCGTGACCCGCCGCGTCCCGTCCTCGCTCCGCAACTCCACCCGCGCCCGTCCGTCGGGACCTCGTTCGAGATCGGAGAAGGCCGTGTCCATCCGGGTCGAGGCGATGGGACGAGGAGTCCGGAAGTCGAACTCGGTGCCACCCACGTCGAGGAGCCGGCCGGTGGGGATCTGCCGTTCGTCCATCTCCATCCAGCTCCGGCCGGGAAGCCGGAGCACGCAGCCGTCGATCCCCGCCATCTGGGCCCGCACGTAGGGATGCTGGCCGGCTCCGAAGGGGGCGGGCCAGCGACCGATGTTCCGCGCGCTCATGGTCACCCGGAGGCCCTCGCCGGTCAGCTCGTAGTCGACCTCCAGCGCGAGCGCGAACGGGTACCCGGGCCGGGGGAAGAGCACGTGCCCCAGCCGCACCCGGGAGCGCGAGAACCGAACCTCCTCCCAGCTCGCCCAGCGCACCAGACCGTGGATCGCGTTCCGGCGCTCGGGCTCGCTCAACGGCAGCTGCATCACCCCTCCCTCGAACTCGTACCGGCCGTCGGCGAGCCGGTTGGGCCACGGCATCAGCACCTGCCCGCGGGCGGAGCTGGCCAGCTCGTCCGGTCCGTAGCCGTCGAGGACGGGGAAGCCGTCCACCTCGTACTCGCGCAGGCCGCCGCCGACCTGCACCACCACGGCCCGCTGGTCACCACGCTCGATCTCGTACTGACGTCCGGAAGGGTGGCGGGCGGCCTCGCGCCGGTCCCGATTGAGGTCCGTCATCCCGTGATTGTCCATCGCGCGGCCCGGGTGCGCAGCACGCCGAGCCAGGGGAACTCGGGACGCGAGGGCTGCTCGCCCACCGCCAGGGCACCGGGGCGGGTGACGGCCAGGCCACGGGTGGCCAGGTAGGCCAGCCCGAGCGAGCCGGCCAGGAGGCCGGCGATCCGGACCACCGGGGGCCAGTCGCCGATCAGGATCCCGAGCAGGTTCAGGAGGAGGACGTGGATGACGTACACGCCCAGCGAGTGCTGGCTCAGTCCCCGCACCGGCCGCCAGAGCCAGGCGGCGGAGACGGTCGCCGCCAGCCGGCGCCCGCCCCAGAGCAGGGTCAGCGCCGCCGCCAGGCCCTGGAGGACGACCGCCGGCCAGAGGAAGGCATTCGTCCCCTGTCGCCACCAGTCATCGGCCACCCCCTGTCCCTCGATCAGCACCACCGCGCTGGCGGCCGCGGTCGCGGCCAGGCCCAGAGGCCACAGGCGGTCCAGGCGCGTCAGATGGCGGTCGTACACCCGCCCGGCGAGGCAGCCGAGCAGGAACCAGCCGGCCCAGAACGGGGCCTCCACCGGGGTCAGGTAGGTGTACGGCCAGGCCAGCGCCCCGGGGGCGGCGGGCCCGTGCGTGTGGAGGGCGTCCAGCCCCAGCTGCACCGCCAGCACCAGGCCGGCGAGGCCCACCAGCCAGCGAGGGCGGGTGGGGAGCACGGGAAGGAGGAGCGAGAGCTGGGCGACCAGGAGGAGGAAGTACAGGTGGCCGCCGCCGTAGGCGAGCCAGACGGCCACGTCCCCGGGACGAGGCGCGAGCTGGCCCAGGAGCAGGTCGGCGCCCGCGTAGACGGGCGCCCAGATCAGCCAGGGGACCAGGATCCGGAGCCAGCGTCGCTCGAGGAAACCGACCGGGTCCTCGGGCCGCCCGTGGGAGCGATACAGGGCCAGGCCGCTGGCGAAGAGCAGGGCGGGAACGCAGAAACGCGCCAGCGCGATCGCCGCCGCCACCGGGTCGTGCCCGGGCGGCGCGTCGGCCCCCGAGAGCCAGCTCCCGGCGTGGATGAAGACCACGGCCAGGAGGGCAGCCGCTCTCAGCAGGTCCAGCTCCGGCAGGCGCCTGCGCCGCGGTGGAGTCGGCTCGGCGGAGGTCGAGGGGCGAGATGGCTGATTCGGCTGCATGGTCCTGGTGGAGCCCGGGCTGGCCCAGGCCGGCCCCGGCGGCCGGGCCGGCACGCCGGGAAGGGGATCGGTCGCAGGGCGCGGCCGGTAGCCGGCGCCGCCCTGGACCCGGGATCGGGAGGGAGGCTCCCCATCCCTATTGCCAGGAAGAATATGTTAGCACGTTGCTAACAAATTCTCAACCCTGGGAGTGTACGATCAGCCCGCGCCCGGCCTCAGCGGCCCTCCCAGGCCGCGCGCAGGAGCTCACGCACCTCCTCGGTGGAGACCGGGGTGAAGTCGCGATACCAGAGGCCGACCGCCTCGAAGGGCTCCGGCGTGGCCAGGCACACGACCTCGTCGGCGTCCCGTTCGAGCCGGGGCAGGACCTCGGGGGGCGCCACCGGGACGGCGGCGACCAGGCGCCGCGGCGCCATCGAGCGCAACGCCGAGAGGGCGGCGCGCATGGTGGCGCCGGTGGCCAGCCCGTCGTCGACCACGATCACGATCCGGCCGGTGACCGGCGCCGCCGGTCGCTCGTCGCGGTAGCCTCGTTCGCGCTCCTCGATCTCCCGCAGCGCCCGCTCGGTCGCCGCCTCGACCACCGACCAGGGAACCCCCAGGCTCTCGATGACGGTGCGGTTGAGGACACGGATGCCGCCCGAGGCCACCGCCCCCATGGCCAGCTCCTCGCGGCCGGGCACGCCCAGCTTCCGGACCAGGAACACGTCCAGCTCCGCCCCCAGCCGGCGCGCCACCTCGTAGGCGACCACCATCCCGCCCCGCGGCAGGCCCAGCACCAGCACGTCCTCGCCCGCGTGGCGCTCCAGCCGGAGGGCGAGGTCGCGGCCGGCCGAACGGCGGTCCGGGAAGGGAAGTGGCATCGACCGCGCCCCGTCCCCGACCGCGGCCCCGTCCGCCGACCGGGCCAGCTCCAGGCCCGATCCCTGGACGTCGTCCTGCCACCTGCCCGCGCCCGACACCGCCGTCACCGTCCTCTCACGTCACCAGCCTACGCAGCCGGAGAGGGCGGCGGACGACCCACGAGCGCCCCGACCGGCGTCGGCCTCACCCTCGACACCCATCCCCGGGCTCGATGCCGGCGGCGACCTTCGGCGGAACGCGTCCGGAGCCCCACGTCGGGCGCGCCACAGCGTCATGATTTGAGCCCGAGTGACGACCACCAGCGGAGGAGGGAGAGCAGCTCCAGGGGATGACTCCAGTGTGCGCAGGCTTCAGCAACGCCGTCCAGAGGTCTCGATGAGAGGGCTCCTCAACGTCCAGGCCGAACCGCTCCGCGACTTCGTGGCGGCGGTGGTCCAGGCCATGGGTGCCCCGCCGCCGGTGGCGGCGGAGGTCGCATGTCACCTGGTGCGTGCCAACCTCTCCGGCCACGACGCCCACGGCGTGATCCGCCTGGCCCACTACGTGGTCCAGGCGGAGCGCGGGGAGCTGGTTCCCTCCGCCGTCCCCGAGGTGGTGCACGAACACGGGGCAACGGCGCTGGTCGACGCCCACCGGGGCTTCGGGCACCACTCCACCGCCTTCGCGCTCGACTGGTGCATCCGGCACGTCCAGCGGCACGGGGTCACGGCCGCCGTGGTGCGCCACTCCTCGGACGTGGGCCGGCTCGGGGAGTACGCGGAGCGGGCCGCCGAGGCCGGCCTGCTGGCCGTCCTGACCGTGGGCACGGCCGGCCGCGAGGTGGGCACGGTCATGCTGCACGGCGGACGCACGCGGTTCTTCGGCCCCAACCCGTGGTCGTTCGCCGTCCCCGGCCGCGCCTCCTGGATGGTATACGACGGCTCGACCTCGACCGTCGCCGAGGGGGAGGTGCGCCTGGCCAGGGCGAAGGGCGAGCCCCTGCCTCCCGACTGTATCTACGACCGTTTCGGCCGCCCCTCCACCGACCCCGACGACTTCTACGCCGGCGGCGCACTGGTGCCGCTGGGGGGCACGGTGGCCGGACACAAGGGGTACGGGCTGGGATTCGCCGCCGCCCTCTTCGGCGGCCTCTCGATGATCGGTGACGATGCCCCCTCGCTGCCCGGCGTCCCCTCCGGCGAGGACGACGCCGGGGACCGGATCGGGGGCGTCTTCGTCCAGGTGATCGACCCGGGAGCGTTCGGCGACGCGACCGCCTACCGCGACCTGGTGGAGCGGACGCTGGCCGCGGTCAGATCCCAGCGGCCGGTGGCGGGCCGGCCGGAGGTCCTGCTCCCGGGGGAGGCGGAGGCCCGGAGCCGCGCCCATCGAGCTCAGGCCGGCCTGCTCCTGCCCGAGGCCACCTGGAACGAACTCACCCGGGTGGGACGACGCTTCGGGGTGGAGGCGCCACCGTGCGAACGGCACGCCTGACCGGCGCGCCGGCCTGCGGCCGCGTCCGGGAGCGTCCGGGCCGGGGCCCCGAACGGCCTACACTTGGAGGTGGGAACGATCGCATCGCTCGAGATCCCGACGAGCTGACCGCTCCGGGCCAACAGAGGGTGAGCCGGTCATGACGCGGACGGCGGGCGGCAAGGTCACGATCGAGGTCTCCGGTCTGCGGCTGATCCGGGACACCGAGTTCCGCTGGATCATCCCGCAGAGCGGTCCCATGCGGGTGCCGGGCGTGGTCTTCGCCGCCGAGGCCCTGCTCCCCGCCCTGCAGGGAGACCAGTCCCTGCAGCAGGTGGTGAACGTCGCCACCCTGCCCGGGATCGTGCGGGCGAGCTTCGCCATGCCCGACATCCACTGGGGCTACGGCTTCCCCATCGGAGGCGTGGCCGCGACCGACGTCGACGCCGACGGCGTCGTGTCCCCAGGCGGGGTGGGGTTCGACATCTCCTGCGGGGTGCGGCTGCTGGTCAGCCGGCTCTCCGCCGCCGAGGTGCGCCGACGCATCCCCGCCCTCATGGAGGAGCTCTACCGCCGCGTCCCGGCCGGGCACGGCGGAGGCGGCATCTGGCACCTCGCCGGGCGCCGGGAGCTGGAGCGGGTGCTCCGCGAGGGCGCCCGCGCGGCGGTGGCGGCCGGGTTCGGGGTCGAGGAGGACATCGCCCGCTGCGAGGACCACGGCGCGCTGACGATCGAGAAGCCGGCCGAGGTCAGCGAGCGGGCGCTCGAGCGGGGCCGCGGCCAGCTCGGGAGCCTGGGCTCCGGGAACCACTTCCTCGAGGTCCAGGAGGTGGAGCGCGTCTTCGACGTCCGGGTGGCGCGGACCTTCGGGCTGGAGGAGGGACAGGCCGCGGTCATGATCCACAGCGGGTCCCGGGGCCTCGGCCACCAGGTCTGCTCCGACCACGTGGGGCGGATGTTGAAGGCGATGGAGCGCTACGGCATCCGGCTCCCCGACCGCCAGCTGGCGTCGGTCCCGGTCCGGTCCCCTGAAGGCCAGGCCTACCTGACGGCGATGACGGCGGCGGCGAACTTCGGTCGGGCCAACCGCCAGGTGATGAGCGCGGCGGTGCGCGACGCCTTCGAGGCGGTCCTCGGCGACCGCGACCTCCGGCTCGTGTACGACGTCTCCCACAACCTGGCCAAGATCGAGGAGCACGAGATCGACGGCCGCCGGCGAACCCTGTGCGTGCACCGCAAAGGCGCCACCCGGGCGCTGCCGGCGGGCCATCCCGACCTGCCCGACGAGTACCGGGACGTGGGCCAGCCGGTGCTGGTGCCGGGTTCCATGGGCACTCCCTCGTACGTGCTGGTGGGCGAGCCAGCCGGCGAGGCCTTCCACTCGACCTGCCACGGCTCGGGGCGGGTGATGAGCCGGCACCAGGCGATGAAGCGCGACACCGGCCAGGCACTGACCGAGCGCCTGCGGCGGCAGGGGATCCACGTCGTGGCCCGCGCCATGCGGGCCCTGCCCGAGGAGATGCCGGAGGCCTACAAGGACGTGGACGTGGTGGTGGCGACCTGCGAGGGCGCCGGCCTCTCCCGGCCGGTCGCCCGTCTCCGCCCCATGGGCGTGCTCAAGGGCTGAGGCCCGGCCGAGCCCTCCGGGATCTCACGAGGCCGAGGCGATCTCCTCCAGGGTGCGGCCGCTGAGCGCCGACTCGGGCCGGTCGGCGAGAATGTCGCGCGACGGCTCGGCGTGCTCGTCGTTCATCTTGACCAGGAGCCAGCTCTCGTCCTCGCCGGTGCGAAAACGGGTCAGGGCGAAGCCGCCCCTGAGCTTGGACCCGTTCAGCCAGACGGCGACGTGCCCGCGCTCCAGGGCCTGCTCGACCGGCACCGGCTCACCCGAGTCCTCGGTCAGGTTCCGATAGGTGCCGTGATCCCACACCAGCACGGTGCCGCCCCCGTACTCGCCCTTCGGGATGACGCCCTCGAAGTCCGCGTACTCGAGCGGGTGGTCCTCGGTCGGCGTGGCCAGCCGTTTGTCCCGGGGGTCGAGAGACGGCCCCTTCGGGACCGCCCAGGACTTGAGCACGGAGCCGACCTGGAGCCGGAAATCGTAGTGGAGCCGGCGGGCGTCGTGCTTCTGCACCACGAAGACGGGCTCCGCCCCCGCCGACCCGCGGCCGCCCCGGGGCTCGGGGGTCCGCTCGAAGTCGCGCTTGCGCCGGTATGCCCCCAGCGGGGGCTCGCCCCCGGGCATGCTCCCATCGTACCGGGGGCATCGCGCCCAGCCCGGCACCGACCCCGCGCGATCGGCAGGGTCGCATCTCCGGTCACGGCGGGTGCGGAGCCCCCGGCGGCCGGGCACAGCGGGCGGAGATGGCCGCGGGACCCATCGCGGCACAGAGGACGGAGCGGGGCCACCGCGGCGGCCGCCGCGCCATCCGGATGAGCGACCCGAGGAGGCATCCCGCTCAGCCCGCGGGCGGGTCGGGGCCGGCGGGGAGGGCGGACCCGGCGAGGGGGGTGGGGCGCCGGGGCGACTGCACCACCACCCGCCGCCCCTGCCGC
>JAJPKS010000238.1 GCA_021323605.1 Bacillota bacterium | reverse complement strand
GCGTAGCGGCTCATCTCCTTGCGCGGCTCCGGGATCACCTCGAGCATCTTCTGGAGGATGAACAGGCGCGCCTCCCGGGCCTGGTCCAGCGCCTCCGCCATCATCGCGCGGGAGAGGCCCTTGATCTTGATGTCCATCTGCAGGGCGGTGATGCCACCCGCGGTGCCGGCCACCTTGAAGTCCATGTCCCCCAGCGCGTCCTCCACCCCCTGGATGTCGGTGAGGATGGCGTAGCGCCCCTCGCGCGTCACCAGACCCATGGCGATGCCCGCCACCGGCTCCTTGATGGGCACCCCGGCGTCCATCAGCGCCAGGGTCGAGCCGCAGACCGAGGCCATGGAGGCGGAGCCGTTCGAGGAGAGGATCTCGGAGACGAGGCGCATGGTATAGGGCCACTCCTCCTCCGAGGGGATGACCGGCAGCAACGCCCGCTCGGCCAGCGCTCCATGGCCGATCTCACGCCGCCCCGGACTGCGCAGGGGCTTGGCCTCCCCGGTCGAGAAGGGCGGCATGTTGTAGTGGTGCATGTAGCGCTTGTACTCCTCGAGCCCCAGCCCGTCCAGGCGCTGGGCGTCGCTCACGGTGCCCAGGGTCAGGATGGTGAGCGCCTGGGTCTGACCGCGCCGGAACATGCCCGAGCCGTGCGTGCGGGGTAGGAGGCCGACCTTGATCTCCAGGGGACGGATGTCCCGGAGGCCGCGGCCGTCGACGCGCACGCCTTCCTCGATCACCCGCTGGCGCACACGGTCCTTGAGCTTCTTCTCGAAGAGCTTGGCCAGGGTCTCCGTCTCCTCCGGCCACCGCTCCCCGAGCGCGGCCACCATCTCCTCCTTGAGACCGATCACCCGTTCCTCGCGCTGCGTCTTGTCCGGGTGGTAGACGGCCTCGTCCAGTCGGGACGCGAGGTACTCGTCCACCGCCGCCACCATCTCCGGGTCGTACGGCGGCGGGCTCACCTGGAGCTTGGGCTTGCCACAGGCCGCGGCCAGCTCCCCGATGGCGTCGCAGATGCGCGCGATCTCCCGGTGCGCCACCTCGAGCGCCTCGACCACGACCTGCTCGCTCACCCCCTTGGCCCCCGCCTCGACCATGATGATGGCGTCCCGGGTCCCGGCCACCACCAGGTCCAGGTCCGAACGCTCCAGGTCGGTCAGGCGCGGGTTGACGACCAGCTGGCCGTCGAGGTAGCCCATCCGAACGGCCCCGATCGGGCCCTGGAAGGGAACGTCCGAGATGTGCAGGGCCGCCGAGGCGCCGTTGATCGACAGGATGGCCGGGTCCATGACCTGGTCCACCGAGAGCACGGTGGCGACCACCTGGACGTCGTTGTGGAACCCCTCCGGGAAGAGGGGCCGGATGGGCCGGTCCATCAGCCGTGAGTTGAGGATCGCCTGTTCGCTGGGACGCCCCTCGCGCCTCAGAAAGGCGCCCGGGATCTTGCCCGCCGCGTACAGCTTCTCCTCGTAGTCGCAGGTCAAGGGCAAGAAGTCGATGCCCTGTCGCGGCTCCCGGGACATGGTGGCCGTACACAGGACCACCGTGTCACCGACTCGGGCGAGCACGGCCCCGTTGGCCTGCTCCGCCATCGTCCCGGCCGTCAGATGGAATTCCTGACCGGCGACCTCGTATGTCTTCGTGACTTCAGCCACGTGCTCCAACACCTCCGTCGGGAGGTCAGGGACCTAGCAGCTGAACTCGAAGCCATCGAGCCTCGAGGCCAGGTGCTAGGGGCCTGGACCTCCCGAAATGGATGCGGGCGGGTGCTCCCGCCCGTACGTTCACCGCCTGATGCCCAGCTTCGCGATGAGCGCCCGGTAGCGCTCGACATCGTTGCGGGCCAGGTAGTCCAGCAGCCGGCGGCGCCTGCCGACCAGGAGGAGCAGCCCCCGGCGCGAATGGTGATCCTTCTTATGGGTCTTGAGGTGCTCCGTGAGCCGACGAATCCGTTCGGTGAAGATCGCGACCTGGACCTCGGGTGAACCCGTGTCGGTGCCGTGGTGGCCGTACTCCGCGGCCAGCTGTGCCTTCAGCTCACTCTCGACTGCCAAACCGGCAGGGAATTATACCGGGTGCGCCCCAGGGCTCGGCTGGATCGTGTCGCCCGGCCCACCTCACACCACCACCACCGCGCCATCGGCCCGCGGATCGGCGCCGGCCCGCCACGACCGCTGACCGTCGATCACCAGCACCTGGGCGTGCCCCATCTGCCAGCTCCGCGCCGGCAGCAGCTGCGCTCCCTCCACCGAACGGGCCAGCGCCGCGGCCCCGGGATAGTCGGCCTCGATCCAGAGCCCACCACCGCCGGGTGGCACGCGGAGCCGGGGAGCGGCCACCGCCGCCACCGGGTCCAGGCCCAGGTCGACCAGGTTGACGAGCAGCTGGGCCTGGATCTGCGGCTGGCCGTCGGCGCCCATCGAGCCGAAGGCCACCCGGCAACGGCCGCCGCGGCCAGCCATGGCCGGGATCAGGGTGTGCATGGTCCGCTTGCGCGGCTCCAGCCGGTTCACGTGCCGCGGGTCGAGGCTGAAGTACATCCCCCGGTTCTGGAGCAGCACCCCGGTACCCTCGGCGACGACACCGGAGCCGAAGGTGCCGGCGACGCTCTGGATCAGCGAGACGACGTTCCCGTGCTCGTCGGCGGTGCAGAGGTAGATGGTGTCGCCCTCGGGGATGGCGGGCGCCGGCCCCGTCTCCCGCCAGCGCGGATCGAGGAAGGGCTCTTCGGGGACGCGGGCGAAGTCGGGGTCGGTGATGTACCGCTCCCGGAGCGGATAGACCGCATCCCGCGCCCGCCGGAGCTCGGCGGCGAAGGCCGGGCCCGGCTCCAGGCGGGATCGGTCCAGCTGCTCGAGCCGCTTCAGGATGCCGGCCGCGGCCAGACCCTGAGTGGGCGGGGGCAGCTCGTAGACGGTCAGGTCACGGTAGCGGACCTCGAGCGGATCCACCCACTGGGAACGATGCTGGGCCAGGTCCTCGGCGGTGAGGAGACCGCCTCGCCGCTCCAGCGTGCCCACGATCGCCCGGGCGGTGTCGCCCCGGTAGAAGCGGTGGAAGCCGTTCTCGCCCACGGAGGCGAGCGTGTCGGCCAGCTCCGGGTTGCGCATCAGCATGCCCGCCTTCAAGGGCGGCAGCAGCCGTGCCGTCTCCCGGTCCGCCATCAGCCACCCGGCGTGGTCGTTGAGGAACGCCGCCAGGTTGGGGGTGACGGTGAAGCCGTGGCGGGCGTGGCGGACGGCCGCGGCCATCAACGGAGCCATCCCCAGGCTGCCGAACCGCTCCACCAGGCGGCCCCAGGCCTCCACCGTCCCCGGCACCGTGACGGCCAGCGGACCTCGCTCGGGCATCATCTGGTGGCCGCGGGTCCGGACCGCCTCGATGGTCGCCAGTGAGCCGGATCGGCCGGCCCCGGCCAGGCCGATCGGACGGTCGGCGCCGGCGGCCCAGATGAGGGCGAACAGGTCACCTCCGACGGAGGTCATGTGCGGATACACGACGCAGAGCACGGCGTCCGCCGCCACCGCGGCGTCGACGGCGTTCCCGCCCTGGCGCAGCACCTCGGCGCCGGCCTCGGCGGCCAGGTAGTGCGGGGCGGCGACGACTCCATGGGTCAGGGGCATATCACCTCCAGAGCTCCGGGAACGATCTCGAAGACGGCCGGCAGCGAGCCCGGCTGCTCCCCGTCGGCATCCACGCGGACCGGCTCCGGCGAGCTGACCTCCACCCGCCGGGCTCGGGTGAACGCGATCTTCCGCCCGGGGACGTCCAGATGCGTGCCCCGCCGGATCCTGCCCAGGGCCCTCAGGTTGTCCCACCAGTTCAGGTCCCCGGCGATGACCACGTCCAGGAGCCCGTCGTCGGGCTGAGCCAGCGGCGCGACCCTCATCCCCCCGCCGAAGTACTGTCCGTTCGCGACCACCACCTGCTGGGCGATCAGCTCCTGCGCCTCGTCGTCCACCACCACCCGCATGGGGCGGTTGCGCCAGGTCACCAGGGTCAGGAGGGAGGCGAAAAGGAAGGTCAGCTCGCCGCTGGGCAACCGCCGGAGCAGCCCGCCCGCGCCCCCGTCCCGCCGGCTCCGGTTGACGCGGGCCACGACCTCGCCCCCAATACCGGCGTCGGCGATGTTCACGAAGTGGCGGAGCACGGCGCTCCCCGCGGGCCCCGTGCACCGCAGCCGGCCGGCGTCGAGGCGCCGGCTCCGACCGGCGCGAAGCACGGCAGCCGCCGCCTCGGGGTCGCGCGGCAACCCCAGCGTGCGCCGGAAGTCGCCCCCCGTCCCCGCCGGAAGGATCCCCAACCGGGTGGGGCCGGAGATGGGCCCGTCGTCCTCGAAGAACCCGTTGACCACCTCGTTGACGGTCCCGTCCCCGCCGGCCGCGACCACGATCGGGCGGCCGGCGTACACCGCCCCGCGGGCGAGCCGGGTGGCCTCCCCGGGGCGCGAGGTCATGACCGCGTCGAACTCGAGGCCGGCCGCCCGCAGGCGGGCCGCGATCCCGGGCCAGCCCCGGCCCGTCCGCCCGGCCCCCGAGGCGGGGTTGACGATGACCAGCACGTCCTTCACCGAACGCCGTCCCCTCCCACGCCGTTCGGGTTGAGGAGACACTCGGGATCGAGCGCGGAGCGCATCCTTCGCCACACCTCCCACCAGCCACCCAGCTCCGCCACCACCCAGGGCGCCCGCGCACGACCCACGCCATGATGGTGGCTGATCGCGGCCTCGTGGCGCAGGGCGATCTCCATGGCCCCCCGCCAGACCTCACCGTGGGTCCGCTCCGCCGCCGTCTCGTCGGGGGCCGACCCGGCCACGGTGAAGTAGGCGCAGCATCCCTGACCGGTGGGATGGGCGAAGTGGCAGAGGGCGGCACCGGCCCGGGCCAGGTGGGCCTTCACCTCCCGGTAGAGCGCGGGCAGTCGCGACCAGGTGGTGGCCAGCTCGATCGTGTCCAGGAACGACCCCGGCGCCGACAGCAGGTCCCGCAGGCGCTCGGCGGAGAGGTCGAAGCGGTGCTCGAGCCACGACCGCCAGGGCCCCTCACCCAGGTCCTCCGCCCCCACCCCCGCCGCCAGCACGGCCAGCACGGCCGCCTCGGCCTCGGCCAGAGCCGGGGGGCCCGCGGCCGCCGCCACCAACGACCACCCCTCGAGCCCCTGCAGGGCCGAGTCCTCGGGGTCGTACAGGCGCAGGACCAGCGGTCGCAAGCCACCCTGCATGGCCGACCTCATCACCTCCAACCCGGCCTCCAGCGTGCCCAGTCGCCAGCCCCGCCCGAGCACGGCTTCGGGCCGACGATGGACGCGCAGCACGACCTCCAGCACCACCCCCAGGGAGCCCTCCGCACCGACGAAGAGCTGGTGCAGCGGCGGGCCCACGGCCGTGCCTGGCCGCGCCCTCGCCTCCACGATGGTGCCGTCGGCCAGCGCGACCGTGAGCCCGAGGACCAGGTCCTCGATCCGGCCGTAGCGCGACGACTCCTGGCCGGCGGAACGCGTCGAGACCATGCCCCCCAGGCTGGCCACCGGGAGCGAGGCCGGAAGGTGGCCGAGGGTCATGCCCCGCCGGTTGAGCCGGCGCTCGAGCTCCAGGCCGTTGACCCCGGCCTGGGCCCGGACCACCAGGTCGTGCTCGTCCACCTCCACCCGGTCCAGGGCGGAGAGGTCCAGGACCAGGTCGCCGGCCTCGGGCGTCAGGGCACCACAGACCCCGCTCGCCCCACCCATGGCCAGGACGCGGCGGCGCGAGCGCCGCGCCTCGCGGAGCAGCCCCACCACCTCCTCGAACGTCTCGGGGCGGGCCACCTCCACCACCGGCGGCGAGGCGCCCGAGCGCAGGCGCACCAGCGTCACCGGCCAGAGGTCGTGCACCGGACGCCGCTCCCTGCGCATCAGCCGATGGCCGCCCAGCGCCCCGCCAGCCACCCGGTCACGACCGGGACCCCGAAGCCACGGGCGTAGTCGTAGCCGCCCAGGACCGAGCCCGCCGCATGGAGGTTCTCATACGCCACGACGCCGTCCCAGTCCAGCGGACGCAGGCGCTCATCGGTCAACAGCCCGGTGCGGAAGGCCGGGACCGGCGATTGCCGCTCCAGGTGCTGCAACCAGAGCGGCCACTCGCGATCCACCCGCCGCCCCTCGTAGAACACGCCCAGATCGAAGATCGGCTCCCGGACCCCGCGCTCCTTGACCAATCCCCCGCCCAGGAAGCGGCCCGTGGCCAGGACGAAGCGATCCGCCCGCAGCTCGTGACTGGAGGTGAAGACGGCCTCCACCCGCCGGCCGCTGGCCCGGACACCGCCCACCTCCCCGTGGACGAAGCCCACCCGGGACGCCTCCAGGGCGGCCTCCAGGGCCCGCTGCAGCCGCCAGCCATGGGGTGAGGGCACGGCGGCCAGCAGCTCGAAGCCGTTCGGGGGGAGGCCCTCCAGCCCGGGGGGGAAGGCGACGGCGTCCGCGGTCGCGTTCACGATCGGGGCCGGGCGGCCGAACAGGTCGGTCAGGGACGCGCCCGCGGGAAGGTCCATGCCCACGGTCACCGGCAGCGCCCGGACGCCCACCTCGTCGAGCGCGGACGCCACCTCCACCGCGTCGTATTCGCTCACCGCGCTGACTCCCACCACGGCCACCCGCTTGCCCTGGAGCGCCGTCAGCTCGCCCGGGAACACCGTCTCCGGGACCAGGTGCGCGGGCCGTACGCCGCCGTGGACGTCGGCGAACCACCCCGTCTGCCGCCAGCTGCCGACCACGGGCAAGCCCACCCGATCGAGCGCCGCCCTGAGACGGGCGCACACCTCGTCCAGCAACGACACCAGCTCGAACTCGTTGAGGCCGAGCCGGACCAGGGGATGGAAGGGCTGGGCGGCGGCCAGCCCGCGCCCCTCCCGGGCCCCGGCCGCGATCTCCATCCCGCCCGCGTAGAGCGCCGTCGCCCCGGGGGCCCGACTGATCAGCGAAACGCGAGCGCCGTGCTCGACCGCGGCCAGCGCGGCCATGAAACCCGCCATCCCCCCTCCGATGACCAGCACCCGCATCGACGCCAGCACGAACGGCCGGGAGTGGCTACGGCGATGGTGGGACGAGGCCCAGGATTCTGCGTGTGGCCTCCACGTCCCGGGCGATCTGGGCGCTCATCGCCTCGACGCTGGGGAACCTGGCCTCGTCGCGGAGCCGGGCCACGAACCGCAGCTCGATCCGCTGCTGGTAGAGGTCGCCGGAAAAGTCCAGGAGATAGGCCTCCACGCGCAGATCGGTCCTGGCGAACTGGGGCCGGTATCCGACGCTGATGGCGGCGCCACGATCCCCCACCGGGGTGGTGGCCCACCCCGCGTAGATGCCCCGCGCCGGGACCAGCTTGCCGGGGGGGACGGCCAGGTTCACCGTCGGCCAGCCGATGGTGCGGCCGATCCGGTCGCCCGGCTCCACCAGCCCGCCCAGACCGTAGTCGCGCCCCAGCAGCCGGTTGGCGCCCCCCACCTCGCCCAGGGTGAGGAGCCGGCGCACCTCGGAGCTGTGCACCTCCTCCCCGTCGAGGCGGAACGGCGGCACCACCTCGACCCGATAGCCGTGCCGTGACCCGTGACGGCACAGCCAGTCGAGGTCGCCCTCGCGCCCCCGGCCGAGGGCGAAATCGTGGCCGGCGACCAGGCAACGCAGGTCCAGGACCCGGAGCAGGCCGGCCATGAAGTCCTCGGCGCTCAGGGCGGCCAGGGCTCGGTCGAAAGGGAGCACGATCCCGTGCTCCAGGCCCAGCCGCCGGACCAGCGAGACCCGCTCCTCGAGGGTCGTGATCTGGGCCGGGCAGTTGGCGGGATCGAGCACGCAGCGGGGATGGGGGTCGAAGGTGATCCAGGCCGCCGTCGCCCCCTCGGCGCGGGCCACCTCCATCACCCGCCGCAGGACCGCCTGGTGCCCCAGGTGCACACCGTCGAAGCTGCCGATGGCCAGGACCACGCGCGCCAGCCGGGCCTCGGGCAGCCCGAAGTGGACCTTCACCTCGGCCGCCGGCTCGACCGCGCCGTGCCCATGGGCGACGACCGTCCCCTCAGCTCAGCACCTTGTCGGGGACGAAGGTCCGGCGCAACGGATCGGCGTGGCCGAGCGCGATCAGACGTCCCCGCTGGTCGTGCGCGCGCAGCAGCTGCGAGCGGGGCTCGGGGAGCACCCGCACCGGCCGTCCGCGCCGAACCGCCGCCTCCTGTTCGTCGGTGAGGCGGACGCGCTCCATGTCGGCCGGCAGCACCACCTCCGGGGGCAGGAGCGCGGCCTCCACCGCCGCGGCGTCGCCGAGGTCGTCCAGCCGGTGGGCATCCTCCAGCCGGAGATCCCCGTAGGCGGTACGCGACATCTGGCCCAGGTAGCCCCCCACCCCCAGGGCCTCGCCCAGGTCCCGGGCCAGGGAGCGCAGGTAGGTGCCGCTGCTGCAGGTCACCCGGATGCGGGCCACGGGCTGCTCGCCGGGCTGGAAGGCGAGCAGCTGGGCAGAGTGGATCTCGACCGGCCGCGGCGCCGGCCGGCTCAGGTCTCCGCGGCGGGCCCGCTCGTAGGCACGCCGACCGTCGACCTTGACCGCCGAGAAGGCCGGGGGCCGCTGCTCGATGCGGCCCACGAACCGGCCCAGCGCGGCCGCCACGGCGTCCGCCGTGAGGTGGCCGGCGGGGGCCACGGGCTGCGGCTCCGACTCGGCGTCGTCGGTGGGCGTGCAGGCGCCCAGGTGCACCTCCGCCTCGTAGGTCTTGGGCAGGCGCAAGGCGTACTCGGAGAGCCTCGTCGCCGCCTCGAAGAGGATGGGCAGCACGCCGGTGGCGAGCGGGTCCAGGGTGCCGGCGTGGCCCACCCGCCGCGCCCGGGTCAGGCTGCGGAGCCGGCGAACGACCGAGAACGAGGTCATCCCGGCCGGTTTGTCGACGTTCAGGACTCCCGCACGCACCGCTCTCCTCCGCGATCCAGACTCCCTGCGCCGGCGGTCTCGATGGCCTGGCGAACCGCGGCCAGGACCATGGGCACGGCGCGCTCCAGCGGCTGCCCGATCTCCGCCCCGGCGGCCCGCGGGTGGCCCCCGCCCGAGAACCGCTCACAGAGCCACGCCGCGTCGACCTCTCCCCGACTGCGCACGCTGATCTTGGTCAACCGGGCGTTGATCTCCTTGAAGACCACCGCCACCTCGAGGCCGGCGATGGAGTTCACGTTGTCGATGATCTCCTCGGCCTCGGCCATCACCGCCCCCGCCTCGTGCAGCATCTTCCGGGTCACCCGCGCCCACGCCAGTCGACCGTCCATCTCGATCTGGATGCCGGCCAGGGCCAGCCCGCACAGCCGGAGCGTGGTCGGCGGGCGCGACTTGTACACCATGGTTGCCACGTAGCTGGGGTCCGCCCCCAGGGCCGCCAGCCGGGCCGCGTCCCGGAGGGCGGCGGGGGTGGTGTTCTCGTGACGAAACCCACCGGTGTCGGTGAGCAGGGCGGTGTAGAGGTTGGTGGCCATGGTCGGCGTGACCCGCCAGCCGAACTGCTCCAGCATCTCCAGGCACATCTGGCCCACGGCCGAGGCGTCAGGATCGATGATGTTGACGTCCCCGAAGCGGGAGTTGGAGGCGTGGTGGTCGACGTTGACGATGGTGGCCCGCTCGGTGACGTGGTCGATCGCATCCCCGGAGCGCTCCATGTTGCCGGCGTCGAAGAAGAGGACGAGGCGAACCTCGGCCCCGGCCGGCGGGGCGGGCCGGATGCGGTCGAACCCCGGCATCCACGCGTACTTCTGGGGCAGGGCCGGAGGGATCACCACGTGGACCGTCTTGCCCAGCGTCTCCAGGGCCTCGGCGAAGGCCAGGCTGCAGCCCAGGGTGTCCCCATCCGCGTCCTTGTGGCCGAGGATCAGGATCTCGTCGTAGCGCTCGCAAAGGTCCTTGAGCCGGTCGGCCTGCTGACGAAGCTCGGTCTTGATCACCCCTTCTCCTTTCCCTGCTCATCCTCGTCGGGCGGCTGCGCCCCGCTCTCGCCCCCGGGCAGCAGCTCGCGCAAACGGTGCGAGATCCGCACCGAGTATTCGATCGACGGATCGATCTCGAAGCGAAGCTCGGGTGCGAACCTCAGGTTCTCCAGGCGACGGCCGAGCTCACGCCGGATGTGGCCCGCCGCGCTGCGCAGGCCGGCCAGCGTCTCCGTCCGCTCCTCCTCTCCCCCCAGCACGCTCACCCGTACCCGGGCCGAGCGGAGATCGGGGGACATCCTGACCTGCGTGATGCTGACGAAGCCGATCCGGGGATCCTTCAGATCCCGACGGATGATCTGCATGATCTCCTCGCGGATCTGCGCCCCGACCTGGGCGGTGCGATGGCCGCTCACGATCCCCGCTCCGACCGGTCGACGCCGACCTCCCCCCGGGGTTGCATCCGGGCTCTCCGGTCACCCATCTCGACGCGTTCCCTCAGTGTTCGACGGAGGCGGCCAGGGGACCGCCGGGCGCCCTCGAGGCGCGGCTCCGCTCAGAGCTCCTCGCGCTCGAGACGGAAGCACTCCATGACGTCGCCGGGCTGGAAGCCATCGAAGTTCTCCAGGCCGATGCCGCACTCCTGTCCAGCCACCATCTCGCGAACGTCGTCCTTGAGGTGCTTCAGCGACCTGATGCCGCCCTGCCAGATCTGGGTACGGCCGCGCATCAGCTTGACCCGGTCCCCGCGGCTCACCTTCCCCTCCAGCACCCGGCAGCCGGCGATCAGGCCCACGCGAGGCACGCGGATCGGCACCACGACCTCGACCCGGCCCTCCCAGATCTCCCGATAGGCCGGCTCCCGCAGTCCCCTCGCCGCCCGCTCGACGTCCTCGGTCAGCCGGTAGATGACGTCGTAGGAGCGGATCTCGACCTTCTCCCGCTCCGCCATTCGCTCCGCCGCCGAGGTCGCCCGGACGTTGAAGCCGAGGATGGTGGCGCTGGAGACGCTCGCCAGGAGCACATCCGACTCGTTCACCATGCCCACGCCCTGGCCCACGATCCTGATCGTGACCGCGGGATCGGCGATCCTGGTCAAGGCGGTCCGCACCGCCTCCAGGGTGCCCTGGGCATCCGCCTTGACGACCAGGTTGAGCTCCTTCGCCTCCCCCTCCCGGGCACGCCGGGCCAGCTCCTCCAGCGTTGCCCGCGAGGGTCGTTCGCTGGCCAGCTCCATCGCCCGCCGCTCCTGTTGTCGGGTCAGGGCGATCTGGCGCGCGGCCTTCTCCGAGCCCACGACCTGGAAGACGTCCCCGGCCACCGGCACCTCGCCGAGGCCGCTGACCAGAACCGGCATGGCCGGTCCCGCCTCCTGGACGCCGTGGCCCCGGTCGTCGGTCAGAGCCCGAACCCGGCCGTAGATGTGCCCGCACACGAAGTGGTCACCGACCCGGAGCGTCCCGTTCTGGACCAGCACCGTCGCCACTGGGCCGCGACCGCGCTCCAGGTTCGCGTCCACCACGGTGCCGATGGCGTTGCGGTCGGGATTGGCCTTCAGCTCGAGGATCTCGGCCACCAGGACGATGGTGGTGAGGAGCGCATCCAGGCCCTCCCCGGTCCTGGCCGACACGTGCACGCACTCGTACTCGCCGCCCAGGTGACGGGTGACGATGCCCTGCTCGGCCAGCTCCGCGTGCACCCGGTCGACGTTCGCGGCCTCCAGGTCGATCTTGTTGATCGCCACCACGATCGGGACCTCGGCCGCCCGCGCGTGCTGGATGGCCTCGATCGTCTGGGGCATCACGCCGTCGTCCGCCGCCACCACCAGGACGGCCACGTCGGTCACCGAGGCGCCTCGCGCCCGCATGGCGGTGAAGGCCTCGTGGCCGGGCGTGTCGATGAAGACCACCGTGTCGCCCTCTGGCGTGGAGACGCGGTAGGCGCCGATCCGTTGGGTGATCCCGCCCACCTCGCCGGCCGCCACCCGGGTGTGACGGATGGCGTCCAGGATCGAGGTCTTGCCGTGGTCGACGTGTCCCAGCACGGTCACGATGGGCGGCCGGGGCTTGAGTTTCCGCGGGTCCTCGTTGGCCAGCGAGAAGAGCTCCTCGCGCGAGGTGGTGACGACCTGCCCGGTCTCCGTCTCCGCCCCCACCCGGTCGGTCTCCTCGACCTCGATCGGCTCGACCGCGTAGCCGAAGTCGTCGGCCACGATCTCCGCCGTGGCGTAGTCGATGACCTGGTTGGTGGTGGCCATGACACCGTTCTGCACCAGCTTCTTGATCACCTCGGCGGCGCTGACCCTGAGCTTCTCGGCCAGGTCCTTCACCGAGATGCTGGAGGGGAGCGCGACCTTGCGCTCACCGTTGGCCGGCGGTCGACGCGGCTGAGTGGTGCGCCGGAACTGGTTGCGGGCGGCCTCGATCGCCTGCGGCGGAAGCGGCCCCGTGGGGTTCCTCGTCAGGCGATTCTGCTGCAGATAGTTCACCAGCTCTCGAGGGCTGATGTTGAGCTCGCGTGCCAGCTCGTGCGCTTTCATGACCCGAATTACTAAGTATGACCCCTCGAGCCGAAAACCAAACCCGCG
>JAJPKS010000315.1 GCA_021323605.1 Bacillota bacterium | reverse complement strand
GCCCCCAGGTCGGCCACGATCGCGGTCCCGCTCACGGCCGCGATCATGAGCCCGGTGGCGACCGGGCTGAACTCCCGGATGTTGGCCATCACGCTGAACCCGCCCAGCCGGTACTCGGCGCTGGCGGCGCGGAAGAAGTGGCCCGCCTCCAGGGACACGATGGCCCCGAAACCGAGGCCGGTGAGCAGCAGGGGAACCAGGTTGGCGACCAGGATGCCGCGGCACTGCTCCAGCAGCTCCTGCCAGTAGAAGGGGCGCCGGAACGACCCCCGCAGCGCCGCCGCGAAGAGCAGGGTCAGGTCACCCAGCTCGACCAGCGACCGGCGCACGCCGCCCAATCCAGACCTCCTCCGTGCCGCTCTCTCCCACCCGGAGCCACGGTACTCGCGTGTACCGCGGAAACATACCCATCCGCGCCCGGGGCCGTCAACCGCCCGGTGGGCGCCCTCGGCCGCGCCGCCGATTCCGGACCGAGTTCGAAGCCTCAGGGCCACGGTCGCCGCCCAGCCCCAGGCACCGGTCCTCACACCCGAGGAGCTCGCTCAGGGCGGTACCGCACGGCCGTATGTCGATCCGCACCGGCCGCCGAGACAGGTGGCCCGACGGCACGAGCGCCGGCGGGACGCAGGGATCTCGTCATCCTGACGACGGAAGGTGTGACATGCCGCGTGCTCGGCGTGGAGGAGCGCCAACTCGTCGGACGGCCCAGCCGGGGCAGGCCCTGGCGAACCCCGCGGTCGGCAGGTGGGGAGCGGGAATCGAGCGCGAGGTCGGGCTCCGCCGGTGGGCGGTCATCGTCGGCGGACGGTGGCAGAAGTCGAGGTTCACAGCCTCTCCTCTCCCCGTGACGGGAGCCTGATCGAGCGAGGTCCCCGTTTTGCGTCCAGCGAACGCAGGAACAGCTCTACCGCTGCCGCCGCGTCCTGCCGGTGGCGAGCGTCCAGGTCGCGGCGTCCGGGGTCGACCAGGAACCGCGCGTAACTGACCGGACCGTCCTTCCGCGCGCCGGGTGTCCGTCCGTCCGAGGCGAAGCGGGTGCGCAGGATCTCGACCGCTCGGGAGAGAAGCGGCTCTTCGGGCCAGCGCGCGAGGCGCTCGGCGAACTTGCCTGCTACGTCCTCCGGTCCGCCGCCGAAGTGCATCAGGCAGTAGATCAGGTCGTAGGCGTCTTTCTCCTCGAACCTGTCCTCATAGGCGAGCGCCTTGAGAACGACGAACGGCACGACGTTGGTGACCCGGACCACCTCGGTGGCGACCCCGCGCCCGTCGAGCAAGGTGGCGGTGAGCTCCACCTCGATGTGGTCTGCGACGGCCAGATGCGCGCCGGGAATCTTCAGCGCCGACAGGCGCCGCTCACCAGGCAGTTCCGCGATCTGTCCGCCCTCACCGAGGTCGGCGTCGCACAGCAGGTCCACGACAACCGTGACCCCGTCCCCCACGGGCTTGCGCCACGAGAAGTGCTGCGTCCGACCCTCGTCGTTCCTCCCACGAACGAGGCCCAGCGCTCGGAGGTTCTGCTCCAGCCGCCGGTAGGCCTCGACGCTGGCCAGCACCTGGAGGTCCAGCACCAGGTCGACGTCGGTTGTGCCGGCGTGCGGCGGCGGCCCCGACCGGCCCTCGGACGGCCGAGGGATGAGGTAGCGGGGCACCAGGCCGCCGGCCAGGCAGACGCCAGCTTTCCAGGGGCCGAGCCCCCGCAGCAGCGTCACCAACGTCCGCTCACACAGCTCGGCGTGAAGCGCCGTGTAGCCTCCCTGGTGCTTCGGCTTCAAGGTTCACCCGCACCCACCGGGTTCACCCGCACCCACCGGTGGCGCCGTCAGTAGCCGAGCCGCTCGGCGCGGAGGTGACGAGCCTGATCTCTCCCCCGCTGCGACCACGCCCACAGATCCAGGTAGAGCTGGACGTCGCTCGCCACCCAGAACCCGTGCACCTGTCGCCGGAAGAGGAACGGCGAGCGCTCGCGCGTGACGAGGAACGTCACCGCCTCGCCCTCCTCGACGGGCAGCAGACCGCTCGCCCGCGCACTCTCCTCCAGCAGTCTGTCGGCACCGGCGGGCACGAGTATCCAGACCCGCTCCGGGTCCGTTCCGTAGGGGGCGACGAGCTGCGCTCCGGAGCCGAGGGTTAGGGCGTGCTCGATGCCGGCGCCGGCGAGGGCGTCCGTGGTGGCGTGCAGCAGCTCGAGGGGCTTGCGCGCCCAGCGGTGGAAACGCCGGGCTTCGTACTCGGCCAGGGAATGCGCAGCCGCCCAGTGGTCCAGCAGGGCGCCAGGTTCGCGGAGCACACGCACGGCGCGTGGTCCCCTGCCCGTCTTGTCCATCCAGAGTTGCGCCTCGAGGAAGGTGCAGACCTGGTGCACCGTCGAGAGCGAGACCTGGGCGCGCCCGGCCAGCTCGCTGACGTGCCAGGCGCGGCCGGGCTCCAACAGCAGCGCGTGGAGGACCCGGGCGGTGCTGCCCCGGTAGACGTTGCGCAGGACGCGCGGCTGCCCCGCGGGGACCGGTCGGTCGACCCAGAAGAAGGCCCAAGGCAGGTCGATGTAGATGCTGCCCCCGGCGTCCCAGTAGGCCAGCTGATGCCGCTGCAGCAGCTCGCGCCCGGCCTCGGAGATGGCCGGGGCGGCGAGGAGCGGCACCTCGGCGACGGGCGGCTCGAGACGGCGCAGGCCAGCGAGCTGCCAGATCGCCTGCTGCACGTCGCGGGGGTAACCGCTCGTCTTGACCTCGACCAGGAACCGGACAGGGCGCCCTTTCACCTCGCCGAGGACCACGAGATCCACGTGGCCGTCGGCGGGTGGTCGCGAGTCGACGGAGCGGATCTCGACCTCGGGCAAGCGGGCGAGGGTCTCGGCGAGGTCGTGCGGCAGGTCGATGGTACCCTCTCCTGAGATAAGTTTTTTCGCTGTACAGCGAAAAATACCATATTTCTCAAAAATCTCTTTTCGCCGTCCCTGTTCGAATCGCGCGATCAGGGCGTCCGATCCAGCGCGCGAACCCGGTATGGCGGCATCACAACCGGCGGGGGCGACTCCGCCGCTCGCGCGCCCGTCGAGCGTGGCCCCGGGTCGACCTGGGCCTGCCAGGGCCGGGGTTCGGAACGGCGGCTCGCCTCCGTGACCGTCTTCCGCAGCACCGCTGCGGCGGCCGGAGCCCAGACCGGACGGCGAGTCCGGACGGCGGCGCCGGTTCCGCCCCGGCGCCGGCGCCCCGCCCCTGCCAGGATGGAGAGGATGCGGGGTCGTACGTCGAGGCCGCGCGGCGTGGCCGGCCTGCTGGCGGTGGCGGCGGTCACCGCCGCCACCGCGCTCGCCGGCTCCGTCGCCGGAGACTTCGAGTCCACCTGGTACCGGCGGCTGCACAAGCCGAGCTGGCAACCCTCGGGGCGGACCATCGGGCTGGTCTGGACCGGCCTCTACGCCCTGACCGCCGCCTCCGCCGTCCTCTTTCTGCGGGCCCCCGGGCGCGGGCCGCGCCGGCTGCTGGGCGGGCTCTTCGGGCTCCAGTACCTCCTCAACGCCGCCTTCACCCCCATCTTCACCCGCCGTCGCGACCTCGCCCTGGCGACCGTCGACTCGGCCCTGCTCTGCGCGACCCTGTCCCTCCTGACCGGGCTCGGCTGGCGGGTGCGGCGTGTCGCCGCGGCGCTGCTCCTGCCCTCGGTGGCCTGGACCGCCTTCGCCACCTTCCTCAGCTGGAGGCTGCTGCGCCTCAACCGGCGTTGAGCCGGTGGGGCGGCGCTCGGCGACCGAGGCGCCGTCCGGGCGCCGTCTACGGGCCGGCCTCGCCCAGACCGGCTGGGGCGGCGGCGGCCACCCGGCCGTCCCCGGCCAAGGGGGTGAAGGCCTCGATCATCGCCTCCATGCCCTCGCGCAGCCGGCCCGTCTCCACGCCCACGCAGGGGCAGAACAGCAGGGGCTCCTCGTAGCGGCCGGCGAACCGCTCCAGGAACTGCTGCCTGGCCTCCTCCGGCCGGCCCACGATGGCGATGGTCTCGATCATGCGGTCGCTCACCGCCGCCGCCGCCCCGGCCGTGTCCCCGCGCCGGAAGGCCTCGCGGATGGCCGCCACCTCGGGGTCGAAGCCGTGCAGCTTCAGGATGGCGTCGAAGCTTCGCACCACCGCGTAGAAGGCGATCTGGTTGGCCACCGCCCGCCGCGCCTCGTCGACGTCGTCGCCGACCGCGCAGAGCACGTAGGCGGCGATCGGCACCGTCCCCTCCCGGCCGGCCCGGCGGGCACCCCTGGCCAGGGCGGGCCGGACCACCTCTTCCACGTAGCGGGCGGTGAAGAGAGGATGGCCCACCAGCCCGTCCGCCACCCGGCCGGCCGCCTCGGCCATGCGCGGGTTGACGGCGGCGACGTAGATGGGGAGATCCTCGCGACGCGGGGGCCGCACGTCCACGATCGGGTCGAGGCGCATGCGGTAGAAGCGACCCTCGTGGTGAACGGCCTGGTTGCGGTCTCGCCAGAGCCGGCGCAGCAGCGGCACCAGCTCCTCGATCCGTGGGGCCAGGTGGTCGGGGTCCAGGCCCAGCCACCCGGAGACCTGGTGCCGGGTGCCGGTTCCGAGGCCGAGCACCAGACGGCCCCCGGAGAGCTCGTCCAGGTCGCGCGACTCGGTGACGGTCAACAGCGGCGAGCGCCCGAAGGCGTACACGATGGCGCTGCCCAGCCGGATACGCGAGGTGGCGGTGGCCATGGCCGCCAGGGAGACGGTCGCGGAGCGGTCGTAGAACTCGGCCGTCCAGGCCGAGCTGAACCCGGCCGCCTCCGCCCGGGCGGCGATTCGGGCGCAGGTGGCCACGTCCCCGCCCATGATCGTGATGCCGAGACCGGTGCCTGTGATCGATGACATCGGGGTCGAGTGTGCCAGGGCCCGGCGCCCGGGTGCCGGTCGCCATGACGGACGGTCGTCAGGGATTCGCCACAGAAGCCGGGGACGGCTCGGGCTGGTGCACGGGGCCTGGAACGGGCACCATGAGCACATGGACGACACCACCGCGTCCGGCCAGCTCACGGCCGGGGACCTCGCCGAGCTGCGCGCCTACCTCCATCGCCTGCTGGAGCTCGTACCCCGGCTCCGGCTCGGCGAGCGGGTGGGAGGCGGGGCCACCGCCGGTCAGCTCGCGTTCCACGCCGCCGAGTCCTCGGACTTCTGGCTGCGGCGCGTGATCCTCGGCGACGAGCGTCCACGGGACCGAGAGGCCGAGTTCACCACCACCCGGGCCCGGGAGGAGATCGAGCGGGCGGTGAGCCGGGCCATCGCCGCCTGCGAGGAGGCGGCACGCCGTGCCCCCCGGCTCGACCGCCGGGTGGAGCCTCCTCCCCTGCCCGACGGTCAGCCCCGCGGTCACCTGCCCTGGACGGTCGTCATGGCCCTGGTGCACGTCACCGCCCACGCGGCCGAGCACGTCGGGCAGCTGGACGTCGCCGCGGCCCGGTAGGCCCGTGGACCCACCCGCCGCCCCGGCAGCGGATCATCGAAGGGGCGCGCGGCACGCCGGCGAGGTGACCACGGGCCGTCTGCGTCATGATGGCCGAGCCGAGACGAGAGGGGTCGCGTGACGTGATCATCGACATCGCCGCCCACCTCATCCCGCCGCGGCTCCTGGAACGGGTCCGGCGCCTGACCGGTCGGGCCGCGCTGGCCGTGGCCGACACCGTGCCCGGCCTGTGCGACCTGGACGAGCAGCGACGGACGGTGGAGCGCTTCGCCGACCACGGATACCGGCAGGTCCTGAGCCTGGCCAGTCCGGTGACCGAGGACGCGGCCTGCCGTCCCCATCAGAGCGGCATCTGCAGCGCAGCCAACGAGGAGCTCCGGGAGCTGGTCGAGCGGGACCCGGTCTGCTTCGCCGGCGCCCTGGGAGCACTGCCCATGGACGACCCCGGCGCCGCCCTGCGCGAGATCGACCATCTGGTGGAGCTCGGCCTGCCCGGCTTCCAGGCCTACTCCAGCGTGTTCGGCCGTCCGCTCGACGATCCTCCCATCCTGGAGGTGCTGGAATACGCCTTCAGCCGGGGGCTGGTCTGCTTCCTCCACCCCGTCCGTGGACCCGCCCCCGACTACCGGACCGAGGAACGATCGCGATACGGCCTCTACCGGGTCCTGGGCCAACCCTACGAGACCTCGCTGGCCCTCCTTCGCCTGGCCCTCTCCGGGCTCTTCGACCGGCAACCGCAGGGCGTGCTCATCGCCCACCACCTCGGCGGCATGATCCCCTTCTTCGCCTCCCGGATCGAGGCTCACTACCGGCGCGGCGAGCCCGACCTGCGGGTGGCCCTGCCCCGCAACCCGATCGAGTCCCTCCGGGACTGCTACGGCGACACCGCGCTGAACGGCGGGCCCCACGCCATCCGGTGCGGGGTGGAGTTCTTCGGCCCGGAGCGGGTGGTCTTCGGCAGCGACTACCCATTCGACGGTCACGCCGGCGTGTCCTTCATCCAGAGCACCATCGACGCCGTCCAGCGGGCGGGGCTCGACGAGGCCCAGCGCCGGGCCATCTACGAGGGCAACGCCCGGCGGGTGCTCGGTCTCTGAGGTCGGCCGCGCCGCCGCCCGTGGCCGGCCTGCGCCGATCGCGGCCGGATCGGGAGGTGGCGAAACGGCCCGGGCGGCGACCGCGTTCTTGGTTACGAGGGATCTGAGACCATGACCGCGCTCATCCGCCGACACCCCATCTCCCTGAAGATCGCCATCCCGGTCGCGCTCGCGGTCCTCCTCGCCGGCGCCGGCGGCCTGCTCGCCTTCGGCAACTCATCGGCGCTCCAGGCCGCAGGCAGGTACCACCGGGAGCGGCAGGTCCTCAACGCCGAGCTCAACGCCGCCTCCCAGCAGGGATACACCACTCAGGACCTGCGGCCGATCACCTCGCGGCTGGCCGCCATGGACGGCAGCCAGAAGCCCTGGTTCAGCCTCGGCCAGGCCCGCTACTACGACCAGATGGCGCAGGAGGCCTCGAGCCTCCAGCGGCAGCTCGGCTCCCTCGAGCGGCGGCTCTTCACCCAGGCCCAGCAGGACGCCGGCAAGCAGGTCGCCACCGCCAAGACGGCCATCACCCAGGCCCAGCAGGTGGGGGCGGACGACCCCGACCTCCAGGCGCTCCAGCAGAAGCTGGCGGCGGCCGAGCAGACGCAGAGCACGGCCCGCACGCTGGGCGACTACCGCAACGCCGCCGACCAGGCCCGGCAGGTGGCGTCGGCGGCCAGCGCCCTGGCCACCCGGACCCAGCAGGAGAATCAGCAGATCGACCAGGCCGCTCAGCAGCTCATCTCCCAGACCGGCGGCAGCCTGAGCACGATCCAGCAGGACGGCCTTCTGGCCCTGGCCAACGGCCGCAACGACGCCTCGGTGGCGGCGTACGAGAACAAGCCGCGGCCCTTCAAGACCTACGACGACGTCATGAGGGCCTACAGCCGGCTGGAGAAGTTCGCCGCCAACGTGCGCTCGTCGAGCCTCGACCAGGCGGCGGTGGCGGCCGCCGGCTTGCAGCGGTACGCCAACCAGATCCACCAGGACCTGATCGACGGCATGCCCTCGCAGTTCGTGATCGTGTCCTTCCAGGCCCAGCACGTCTGGGCCTACCAGGGCGGCCAGGTGGTCATGGACTCGCCGGTCACCACCGGGGTGCGGGGCGTGAGCGACATCGGGACCGACTTCGGGCCCATGAAGGTGCTCCGGAAGTCCCACCCCTGGACCATGCACTCGCCCTGGCCCAAGGGCTCGCCCTACTGGTACCCGGACACGGTGGTCCAGTGGACGGTGTTCTTCACCAACACCGGCGAGGCCTTCCACGACGCCTACTGGGAGCCGGACTCGGCGCTGGGCCCCGGGTCGCAGTACAATCCGGCCTTCCGCAG
>JAJPKS010000446.1 GCA_021323605.1 Bacillota bacterium | reverse complement strand
TCGGGAGCGGGAGCCGCCGGATGCTCGAGATCTTCACTCGCCTCTTCGATCCCTCCGGCTTCCCGCGGCGGTGGGACTGCGGCGACTGGTCGGACGAGCTGGGCTGGCTGCACATCCTGTCGGACCTGGGGGTGTGGTCGGCGTACGTGGCGATCCCGTGCGTGCTGGGTTACTTCGCGATCCGGAAGCGGGACGTGCCGTTCCGGCCGCTGTTCTGGTTCTTCGGGGCGTTCATCCTGGCGTGCGGCTCGACGCACCTGATGGAGGCGCTCATCTTCTGGTGGCCGGCGTACCGGCTGGCGGGTGCGCTCAAGCTATTCACGGCGCTGGTGTCGTGGGGGACGGTGATGGCGCTGGTCCCGGTGACGCCGCGGGCGCTGGCGATGCGCACCCCCGAGGAGCTGGAGCGGCGGGTGGCGGAGCGGACGGCCGAGCTGGCCCGCGCCTCCGAGGCGCTCGGCGCCGAGGTGGTCGAGCGCCGCCGCGCCGAGCGGGTCCTGCAGGAGCGCGAGGAGGAACTCCGCACCCTGGCCGATTCGATCCCGCAACTGGCCTGGATGGCCGGGCCGGACGGCTCGATCACCTGGTACAACCGGCGGTGGTACGAGTTCACCGGCACGACGCCCGAGCAGATGCTCGGGTGGGGCTGGCGGTTGGTCCATGACCCCGCGGAGCTGCCCCGCGTGCTCGCGAGGTTCCGGGCGGCGGTCGCCGCCGGCGAGCCGTGGGAGGATACCTTCCCGCTCCGTCGGCATGACGGGCAGATGCGCTGGCACCTCTCGCGCGCCCTGCCGATCCGCGACGAGCACGGCCGGGTGACCCGGTGGTTCGGGACCAACACCGATATCACCGACCGGATGGAGATGGAAGAGGCGCTCAGGCGGGCTAACCGCCAGAAGGATGAGTTCCTGGCGATGCTCGCCCACGAGCTGCGCAACCCCCTGGCGCCGGTCCGCAATTCGCTCGAGGTCCTCCGGCGGGCCGGGGTGCCGCCGGGGGCCTCGGCGGAGGCCCTCGGGATGGCCGAGCGGCAGGTCCGGCATATGGCCCGGCTGCTCGACGACCTGCTGGACGTCTCCCGCATCAGCCGCGGCCGGATCGAGCTCCGCCCGGGGCCCGTGGACCTCGCGGACCTGATCCGGCGCACCGTCGAGGCCATCGATCCCCTGATCCGGGAGCGTGGCCAGGAATTGATCGTGGCACTGCCGACGGAGCCCGCGACGGTCACCGGCGACGCGACCCGCCTGGAGCAGGTCGCCATGAATCTCCTCAACAATGCCGCCAAGTACACCGAACCGGGGGGGCGCATCGCGGTGGAATTGCGGCGGGAAGGCCGTGAACTGGTGCTGCGGATCCGCGATAATGGGATCGGCATCGCCCCCGAGATGCTGACGCGCATCTTCGACCCGTTCGTCCAGGTCGAGCGGCGCATCGATCGCTCCCGGGGAGGGGTCGGCATCGGGCTGACCCTGGTCCGGGAGCTGGTCGAATTGCACGGCGGGTCCGTCGCGGCGTACAGTGAGGGGCCGGGGCGCGGGAGCGAATTCGTCGTCCACCTGCCCGCGCCCGCCGAACGGGACGACCATGGGGAACGACATCCGCCCTCCGAGGAGCCCGACCGCTTGAATCACGCCTCCTCCCGCCACCGCGTGCTGGTCGTGGACGACAACGTCGACGCGGCCGTGAGCCTGGGCATGCTCCTGAAACTCGCCGGACAGGAGGTCCGCATCGCCTATGACGGGCCGGCCGCCCTGCGCCAGGCGATCGAATTCCGTCCGCAGCTCGTCCTGCTCGACATCGGCATGCCGGGCATGGATGGTTACGAGGTCTGCCGCCGGCTCCGTCGCGAGTCCGGCCTGGAGGGCACCACCGTGGTCGCGCTGACCGGCTGGGGCCAGGACGAGGACCGTCGCCGCTCCCACGAGGCCGGCTTCGATCACCACATCGTCAAGCCGGTCGAGCCCGGCGCGCTGCAGCGCCTGCTCGACGACCTGCCGGCCGACTCGCGACCGCCCGACGCCCCGCCGCCCGCCCCCGGCGGCCAGCCCTGACGCGGGCGCGCCCCGAGCCCGGGGCGGATCCGGGGCGCCGGGGACCCGTTCCCTCGTCGATCTCCAACGGCATCACCAGGAGTGGCGATGATTCGCGCACGGGGACTCCTCCTCGCCGCCGCGACCCTGCTCGGCGGCGGCATCGATCGGCTCGTCGGCGCGACGGCCCTGGCCCAGGACCGGCCCGGGCCGGACGCGATCCTCCCCCACGGGCAGGACCGGCCGCCCAACCCGCCCCGATCGCCGGCCGAGGCGATCCGCGCCATGACGGTGCCCCCGGGGTTCCGCGTGGAAGTCGTGGCCGCCGAGCCGGAGATCGTCAACCCGGTGGCCATGACCTTCGACGAGCGCGGGCGCGCCTGGATCACCGAGAGCCTCGAGTATCCCCGCCGGGCCGCGGGACCGGGCCGCGACCGCGTCAAGGTCCTCGAGGACACCGACGGCGATGGCAAGGCCGACCGGTACACGATCTTCGCCGACGGCCTGAACATCCCCTCCGGGATCGCCGTCGGGCACGGCGGCGCCTGGGTGGCCAATTCGCCCGATATCCTCCTCCTCCGCGACACCGACGGCGACGGCCGGGCCGACACCCGCGAGGTCGTCGCGACCGGCTTCGGCCGCTCCGACACCCACGAGCTGCCCAACTCGCTCACCTGGGGACCGGACGGCTGGCTCTACGGCTGGAACGGCGTGTTCAACCCCAGCAGGGTGAAATCGCGGAACGGCCAGACCTACGAGTTCACCTGCGCGATCTTCCGCATCCATCCCAAGACCCGGGTCTTCGAGGTCTGGTGCGAGGGGACGAGCAACCCCTGGGGGATCGCGATCGA
>JAJPKS010000365.1 GCA_021323605.1 Bacillota bacterium | reverse complement strand
GAGGGCGGCGTGGTCCAGGGCGGCATCATCACCCAGATCGCCGACGCGGCCATGGGCATGTCCCTCCTCACCCGGCAGCCGGACGACCAGGCCAACGTGACCATCGAACTCAAGATCAACTTCCTGCGCCCGGTGGTGGAGGGGCGGCTGCGGGCCGTGGGCCGGGTGGTGGAGATGCGCCGGACGCTGCTCTTCAGCGAGGCGGACGTGCTCGACGAGCGGGGCCGGCTGGTGGCCCGGGCCTCCTCGACCTGTCTGGCGGTGCCGAGGCCGTGGAGGTGAGGCAGGGGCCCTCGCCCGCCCAGCGCTGGATCGGCATCGAGGTCCGCTCCCTGGGCGGCGGCGAGGCGGTCCTGGAGCTGTGCACCCGGCCCGAGATGCAGAACAGCGCCGAGATGGTGCACGGGGGCTTCATCGCCCTCCTCGCCGACTCGGCCATGGGCAGCGCCATGGGCAGCGTGCTGCCGGAGGGGGTGCGGCACCCCAGCTTCGACCTGAAGGTCAACTTCATCGCCCCGGGCCGAATAGGCGAGCGGCTGCGCGCGGTTGCTAAGGTGATCCACTCGGGCCGGCGCACCGGCATGGCCGAGTGTCGGCTCCTGGGCGAGGACGGGCGCCTGGTCGCCACCGCGACCGCGACCTTCGCCGTCCTCCCCCCGACATCCGATCAGAACGAGGCATGAGGACGGCGGGCGTGGCCAGCGACAGCATCGTCATCCGGGGGGCGCGGGAGCACAACCTCAAAGACCTCACCCTCTCCATCCCCCGCGACCGTCTGGTGGTGTTCACCGGGCTGTCGGGATCGGGCAAGTCGTCGCTGGCCTTCGACACCATCTACGCCGAGGGGCAACGGCGCTACGTGGAGTCGCTCTCCGCCTACGCCCGCCAGTTCCTGGGCCAGATGGAGAAGCCGGACGTGGACGCCATCGAGGGCCTGTCGCCGGCGATCTCGATCGATCAGAAGGGCACCTCGAAGAACCCCCGCTCGACGGTGGGCACGGTGACCGAGGTCTACGACCATCTCCGCCTGCTCTTCGCCCGCATCGGCCGGCCGCACTGCCCGAGGTGCGGGCGTGAGATCCAGAAGCAGACGGTCGAGCAGATGGCGGAGCAGGTGGAACGGATGCCGGCCGGGACCCGGCTGATGATCCTGGGGCCCGTGGTCCGAGGTCGCAAGGGCGAGTACGAGCGCCTGTTGGAGGACATCCGTAAGCAGGGCTTCGTTCGCGTCCGCGTGGACGGCACGATGTACGAGCTGGGGGAGCGGATACCGCTGGAGCGTTACAAGCAACACGACATCGAGGTCGTGGTGGACCGCGTGGTGGTGGGACCGAACCTCCGCACCCGGCTGGTCGACTCCCTGGAGACGGCGGCCCGCCTGGGGCAGGGCACGGTGCTGGTGGTGCCCGTCGACGGGGGAGAGGAGATCTCGATGTCGCAGGACTACGCCTGCCCCTACGACGGCATCAGCGTGCCCGAGCCCGAGCCCCGCAACTTCTCCTTCAACACCCCTCACGGCGCCTGTCCGGTCTGCACCGGTATCGGCTCGCAGCTGGTCGCCGACCCCGATCTGGTGATGCCCGACCCCTCGCTCTCGCTCCGGCAGGGTGCGATCGCGCCCTGGAGCCGGTCGCAGTTCTTCTACCCGGAGCTGCTGGAGGCGGTGTGCGCGGCGGTGGGGATCGACATGGACCGGCCGGTGGGGAGCCTCTCGCCCGAGCAGCGCGATCTGCTCCTGCAGGGGACGGGCGACCGACCGATCCGGTTCTCGTATCGCAATCAGTACGGGCTCCGGCGGCGGTACGAGGCGCCCTTCGAGGGGGTGTTGGCCAACGTCCAGCGCCGCTATGAGGAGACCGACTCCGACTTCCTGAAGGCGGAGCTGGAGAAGTACATGTCGGAGCGCCCCTGCCCCGCCTGCAAGGGTTCCCGGCTGCGGCCCGAGTCGCTGGCCGTCACCGTGGCGGACCGGAACATCGCCCAGGTCTGTGCCCTCTCCGTCACCCAGGCCATCGAGTTCTTCGCCGACCTGCGCCTGAGCGAGCGGGAGCGGACCATCGCCCGCGGGATCCTGAAGGAGATCCGGGAGCGGCTGCGCTTCATGGTGGACGTGGGCCTCGACTATCTGACCCTGGACCGGGCCGCCACCACCCTCTCCGGGGGCGAGTCGCAGCGCATCCGCCTCGCCACCCAGATCGGCTCCAAGCTGATGGGCGTCCTCTACATCCTGGACGAGCCCTCCATCGGCCTCCACCCCCGCGACAACCACCGCCTGATCGAGACGCTGCTGCAGCTCCGGGACCTGGGCAACACGGTGATCGTGGTCGAGCACGACGAGGAGACGATCCGGTCGGCCGACTTCATGGTCGACATCGGTCCGGGGGCGGGCGAGCAGGGCGGCCGGATCGTGGCCGCCGGGCCGGTGGCCGAGGTCATGGCCCATCCCACCTCGCTGACCGCCGCCTACCTGCGCGGCGATCGTCAGATCCCCATCCCCGAGCGGCGGCGGCCCGGGTGCGGCCAGAAGCTGGTCATCCGGGGGGCGAGCGCCAACAACCTGAAGGAGATCGACGTCGAGATCCCCCTCGGCTGCTTCGTCGGCGTCTCCGGGGTCAGCGGCTCCGGCAAGTCGTCGCTGATCAACGACGTCCTGGCCCGCCGGCTGGCGCAGCACTTCTACCGGGCCAAGGCCAGGCCGGGCCCGCACCGTGCCATCGAGGGCCTGCAGCACCTGGACAAGGCGGTCGAGGTCGACCAGTCCCCGATCGGGCGGACACCGCGCTCCAACCCGGCCACCTACACGGGCGTGTTCACCTCCATCCGCGAGCTGTTCGCCTCCCTGCCCGAGGCTCGGATGCGCGGCTACGGGCCGGGTCGCTTCTCCTTCAACGTCAAAGGGGGGCGCTGCGAGGCCTGCCAGGGCGACGGCATCATCCAGATCGAGATGCAGTTCCTGCCCGACGTCTACGTGCCCTGCGAGGTCTGCCACGGGACCCGGTACTCACGGGAGGTGCAGGAGGTCCGCTTCCGCGGGCACTCCATCGCCGACGTCCTGAACCTCACCGTGGACGAGGCGATGGGGGTCTTCGAGAACGTGCCCCGGATCGTCCGCAAGCTGAGGACCCTGCGCGACGTCGGTCTGGGCTACATCCGGCTGGGGCAGCCCGCGACCCAGCTCTCGGGCGGCGAGGCGCAGCGGGTCAAGCTCTCGACCGAGCTCTCTCGCCGCGACACCGGACGCACCATGTACGTGCTCGACGAGCCCACGACCGGGCTCCACTACCTCGACGTGGAGCGACTGCTCGACGTGCTCCACCGACTCGTCGATCAGGGCAACACGGTGGTCGTCATCGAGCACAACCTGGACGTGCTCAAGACCGCCGACTGGCTGATCGACCTGGGACCGGAGGGCGGTGAGCGCGGTGGTCTGGTGGTTGCCGCCGGCCCCCCGGAGGCAGTCGCGCTCGAGGAGGGCTCCTACACCGGCCGCTACCTTCGTCCGATCCTGGAGCGGGCCGGTCGCCTGGTTGCCGAGGCCCCGGCGGGCCGCCGGATCGCGGTGTCGGCATGAGCGCGGTGACGTCCCTCTCCGCCCTGGCCCGGCTGCGCCAGGTGCTGGGGGAGATCGTGGACCTCCAGCGGGCCGCCGAGCTCCTGCAGTGGGATCAGGAGACCTGCATGCCCCCCGGTGGGGTGGAGGATCGAGCGGCCCAGCTGGCCACCCTGCAGCGGCTGGCCCATCAACGATTCGTCTCGGCGGAGGTGTCGCGGCTGCTGGAGCGGGCGGAGGCCGAGGTGGAGGGGCTGCCCTACGACTCCGACGAGGCCTCGCTGGTCCGGGTGACCCGGCGGGACCTGGAGCTGGCCGCCCGGGTGCCCTCCGATCTGGTGGCGGCCCGCGCCGACGCCGCCGCCCGGGCCGCCGCCGTCTGGCGCGAGGCCCGGGCGGCCTCGGACTGGTCGCGCTTCGTCCCCGCCATGGAGGTCTCGGTGGAGCTGTCGCGACGCCTGGCCGAGGCCGTCGGCTACGAGGAGCGGCCCTACGACGCCCTGATCCGGATGTCGGAGCCGGGCCTGACCACGGCCCGGGTGGAGTCGCTCTTCGCCGAGCTGAAGGCCTTCCTGGTTCCGCTCGTCCGCCGTCTCGTCGACCTGGCCGACCGCGTCGACGACCGGGTCCTGGACCGACCCTGCGATCGCGACGCGCAGCTCGCGCTCGCGCTCGAGGTCATCCGCCGCCTGGGCTTCGACCTGAACCGCGGCCGCCAGGATCTCTCCGCCCACCCCTTCTGTGCCGCGTTCGGCCCCGGCGACGTCCGCGTGACCACCCGGGTCGGGTCCACGCTGCGCGACTCCGCCCTGCTCTCGTCGGTGCACGAGTCCGGACACGCCATGTACGAGCAGGGGATACCGCGCTCCCTCGACCGGACGCCGCTCTGGGGCGGGGCCTCGCCCGGGGTGCACGAGTCCCAGTCGCGCCTCTGGGAGAACCTGGTCGGCCGCAGCCGGCCGTTCTGGGAGTGGTGCCTGCCGCGCCTGCGCGCCGTCCTGGGCGAGACGGTGGCGGACGTGGACGTGGATCTGCTCTGGCGCGCCCTCAACAAGGTTCGACCGGGCTACGTGCGCGTGGAGGCGGACGAGGTGACCTACAACCTCCACGTCCTGCTCCGCTTCGAGGTCGAGAACGAGCTCCTCGAGGGCCGGCTCCGAACCGTCGACGTCCCCGACGCCTGGGCGGCACGGTTGTACGACTACCTGGGCCTCGAGCGACCGGCCGACGCGCTGGGCCCCCTGCAGGACATCCACTGGTGCTCGGGCATGGGCCACTTCGTCGGCTACACCCTGGGCAACCTGATCGCGGCCCAGCTCATGGAGGCGGTGCGGCGCGACCTGCCCGATCTCGACCGCCGGATCGCCGATGGGATCTTCGGCGACCTGCTGGGCTGGTTGCGCGAGCACGTGCACCGCCACGGGCGGAAGTTCACGCCCGACGAGCTGGTGCGCCGGGCCACCGGCTCCCCGATCGGCGCCGACCCCTGGATCGCCTACGTGGAGGCGAAGGTCGCGGCCGTCTACGGGCTCACCTGAAATGCGGGGCCGGGGAGCGTGCCGGGGCGGGCCCCGGTGAGCTCGGCGGCACGGACGTGGGGGCGCTAGAGGCGGGGGCCGGGGTCCTCCTGGTCCTGGGCGCCCTCACGGATCTCTTTCAGTCGATCGTCACGCCCCGTCCGGTCGGCGGCCGGCTGCGGCCGAGCCGCTACCTCGACCGGGTCCTCTGGAGGGCCGTCCGCTGGCTGGCGCTACGCGAGCGCATGACCCGTCGGCGGGAGGCGCTGCTGGGGAGCTACGGACCGGCCCTGGTCCTGATCCAGTTCGTGGGCTGGGGCCTGCTGCTGGTGGCCGGGTACGGGCTGATCCTGGACGCGTTGCGCGGGCAGATCACCCCTCGTCCCGCCGGGCTCGGCACCTCGATCTACGTGGCCGCGGTGTCCTTCCTGACCATCGGCTACGGGGACTACGCCCCCTCGGGAGCGGTGGCCCGGGTGGTGGCCGCGATCGCCGGCGCCACCGGGCTCGGCGTCATCGCGCTGGTCATCACCTACCTCTTCAGCCTCTTCGCGGCCTTCCAGCGCCGGGAGGCGGCGGTGGTGGCCCTGGAGGCGGCGGCCGGCGCCCCGCCCTCCGGGGTCAGCCTGCTCGAGACCTACGCGCTCGGCGGCATCCTCGACGACCTCGCCGACGTGTTCAAGCGCTGGCAGCGCTGGTCGGCCGAGGTGCTGGACAGCCACCTGGCCTTCCCGACCCTGACCTACTTCCGCTCCAGCCACGACAACGATTCCTGGATCGGCTCGCTGGGGGCGGTCATGGACGCCTCCACGCTGGTCCTCACCACCCTCGACTGCGAGGTCGATCCGGCCCTGGTGGCGGCTCGAGGCTGGGCCCGGCAGGCGCTCTGGGTGGCCGGGCACTGCCTGGAGGACCTGATCATCTACTTCGACCTCCGCTTCGAGGATCACGTCGGCGTGGAGCTGCACGAGTACAGGGCGGCACGGGAGCGACTGGTCCGGGCCGGCTACCGGCTGCGGGCCGAGACGGAGGGCTGGGAGGCGTTCCAGCGGGTCCGTTCCGGGTACGCGGATCGGGTCAACGCTCTGGCCCACCACTGGGCCATCCCGCCCGCCCAGTGGATCGGGGATCGCTCCCCGTTGAAGCTCCGCCCCCGGCACGGGTCCGAGCGGGATCTCCCCGGCGGGGGCTGACCGGGCGTCGCCGGGCGAGCGCGGATAACATCGGCTCAGGTATGGCGGTCGCGACGGAAACCATCCGCCGCCGGTTGCAGGCGGTGCCGGAGTCGCCCGGCGTCTACCTGTTCCGGGATGCGGTGGGACAGGTCGTCTACGTGGGCAAGGCGGTCCGGCTGCGGGACCGGCTCCGGAGCTACTTCACGCCCGGGTACGCCCAGACCCCGCGGCTGGCCGACATGCTGCGCAAGGTCCAGGACTTCGAGTTCGTCAAGACGGAGAACGAGGTGGAGGCACTGGTGCTGGAGTGCAACCTCATCAAGCACTACCGCCCCCGCTACAACATCCGTCTCAAGGACGACAAGAACTATCTCTACCTGAAGCTGCCGATCACCGAGGAGTTCCCCCGCGTCCACTACGTCCGCCGCATCCAGGAGGACGGTGCGCTCTACTTCGGTCCCTACACCAGCGCCCAGGGCTTGCGCAGCACGGTGCGGAGCCTGCGCCAGCTCCTGCCCTTCCGCACCTGCTCGGACGAGGTCTTCCGCCAGCACCGGGTCTGTCTCGACTACCACATCCACCGCTGCCCCGGCCCCTGCGAGGGCCTGATCAGCTCCGAGGACTACCTGGCCCGGATTCGGGAGGTGGCCCTCTTCATGGAGGGACGCTCGGACCTCCTCACCCGGCGGCTGAGAGAGCGCATGCAGCAGGCCTCCGACGCGCTCGACTTCGAGAACGCGGCCCGTTACCGCGACCAGCTGGCGGCCATCGAGCGAATCGCCGCCCGTCAGAAGGTGCTGACCCGCGGGAACGAGGATCAGGACCTGATCGCCTACGCGCGCCACGGTCGGGACGTCTACGTCGAGGTCGCCTACGTGCGCCAGGGCAAGATGGTGGGCCACGACGGCCATGCCCTGGAGGGGGCGGGCGAGGCGGCCGGGCCCGAGCTGCTGCGGGCCTTCCTCCTCATGTACTACGGCAGCGCCACCCACGTCCCTCGTTCGGTGGTGCTGCCGGGCGAGATCGAGGAGCCGGAGCTGGTGGCCGACTGGCTGGCACGGCGGCGCGGCGGGGCGGTTCGCCTGGAGGTTCCCCGGCGGGGGCGCAAGCGCGCCCTCCTCGTCCAGCTGGCCGAGACGGCCGAGGAGGAGCTGCGCCAGCTCCGCATCCAGGCCGACTACGACCGCAACCGGACCGAGCCCATGCTGAGCGGCCTGGCCGAGGCGCTGGGTCTGCCCGAGCCTCCCCGGCGCATCGAGTGCTACGACATCTCCAACCTCCAGGGCGACTCGGCCGTGGGCTCGATGGTCGTGTTCGAGGACGGGCGGCCACGGAACGACCAGTACCGTGTCTTCCGCATCCGCTCCACACGCGGGCCCAACGACTTCGCCATGCTCCAGGAGGTGTTGCGGCGACGCTTCGGGCGGCTGGAGGCGGCCGAGCGCAGGGAGGGCGCGACCGATGCGGCCGATGCCTCCTTTTCGACCCGTCCCGACCTGATCCTCATCGACGGCGGGCGCGGCCAGCTCTCGGCCGCGCTCGAGGTGCTGGAGGAGATCGGGTTCGCGGACATCCCGACCTTCGCCCTGGCCAAGGAACGGGAGGAGCTGTTCGCCCCCGACCGTCCCGAGCCCATCGTCCAGGAGCGCAACTCCCCCGGCATGTTCCTGGTGCAGCGCGTGCGCGACGAGGCCCACCGCTTCGCCATCACCCATCATCGCCGGCAGCGGGCTCGCAAGGCGCTCGCCTCCCCTCTCGACTCGGTGGAGGGCATCGGTCCCGCCCGCCGGCGCCGGCTGCTGCGGACCTTCGGCAGCCTGCAGGGCATCCGCGAGGCCCCGATCGAGCGGCTGCGGGAGCTGGGCATCCCGGAGAAGGTGGCGGTGCGGCTCAAGGAGCTGGTCTGAGCGGGCGCCCGCGATGGCCCTGGTCCTGATCGGCGGCGCCAGCGACGAGCACGTCGCCCGGGCGCTCGAGGCCTTCGAGGCGGCCGGCTGGAGGCCGGCCCCGGAGCCCCTCCCGGGAACGGAGGCGGACACGGTGGTGGTCGTGCGTGATGCCGCCGGGCTACGGGCGGCCGACGCGCTCGGCCATCGCTACGTGCTCGTGCACCATGGCCCCGACGACGGCGTGCCCGAAGGGACCTACGCCCGTGCCCACCACCGGGTGGAGGCGTCGGAGCTGGCCGAACTGGCCCGCCGGCTCCGGGGCCGGGACCGACTCCGGGTGGTCTGCCTGGCCTTCGCCTACCGGAACGGCGTGCCCCGGGAGGCCGACTGGGTGGTCGACGTCCGCTTCCTCGACAACCCGTACTGGGTGCCCGAGCTGCGCCCGCTGGACGGCCGCCATCCTCGGGTGCGCGAGCACGTGCTGGGTCAGCCGGCCGCCCGGCACCTGCTCGACGGGCTGGAGGCCACGCTGCGGCCGCTGCTGGCCGAGTACCGGCGGCGGGGGCGGACCGAGCTGACGATCGCCTTCGGCTGCACCGGCGGCCGTCACCGATCGGTGGCCCTGGCCGCGGAGATGGCCCGCCGCCTGGCCCCGGAGGGAGAGGTGGAGGTCGAGCTGCGGGCGCGCGAGCTGGAGGCCAGCCCCGGCCCGATCTGAGCCCGGCTCAGCGCCCGGGCCGGGGCAGGAGGGGCAGGGCGATGGCGACCGAGTCGGGGCAGACCGGCCGCCCCGCCAGCCAGGCGGCCAGCTCGGACGGTGCCACCCAGGCGGTCTCCACCACCTCGCCGTCGGCGAACGTGAAGGGGCCGTCGCAGCGGGCCAGGAAGACCTCGCCCCTCACCCGCACCTCGGCATCCTCATAGCTGCCCCGGCCCAGGTGGGTGAGCGGGACCTCCACCCCGGCCTCCTCGACCAGCTCGCGGTGCGCCGTGTCCTCGGGGGACTCGTCCACCCTCGCCACCCCTCCGAAGGCCACGTCCCACCGGTCCGGCCAGACATCCTTCCAGGAGGCGCGCCGGTGGACGAGGAGCCGATCCCGCCCATCGAGGAGCAGGACGTAGACGGCACGGTGGCGGAGGTTGCGGTGGCGCATCTCCGCCCTGGTCACCACGCCCCGGGGCCGACCCGCCTCGTCCAGCTCCTCGACCGGCTCCTCGGCGGCTCCGGGCCGACCGGAGGGCGTCCCCTGCCTCCCCGGCATCAGTAGGCCGCCAGCTTTCGCATCGCGACCGCGATCTTCTCCGGGTTGGGCATGAACGCCTCCTCCTGGGGTCGGTTGAAGGGCATGGCCGGCACGTCGGGACCGGCCAATCGGGTGACGGGGGCGTCCAGGTGCTCGAAGGCGTCGCTGGCGATGATCGCTGCCACCTCGGCCCCGAAGCCACCGGTCAGGTTGTCCTCGTGGACGATCAGGGCACGGGCGGTCTTGCGCACCGAGGTCAGGATCGTGTCCCGGTCCAGCGGACGGAGGGAGCGCAGATCGATGACCTCCACCTCGATGCCCTCGGCCGCCACCGTCTCCGCCGCCTCCAGGCAGTAGTGGGTCATGAGCCCCCAGGCGATGCAGGTCAGTCGGGTGCCCGGGCGGCGCACGGCTGCCGGCCCGATGGGCACCACGTGGTCTCCCTCCGGCACCTCGCCCCGGATCGAGCGATAGGCCTTCTTGTGCTCGAAGAACAGGACCGGGTCCGGGTCCCGGATGGCGGCCTTGAGCAGGCCCTTGGCGTCGGCCGGCGTGCTCGGGATCACGACCTTGAGTCCGGGCACGTGGGCGTAGAAGGCCTCCACCGACTGGGAGTGGTACAGGCCCCCGTGCACGCCGCCTCCGAAGGGGGCCCGGATCACGATCGGGCACGACCAGGCTCCGTTGGAGCGTTAGCGGATCCGGGCGGCCTCGCTCACGATCTGGTCGAAGGCGGGATGGATGAAGTCCGCGAACTGGATCTCGGCCACCGGCAGGAGGCCGTTGAGCGCGCTCCCGATCGCCACCCCGACGATGCAGGACTCGGCCAGGGGCGTGTCCAGGACCCTGGCCTCGCCGTATCGGGCCTGCAGGCCGTCGGTGGCGAGGAACACCCCGCCCTTGCGGCCCACGTCCTCCCCCAGCACCCAGACCCTGGGGTCGCGCTCCATCTCCTCTTCGAGGGCTTCGCGAATGCCCTCGATCAGGGTCTTGACGGCCATCGCCTCATCCCTCCGCCGCGTAGACGTGACGTTCGAGGTCGGCCGGGTCCGGGAGCGGCGCCGCCTCGGCCGCCGCGACCGCCGCGTCCACCTCGGCCGCGCACTCCCGCTGGAGCCGCTCCTCGGCCTCCTCGGTCAGCAGCCCCTCCTCCAGCAGGTGGGCGCGGAAGCGGTCGATGGGGTCGGAGCGCAGCATCTCCTCCAGCTCCTCGGGGGGGCGGTAGCGGCGCTGGTCGTCGTCCGAGGAATGGGAGGTGATGCGCCAGCAGCGGGCCCGGACCAGGGTCGGCCCCTCGCCGGCGCGCGCCCGCCGGACGGCCTGGCTGATGACCTCGTAGACGGCCAGGGGATCGCCGCCGTCGACGTCGGCGGCGGCCATACCGTAGCCCCGCGCGCGCTCCGCCACGGAGGCCACCGGCATCTGCAGGGTCCGGGGGACGGAGGTGGCGTAGCCGTTGTCCTCGACCAGGCAGATGAGGGGCAGGCGGTGGACGCCGGCGAAGTTCAGCGCCTCGTGCCAGTCGCCGCAGGAGGTGCTGCCTTCCCCCAGGGTGGTGATGGTCACCTCGTCGAGGTCGCGCAGCCGGGAGGCGTAGGCGATGCCGGCCGCGTGCACCACCTGCGTGGCCACGGTGCTCGAGACGGTGACGATGCGCGCCCGCCTCAGGCTGAAGTGCGATGGCATCTGGCGCCCGCCGGAGCCGGGATCGTCGGCCCGGGCCAGCACCGAGAGCATGAACTCCCGCGCCGTCATGCCCATGGCCAGGCAGAGGGCGAGGTCGCGGTAGTAGGGCACCACCCAGTCGATCCCCGGCCGCAGGGCGGCGGCGGCCGCCACCTGGGCGGCCTCGTGGCCCTGACAGGAGATCACGAAGGGAGCCTGACCCTGGCGGTTGAGCGTCCACGCCCGCCGGTCCAGGGCCCGCGCCAGCACCATCTGGCGATACATGGTCAGCAATCGCTCCGGCTCCAGGCCCAGCGCGAGGTGACGGGCGCGCGGGGCCGTGGAGGCCGGAGCCTTCCCCTCTTCGCTCATCTCGATCCTATTCTCTCCCAGGCTCTGGCGGCGAACCATGCTCGCGACGGGTCGCGCCGGCTCGGGTTGGCAGGTCCGGGGACGGGTGACTAGACTGAACCCGCACGCGGGGGAGGGCAGTTCGTCCCGGGAGGTGATGGCGCCATCTCGTTCGCAGCCGAAGTCAAGAGTGAGCTCGCGGGCCTGACG
>JAJPKS010000225.1 GCA_021323605.1 Bacillota bacterium | reverse complement strand
GTGCTGATCGCGGCCGCCGAGGTGGCCCCCTTCGCCAAGGCGGGCGGCCTGGCCGACGTGACCGCGGCCCTGGCCAAGGAGCTGCGCCGCCGGGGCCACGACGTGCGCCTGTTGCTGCCCCGCTACCGCCAGGTCTCGATCGAGCGAGAGGGCCTGAAGGTGGCGCTGCCCGAGCTGAGGATCCCGCTCGGGGAGCGGGTGCTGGAGTGCTCGATCCTGGAGGGCCGCCTGCAGCAGGTCCCGGTCTACTTCGTGGACTGCCCCGCGCTCTACGACCGCGACGGCATGTACGGGTTCGCCGACGACGCCGCCCGCTTCATCTACCTGTCTCGGGCGGCGATCGAGATGCTGCGACCGCTCGGGTTCATGCCCGACGTCATCCACGTGCACGAGTGGCAGACGGCCCTCGTCCCCAACCTCCTGGATCGGCTGTACGCCCGTGACCCCGAGCTGTCCGGGGTGGCCACGGTGCTGACCATCCACAACCTGGCCTTCCAGGGGTCCTTCGGGCCCGATACGCTCCGGCTCGCCGAGCTGGAGGGCTGGGGGCTGATCAAGGTCGGGATCCCTCACCTGGACGAGGTCGTGAACTTCCTGGGACGGGGCATCTACTTCGCCGACGCGGTCAACACGGTGAGCGAGCGCTACGCGGAGGAGATCCAGACGGCCGAGTACGGGGAGGGATTGGACGAACTCCTTCGCGCCAACGCCTACAAGCTCTACGGGATCGTCAACGGCATCGACACCGAGATCTTCGACCCGGCCACCGATCCGGCCATCCCCCACCACTACTCGGCCGACGATCCCTCGCCCAAAGCCCTGAACCGGACGCGGCTCCGGGCCGAGCTGGGCCTGGCGGCCACCTCCGCCCCCCTGATCGCCTTCATCTCCCGCTTCTACGAGCAGAAGGGCCTGGACCTCATCCAGCAGGCGCTCCCGGCGCTGAGCCAGCTCGACCTCCAGCTGGCGGTGCTGGGGGCGGGTGACCGGCGGTACGAGGACATGTTCCGGCACCTGGCCGCCCGTCAGCCGGGCCGGTTCGCGGCCTACATCGGATTCGACTCCGGTCTGGCCCAGCGGCTCTACGCCGGGGCCGACATGCTCTTGATGCCCTCCCGCTTCGAGCCCTGCGGCCTGGGTCAGCTCATCGCTCTCCGCTACGGGACCATCCCCGTGGTTCGGGCCACGGGCGGTCTGGCCGACACCATCGAGGACTTCGACCCGATGACCGACCGGGGCCTGGGCTTCACCTTCCGGGCGTTCGACGCCTGGCAGCTCTTCGGAGCGGTCGTGCGGGCGGTGGAGACCTTCAAGCACGTCGAGGTCTGGGATCGGCTGGTGCGCCGGGCCATGCGACGGGACGTCTCCTGGGGGCCGGCCGCGGCCCAGTACGTCGCCCTCTACCGGAGCGCCATGGCCAGCCGGCGCGGTCAGCGGAGCCGACGCGGCGCCACCGCCTCCGGCCTCCCCGGATGAGGAGCGCTCCGGCCCGGTGAGACGCGACGAGGGGGCCAGGCTCCCGCCCGGCCCCCTCGGGACACTCTCCTCCGAAATCGGCCGTCGCGACAGGGCGCCAGGAACCCGGAGCTCAGAGGGCTCGACCCTTCACGCCCCGCCCATCGGCTCGGGTGCGTGCAAACGAAGTCCTGATATCACCTCGTCACGACGGCCACGAGCCTGTCCGGTGGTTCCGCCATAGGCACCTCCGTTACGAGAGCCAACGCGTTCCATCCTCCATCTTCACTCCCCCATCGCCGGCTGTCAATCCGCGCCCGGGCGGGTCCGGGCGGTCGGCGGCGCCGGGCCGCATCCATGCTCGGTGATCCATCATCACCCCTGCCCGTTACCATGGATCGCACGGGAGCTCGGCGAACCGGGCTGAGAGGGCGGCTTGTGGCCGCCGACCGTTGGAACCTGATCCGGGTAATGCCGGCGAAGGGACGGACCCCGGCGGTGATCGCCATGCAGGCCCTCCGACCCGGTCGTTCAACGGAGGGAGCCATGGCAGCGATGACCTTCGAGGAGGCGTTCCCCGGCAGCCGGAAGGTGTACGTCGGGGGCTCGCGGCCCGATCTCCGGGTGCCCTTCCGGGAGGTCGCCCTCGGCGACGGCACCTCGGTACGCCTCTACGACACCAGCGGCCCCTGGACCGACACCGCCGCCCGGCCCGAACCGGGGAGCGGCCTGCCCCCGCTTCGCCGCCCCTGGATCCTGGCCCGGGGCGACGTCGAGGCGCGCGGTCACGTCCTGCGGGCTCGGCCGGGGCGGTCGGTGACGCAGATGGCTTACGCCCGCCGGGGGGTGGTCACGCCCGAGATGGAGTTCGTGGCCCTGCGCGAGGGCATGGACCCGGAGCTGGTCCGGGAGGAGGTGGCCCGGGGCAGGGCGATCATCCCCGCCAACGTCAACCACCCGGAGCTGGAGCCGATGATCATCGGGCGGCGCTTCAAGGTGAAGATCAACGCCAACATCGGCAACTCGGCGGTCGTCTCCTCGATCGAGGAGGAGGTCGAGAAGATGCGGTGGGCCACGCTCTGGGGGGCGGACACGGTGATGGACCTCTCCACCGGCAAGGACATCCACGAGACCCGGGAGGCCATCGTCCGCAACTCACCGGTGCCGGTGGGGACGGTGCCCATCTACCAGGCGCTGGAGAAGGTGAGGGGGCGGCCCGAGGATCTGAGCTGGGAGGTCTACCGGGACACCCTGATCGAGCAGGCGGAGCAGGGCGTCGACTACTTCACCATCCACGCCGGGGTGCGGCTGCGCTACATCCCGCTCACCGTCGACCGGGTGACCGGCATCGTCTCCCGAGGGGGCTCGATCGTCGCCGCCTGGTGTCTGGCCCACCACCAGGAGAACTTCCTCTACACCCACTTCGAGGAGATCTGCGAGATCCTGCGCGCCTACGACGTCTCGGTCTCGCTGGGCGACGGGCTCCGGCCCGGCTCCATCGCCGACGCCAACGACGAGGCCCAGTTCGCCGAGCTGCGCACCCTGGGCGAGCTGACCGAGGTGGCCTGGCGCCACGACGTGCAGGTGATGATCGAGGGGCCGGGCCACGTCCCCCTCCACCGCATCCGGGAGAACGTGGAACTGGAGCGGGAGCTCTGCCACGACGCCCCCTTCTACACCCTGGGGCCGCTGACCACCGACGTCGCGCCCGGGTACGACCACATCACCTCCGCCATCGGGGCGGCGACCATCGGCTGGCTGGGCACGGCCATGCTCTGCTACGTCACCCCCAAGGAGCACCTGGGACTGCCCGACCGGCAGGACGTGAAGGACGGCGTCATCGCCTACCGGATCGCCGCCCACGCCGCCGACCTGGCCAAGGACCATCCCCGGGCCAGGGAGTGGGACGACGCCCTCTCCCGGGCCCGGTTCGAGTTCCGCTG
>JAJPKS010000180.1 GCA_021323605.1 Bacillota bacterium | reverse complement strand
GGTGGCAGCCTCGAAGCGCGGCCGTCACCAGGAGCCGCCCAGATGCGGAACATGGCCACCCCGTGTGCCGGCACCCGGGCCTCGACGGCGCCGGTGCCGATCGAGGTCCGGTGGGCCCAGAGATCCCGGACCACGTAGACCGGCTCGGAGGTGAGACCCAGGGCGCGCGCCTCAACCCTCAGGGTCGCGGGCCGCGAGCCGGTGTTCAGGAGCACCACCGCCCTGGAACCGTCCGAGAGGGGTTTCGTCCACACCTGCTCGCCGGGCGCGTCGACGAGCCGAACGCCGCCAGCGCCGAGCCGATCCTGGTCGACCGCGATCACCTCGCGGTTGAGCAGGATCCGTCGCACGTCCGGCGTCATGCGGGAGAGGTCGTTGCCCGCCATCAGGGGAGCGGCGAGCACGCTCCAGAGGCTGAACATGGATCGGTCCTCGACGAGCGTGGTCGCTCGGTTCCCCACCTGGAGCATGTCCGGGTCGTTCCAGCCACCCGGGCGGCTGTAGGCGCCGAGGCCCTGCTCGTCCCCCAAGGCCACCATGATGCTGGTCGAGCCGTGGTGATGGTGGTCGCCGCGAGGAGGGCGGCCGCTCCAGAGGTCGCCCACGTCCGGCGTCGTGCGCCACATCTGGCCGACGCCCGGGGCCCACAGCCACGGCCGGGTCATGCCGTACTCGCAGATGCTGAGCACCATGGGACGGCCGGTACGGGCGATGGCCCGGGCCATCCGCTGATAGGCTCCCCGAACCACGTCCTCGATGGAGCGTGGGTCGGAGAAGGTCAGGGTGTTGGACCCGGCCCGCAGCACAACCGGAACCGACAGCGAGCCCAGGGTGCCCCAGCCGGTCACGACGCCCGTCCGGGTGGTCGGCACCGGGTACCAGGTCGCGAGCGGAGGCCCCCCGTCCACGCTCAACAGCGCCATGCGATGGCGACGCAGGGGTGAGCGGAGCATGGCACCGCTGTGGTCCACGTTGACGTAGGCGATCTCCAGCGTGTAAGTGCCGGGGCTCGGGACCTTCACGTCTCGAAATTGGACCGTTCCTCCCTCGAGCCCGATGCCGGTCACGGCCTGACCGCCCGGGCAGGGGGCGCACGCCACCGGCCGGGCGGCACCGGTGAGCAGGTTGCCGGCCGCGGCGGCCCGGTACCTGCCCACCACCAGGCCGTCCTGGAGCACGGTCACGCCCGCCAGGTCGGGAGCACCGGGGGTGGTGCCGGGCGGGAAACGATACCGGCAAAGGTCGTACTTGACGAAGTCCACGCCCCAGCCGGCGAAGGTGTTCGCGTCCTGCTGCTCGCCGCCGGGGGCGCTCTGCGTCCCCGGCGCCCGGCCGGCACAGTCGGTCATGCCCACCGCCTGGTGGATGCCGAACTTGAGTCCCAGCCGGTGGACGTAGGCGGCGAGCGCTCCGATGCCGTGGGGGAAACGGGCAGGGTCCGGCTGCAGGTTGCCGCGCGCGTCGCGCACCGGCAGCGCCCAGCCGCCGTCGAGCACCACGTAGTCGTAGCCGGCCGCGCGCATGCCCGTAGAGACCAGCGCCTGCGCCTCGGTCTCGATCAGCGCCTCGTCCACGGCGGGGCCGAACGCGTTCCAGCTGTTCCAGCCCATGGGCGGCGTCGGAGCCAGGCCCCGGCTGCCAGCCGGAGCGCCGGGGCTTCCCACCACGGTGGATCGGTCCGGCGCCGACATCACCCGCGGCGGTCCGGACCGGGCGTGGGCGGCCCAGGATGGTGCCGTCGCCGGCCCGCAGCCCAGCAGGACCGTCGTGAGCCCGATCGCGATCACCATCCGGAGGGCTCTACGCCCCCGCGGCCGAGTGCGCCGGCAGAGCTTCACACCGCCCATGATGAGGATCGGGGTCCCGTCGCGCTCGTGTCACGATCGCGGTCGATCGCGTTTGGCGCCGCCGCCGGCTGGGTATCTCGCCATCGGAGCAGGTGAAGGTCACACCACCAGACGAGGAGGTGATGGAAATGGCGACGATGCTGACGGGATGGAATCCCTGGGCGGAGCTGGCCAGCCTGCACAACGCGATGGACCGGATGTTCGGCGATCTCTTCGGCTCGGCCATCGCGGCCGACGGCGATCGCACGCCGCGTCTCTACCTCCCGGTCGACGTGGCCGAGTCGGAGGACGCGTTCATCATCCACGCGCCGGTGCCGGGTTTCCGGCCGGAGGAGATCGAGGTCACCTTCTCCGACGGCGCTCTCACCATCTCGGCCCGCCACGGCCGGTCCGAGGGTGAGCCGCAGCCCAACTACGTCAGGCGGGAGCTGCCACACGGCGACTACGTCCGTCAGCTCACCCTGCCCGGTGAGGTGCGGTCGGACGAGATCAAGGCGACGGTCGAGAACGGCATGCTGCGGGTCGAGGTCCCGAAGGTCCCCCGGCCGCAGCCCAAGCGGATCCCGGTCGCAGGCCGGACCGCCCGGGAGCTGACCGGCACCAGGGCCTGAGTTCCAGCCGGTCGGAGGCCGCCTCGGGGCGGCCTCCGACGTCTCCAGGGTCCCCTCCCTTTGGGGCCGGAGTTCCCGCCCGAGGCTGCTTGCTCTGCGCGGCCGGCGGACGGATCAGGCCCGCGTCCGCCTCTCGGCCCCTGCCACCCCGGCGACCGGCTCGACCGGGGGGGTGCCGTAGGTGTGGAAGGTCGCCACCGTCGGAACCCCCCAGGCCTGGCCGCGGGCCCGCTCTGCTTCCGTCCACACGATCGGCTCGAAGTCCGGGTCGAACACGAAGTAGCCGCCGGTCGTGACCTCGATGCGGTTGCCGGCGGGTTCGTAGCCGTAGAGGAAGAAACCCTGGGCGATGGCGTGCTTCGAGGGCGCGAACTCGATGTGGACGCCACGGTCGAGGAAGAGGTCGGCCGCCCGGAGCACCTCCTCGCGGGTGTCGACCCAGAAGGCCAGGTGGTGCAGCCGGCCCCGCGCCCCGTAGGCGTCCGCGGTGTAGATCAGCTCGTGGGCGGCGATGGTGGCGCTGAGCCAGGCCCCGGCCTCGCTCCCGTCGTCGAGCTGGACCTTCTCGTGCAGACGATAGCCGAGCACCCGCTGGGCGAACTCACGGTTGGCCGCCACGTCCGCCGCCAGCACGTTGACGTGGTCGAGGCGTCTGACGCCCACGCCCCGACCCGTGTAGCGTTGGGGCTGGTTCTTCAGCGCCGGCCGCAGGTGCTCGGGCGGAACGTAGCGTTCCGCCTCGTAGTACAGCTCCATCACGTGGCCGTCGGGATCGGTGAAGCGGTAGGCCGGCCCGTGGCCCAGGTCTCCGTCGATCCAGCCGATGCCGAGGCCCGAGCGCTCCACGGCCTGGACGCGGCGTCGCAGGGCCTCTTCGCTCCAGGCACGGAGCGCCAGGTGGCCCAGGCCGGTGTGAGGCGCCTCGGTCAGCTTCAAGCTGTAGCGAAGGTAATCCCCGAACCCGCGCAAGAAGACCGAGCGGCCGTCCCGGGCCTCGATCTCCATGCCCAGCACGTCGGTGAAGAAATCGAGGCTGCGTTCCGGCTGCGTGGTGAGCAGTTCGGCGTGCCCGATGCGGGCGATGTCACGAATCGGCTCGGTCACGATGCCTCCCCTCCAGCTGCCACCGGCTCATCGCGGCCAGGCCCGTGCCGTCCGGGGGCGTCCTCCGCGGCTCGGCCGCTCCGGGCCTCGCCTCGACGCCACCGCCCCCGGCGCCGGCCATGGTCAGGATAGCACCCGGTGCCGGCCTCACCGCGGAGGCCGGCCGGAACCGGCGACGTTTGGCTTGCCGCCTTAACTATACTGTCTAGTATCATCTATTGATAGCGTACTGGTCTCACATCGAACCGTAGCGGCCGGCGCAGGCACCGGCTGGGGGAAGTTCAGGTGAAGGACGAGACGGTTCCCGTGCGGACGCCTCATTGTCCGTTTCCCTCCCGCCTCAACCCTCACGTGGAGGCGGTCCACGAGCACACCGTGGAATGGGTCCGGCGTTTCCACCTGGTGGAGAAGCCAGCGGCGATGGAGCGGTTCATGGCCTCCCGCTACACGTGGCTCGCGGCCCGGCTGTACCCGACCGCGGGCCTCGAGGAACTCCAGCTCCTCAACGACTGGATGGTCTGGCTCTTCATGTTCGACGACCAGTTCGACGACCATCCGGACGCCTTCTCCGTGGCCCGAGCGGAGCACATCCTGGATGACTTCCGGGCGGTGGTGGTGGATCCCACGCTGCCCCTCGCGGCCGGCCTGGCGGTTCGGGCCCTGCGGGATCTGTGCCGCCGGACCTACGCCCGGATGGGGAGTCAGTGGTGCCGAAGATACCGTCGACACGTGCTCCAGTTCTTCGATACCTACGTCTGGACCCTGGGCAACAGTTTGAGCAAGACGGTCCCCCCGCTCGACGTCTACATCGAGCGACGCAGGCACAGTGGTGCCATGCACATCGCGACCGATCTCATCGATCTCGCCGAGCACCTGCAACTGCCCGAGGCCATTCGCCAGACCCCGCCCATCTCGACCCTGACCCGCATGGCCATCGACGTCGTCTGCTGGAGCAACGACATCCAGTCACTCAACAAAGAGCTGGCCCTGGGCGAGGTCAACAATCTGGTTCTCGTGCTGCAGCGAGAGCGGTCGCTGAGTCTCGAGCAGACGGTTGAGCTCGTCCATGACATGATCGCGAGCGAGATCCGCGCCTTCCAGAAGCTGGAGCGGGTCCTGCCGGCCTTCCCGCCCGCCCTCCGGGGCGAGGTCGAGAGATACGTCGACGGGCTCCGTGCCTGCATGCGCGGGAACATCGATTGGTCGGCCGAAACCTACCGCTACTCCCACGTCGAATCAAGGAATGCTGATCGGCCAGCCAGCTATCTGGAGGACCTGCTCACGCCGACCGACGGGGCTTCGGCGTGAGCCCCGGCTGCCGGCCGGCGGCTGTCGGCACCACGTTGGCCCCCCTCCATCCGCCCCTGACGATGCCCGCTTTGGACGCAGATAATGCACGGTGTGACCATTGAGATATACTCCGCGTGCTGCAGTTCGGTAATTGCATGGTGGCAGTCTGTTTTCCTGCCTCACACCGGCAGGGTTTTCACGCGGGGTGTGACGACGAACGATGAGCGCAGCGGGCAAGGGCGGTGAAGCGTCGGGCGACGACCACGCCCTCGATCGATTCGGGAGGGTGCTGGCGAGGGCCGGCGAGGTCGGCGCCCTGATCACCTCGATGAACTGGGGGACCTCGCCGCTGGGGGTGCCCCGGTGCTGGCCCAGCGCGCTGCGCTCGGCGGTGAGCATGATCCTGCTGGCCCGATCCCCCCTGGCCGTCTTCTGGGGACCGGAGCTGGCCATGATCTACAACGACGCCTCGATTCCCTTGCTGGGCGACAAGCATCCCTCGGCCGTCGGGCAGCCGGCCTCGAAGTCCCTCGCCGAGCTCTGGCCCACCATCGGCGACGTGCTGGAAGGCGTGCTCCGCAAGGGCGAGGCGAGCTGGTCCGAGGACCTCCTGCTGATGCTGGAGCGTCACGGCTACGTTGAAGAGACCTACTTCACGCTCTCCTTCAGCCCGGTCTACGACGAGGAGGGACGCGTCGGGGGAATTCTGGGGGTGGCGGCAGAAACGACCGGGCGAGTGCTCGGCGAACGCCGGTTGGTCACCGTCAGCAAGTTCGGCGGAATTCTCTCCCGGGCCGCCAGCGGAGAGGAAGCATGCGCCTTGGCCGCCGACCTGCTGGCCGAGGACGCGGCCGATCTGCCCTTCGTGCTCATCTACCTTCTCTCCGCGGACGGCCGTACCATTCAGCTCGCCGGCCGCTCCGGTCTGCCCCCGGAGACACCGGCGAGCCCGACCGTCGTCGACCTGAGCCATCCGGCCGCCTGGCCGTTCGCGGAGGTGATCCGCAGCGGCCGGCCGGCGGTGGTCGAGACGCTGCCCGACCCCGCCGGCCGGGTGGAGATCGGGCTGGGACCGCAGGGCCTCTCGGCCCGGCCCGCCCAGGCCGTGGTCATGCCCGTGGCGCGGGTCGGGGAGCGCCAGCCCCTGGGCGTCATGGTGGCGGGGATCAGCCCCTGGCGCCGCCTCGACGCCGACTACCGGGCCTTCCTCGACCTGGTGGCGGCCCAGCTCGCAACCATGGTGACGAACGTCCAGGCCTACGCGGCGGAGCGTCAGCGTGCGCAGACCCTGGCCGACCTGGACCAGGCCAAGACCGCGCTGCTCAGTGACGTCAGCCACGAGTTCAGGACACCGCTCACGCTTCTCATCGCTCCCCTGGAGGACGTGATCGCCGATGCCCAGGGGCTGTCGCCCGAGCAGATGGAGCGCCTCCACACCATGCACCGCAACTCCCTGCGGTTGCTCAAGCTCGTCAACGCCCTGCTCGACATCTCCCGGATCGAGGCCGGTCGGGTCCAGGCCCACCTCGAGCCCGTCGACCTGGCCTCCCTCACCGCGGAGCTGGCCAGCGCCTTCAAGGCCGCGGTCGAGCTGGGAGGCCTGGAGCTGATCGTGGACTGCCCCCCTCTGTCCGAGCCCGTCTACGTGGACCGGGAGATGTGGGAGACGATCGTGCTCAACCTGCTCTCCAACGCCTTCAAGTTCACGCTCGAGGGACGGATCCGGGTCCGGCTGCGGGTCGACGGCACCCAGGCCGTGCTGTCGGTGAGCGACACCGGGCTCGGCATCCCGCCCGGGGATCGCCAGCGGATCTTCCAGCGCTTCCATCGCATACCTCGCCCCGGCGCCAGGACCAACGAGGGCGCCGGCATCGGACTGGCCCTGGTCGCCGACCTGGTTCGTCTGCTGGGCGGCCGGGTCGCGGTCACCAGCGAGGAGGGTCGCGGCACCACCTTCACCGTGAGGGTGCCGACCGGCTCTCCTCCCGCAACACGGGAACAGGCCCCTTCGCGACAGGCGCGCGCCGCGGGCCCGCTGGGGGCCGCGCCGTACGTCCAGGAGGCGCTCAGCTGGTTGTCGGAGGCGGCCGAGGCCGCGCCCGTCGGGAGCGTCGAGGCGACGAGGGCGGATCCGCAGCTCGACGGGGCCGAGGCCGGCCTCGACGGGCGGGAGGCGCGGGTGCTGGTGGTCGACGACGACCCGGACATGCGCGCCTACCTGCGCCAGCTGCTCGGCCGTCACTGGACGGTGGAGCTGTGCTCCGACGGCGCGTCGGCGCTCGCCGCCGCCCTGGCCGACCCCCCCGACCTGGTGTTGACCGACATCATGATGCCCGACCTCGGCGGCCTCGAACTCGTGCGCCGCCTTCGCAGCGACGCACGCACGGCGCACCTCCCGGTGATCGTCGTCTCGGCGCGGGTCGGCTCCGAGGCCATGATCGAGGGCCTGGGCACCGGCGCCGACGACTACCTGCTGAAGCCCTTCTCCAGCCGGGAGCTGATCGCCCGGGTCAGGGTCAACCTGGATCTCGTCCGGCTGCGCAACGAGCTCGCCCGCATCCGAGCCGAGGCCTCCCTTGCCGGTGCCCGCCGGGACTTCATGAACATGGCCGCCCACGAGCTGAGGGGCCCCCTGGCCGTGCTCGTCGGCTACCTCTCGATGCTCCAGGATGGCACCGTCCGGCCCGAATCACCGGTCTTCGCCGAGGCCGTCGGGACGATGCTGGCCAAGGCCAGCGAGGCGACCGCCCTGGTCGAGCGGATCCTCACCACGGCACGCCTGGAGGCGAACCGCCTGACGCTACGGGTGGAGATGGCGGACCTTCGCGAGCTGGTCGGCCAGGCGGTCGAGCGCGCCCGGACGCGGGCGAGCGGGACCGGTGAGACGCTCCGCCTCCACCTTCCGCGCCGTCCGGTGATCGTGCCCTGCGACCGCGGCCACGTGGGCCACATCCTCGACGACCTGATCGTGAACGCCCTCGTGCACGGGGCCGGAGGGGGCGTGCTGGTGTCGGTGGCGGACGGGGACGAGCCCACCGTGCGCGTGCGCGACTGGGGCCCCGGCATCCCCGAGGACATGCGGGAGCGGATCTTCGAGCCGTTCGTGCGGGTGGAGGAGCACCTGCCCGGCCGTGGAGGTCCCGGCCTGGGCCTGAGCATCGCCCGTGGCCTGGCCGAGGCCCACGGTGGCTCCCTCACCCTGGAGGTGCCGGCCGACCGGGGCGTCTGCTTCGTCCTCCGCCTTCCCGCCGCCAGCCCCGACCGGCCCGGCTCGCCGGGCGAGCCGGGCCAGGAGCCGGAACGACCGAACCGACCCCGCGGCGCCACCTCCACCCGGTCGGCCTGACCCGGACCGATGGGGACCGCCCGGGCCGGGAGAGGCCCGGGCCAGGCCTGCGAGGCCGCCCCCGGCAGGGACGACCCCGAGACGACCCCGGCGGCGATCCCGGCTCCAGCGGTCCCGGCGCCTGCCCCCCATCCGATGGTGCGGCCGCACCGGCGGATCGCGATCGCCGTCCGGCCAGACGACTCCCGCTCTCAAATGTCGAGATCCTCGACCGGCCGGTCCTTCGCGACCTGGACGACGGCCGGATACAGCTCGGCGGGCACATGGCCCCGCAGCTGCTCGACGTCGTCGAACACCTCGAGGGCGGCGCCTCCCTCCTCCCACCAGTCGCGGCTCCAGGTCCGGGGATCATCCCATGCCGGCGGATCGCCTCGTCCGGCCCAGCCGGGCAGGTCGCGCACGTAGAGGGCGAGCCGATTCCGGGCCGTACGGTAGAGGCTGAACTCGCTCTGCCGGCCTCCGCCGGCAGGGTATCGCCACCGGCCCAGCCGCAGGCCGTGGAAGCGCTTCCGCTGCTGTCCGCCCGGCGGCCCCACCCTCAGGGTCACCTCGCGGAAGCCCTGGTGGCGCAGGTCGCGGGATTCGACGAAGCGCCGCAGCGCCTGGGCGATGGCCGCCGACAGGCTCCCGCCCGACAGCTCCTGCGCGCGCTGGTACAGGGGCAGGTCGTCCTCGGCGATATAGATCGTCTTGGTCGGCATGTTATGAATATACGTATATTATCTCCGCATGCCAGGGGCCGACGCCGGTCCCGTCGCCCCACCGGCCGTCGGACGCCGGCGCCCGGGACGGTGGGCTCAGCTCGCCTTGTAGCCGTGGCGCCGGAGCCAGTCCGCGGCCACGTCCTGCGGATCACGCTTGGCGATGTCGGTCTGGGCGTTCATCGCCGTCAGGTCGGCGGTGGTGAGCCTGGCCGACACCCGATCGAGCACCCGCTGGGCCTCGGAACCTACGGCGGCGGTGCGCACGATGGGCACCACGTCGTCGGCAGCCACGATGTGCTCGTCGTCCTGGAGCACGGTCCAGTGGTTGGCGGCGATGGTGCCGTCGGTCGAGAACAGCAGTGCCACCTGGATGTCCCCGTGCTGGAGGGCGCCGACGGTGGCCGGCCCGCCCAGGTCCAGCGCCCTGAAAGCCTTGAAGTGGAGCCCGTAGGTGCGCTCCAGCCCGCCCAGGCAATCACCCCGGCCCGGGCAATCCGGCGGTCCGCCGAACACCAGCTGGTCGGCGATCGGCTTCAGGTCCGAGACCGTCTTCAGGTGGTATCTGGCCGCGGTCTCGCCTGTGACCACGAACGCGTTCTCGTCCGTGGCCGGTGACGGGGTCAAGGCCTTGAGGCCCCGAGGGAGGTAGGTGTTCAACAGCCTGGCGTTGGTCCGGGCGTCCTGGGTGGCCAGCCCCTTCTTCTGGTCGTAGAACTCGAGGTCGCTGGCCGTGTAGCCGGGGTAGAGGCTGATGTCGCCCCGTTCCAGGGCAGGCGCGACCACGGCCCTGGTGCCCAGGTTGAGCCGGTAGCTGACGGTGTAACCGTCGTCCTTCAGGGCCCCGCCGTAGATGTAGGCCAGGGTGGCGTTCTCGGAGAAGCTCTGGGCGCCGATCGTGACCTGTCCCCTCGACGGCGAGCCGCCACCAGAGGAGCCGCAGGCGCTGGCCACCAGGCTCAGACCGAGGATGGCGGCCAGCACCGCCCGGCTTGCGATCCTGTGCATGGAACCTCCTCGGGTGGCCGGCCATGGCCACCCACTCCGGCGAACAGGGCCGGCCCCGGCGCCCCCGGTCCGGCACCGGCCGTGGTCGCCCGCAGACCCGCTCGACGGATACATCCTATCGGGCCGTCTCCGCCCCCGCCGGCCGATCCCGACCACGCCGGGGCCGGGAGGCCCGGCGCGACCGGCGCAGCCCGGCCGGCGTGAGGGCGCGCTGCAGAGCGGCCAGGGTCAGCTCGGTGGCCCCGGCCAGCGCCGCCACCAGCACGGCCCCGGCGAACACCTGCACGTAGTCGAGCTGCGATAGCCCGTCGACGATGTACCGACCCAGGCCTCCCCAGGCGACCAGGGCGGCCAGGGTGGCGGTGGCAACCACCTGGACGCCGGCCGTGCGCACCCCCGCCATCAACACCGGCACCGCGTTCGGCAGCTCGACCCGCAGCAGGACCAGGTGGTCGGGCATGCCCAGGCCGCGGGCGGCGTCGACCAGACCACGATCCACCCCTCGAATTCCCACGTAGGCATTGGTCACCATGGGCGGGATGGCCAGCGCGAGCAGGGTCACGAAGGCGGGGGCTGCCCCCAGGCCCAGCACCAGCAGCAGCAGCACCAGCAGGGCGAAGGAGGGGATGGCGCGCCCCACGTTGGACACGTTGATGGCCCAAAGGCCGCCGCGGCCGGTGTGGCCCAGCCAGACCCCCACGGGGAGGGCCACCGCCGCCGCCGCCGCGGTCGCCGCCAGCGACATCAGCACGTGCTCCTCGAGCCGGGTCGGGACGCCGTTCGATCCCTGCCAATGGGCGGGATCGAGGAACCAGCCGGCGACCCGGGCCAGGAAGCTCATGCCGCCCGCGACCAGGGGGTGAGTCGCCGTTGCAGGATGGCCAGGCCCAGGTCGGCGACGACGGCCAGGGCCACCGAGAGCACACCTCCCACCACCAGCGGGGTGCGGAACTGGCGGGTGAGGCCGTCCAGGATGAGCTGGCCGAGGCCACCGGCGCCGATCACGGCGGTCACGGTGACCAGGCCGATGGTGGTGACGACGGCGATCCGGACCCCGGCCACGATCACGGGCAGGGCCAGCGGCAGCTCCACCGCGATCAGGCGATGGAAGGACCGGAAGCCCATCCCGGTGGCGGCGTCCTCGACCTCGGCCGGCACGCCTTCCAGGCCCACCACCACGTTGCGGGTCAGGATCAGCAGCGTGTACGCGACCAGCCCGATCTCGGCCGTGAGCACCGAGAGGCCGGTCAGGGGGACGAAGAACGCGAACAGGGCCAGCGAGGGGATGGTGTAGAGCACGCCGGCGCCCCCCAGCACCGGTCCCCGGGCTGCCCGTACCCGGGTCGCCAGCACCCCGGCGGGGAGCGAGATGACCAGGCCCGCGCCCACCGCGATCGCCGTCAGCTCCACGTGCTGGGCGAGCGCGGCCAGGATGACGTCGGCGTGTTCAGCGACCCAGTCCCACCGGACCCAGGGGTCCACCACCAGAGCCGGCATCGAGCATCACTGTACGTCCGGCGAGGCAAAGCGGGCGTCGCGCACCGGCCCCCACCGGCAGAATGATGGGGAACGTTCCGATGCTGGTCCTGGACCGCGTGACCAAGCGGTATCCGGGCGGCCAGGTGGCCGTACGGGAACTGAGTCTCACCATCGGTGAAGGGGAGACCTGTGTGCTGGTGGGGCCGTCCGGCTGCGGGAAGACCACCCTCCTGCGCACGATCAACCGGATGGTCGAGCCCACCTCCGGCCGCATCCTGCTGAACGGCGAGGACGTACGCGCGATGGACCCGGTGCGACTGCGGCTCAGGATGGGATACGTCATCCAGCAGATCGGTCTCTTCCCCCACCTGACGGTGGCGGAGAACGTGGCCACCGTGCCCCGGCTGCTGAGGTGGGACCGCGCCCGGATCCGGGCCCGGGTGACGGAGCTGCTGGAGCTGGTCGGCCTGGAGCCCGCGCGCTTCGCCCACCGGTATCCCGGTCAGCTCTCCGGAGGTCAGCAGCAGCGGGTGGGGGTGGCCCGGGCGCTGGCCGGCGACCCGCCGGTGCTACTGATGGACGAGCCCTTCGGGGCCATCGACCGCATCACTCGGGAGCGGCTGCAGGACGAGTTCATCGACATCCAGCGACGGATGCGCAAGACGGTGGTGTTCGTCACCCACGACATCGACGAGGCGGTGAAGCTGGGCGATCGGATCGCGATCCTGAACGAGGGCGCGCTGGAGCAGGTAGACACCCCCGCCCGGCTCCTGGCCAACCCCGCCACCGAGTTCGTCTCGCGCTTCCTCGGGCCGGAACGGGCCACCAGGAGGCTGGCCGTGGTCGGGATCGAGGCGGCTCGGCTGGACGCCGTCACCTCCCCCGCCGCCCCCGAGGTCGACGCCGAGGCCAGCCTGGCCGACGCGCTCACCACGATGCTGCTCCACGACACCGACCGGGTGGCCGTCCGTCGCGATGGCCAGCTGCTGGGCACGCTCTCGGTCGGGCGCCTGCTCCAGGCGGCGGCTCGCCCCGCCCCGCTGGAGGATCCCTGAGACCGCGGTCGCTCCGGCGTCACCGGGCGCGGCCCGACAGCCGGCGCGTGGTCGACCGGGCCGGGCAGGGGCGTATCCGAGCGGTGTTGCTGCCCCAGGTCCTGGCCGAATGGCTCCCGATCGTGACCTCCTCACGACGGGTATCCGCTCCCCTGTCCCCCGAGCAGGCGCGGGTCACGTTCGCGGCATTGCGGCGGCTGATCGAAGTTCGGCCGGTTCCCGACGACACGCTGGTCGAGATGGACCGGCTCCTCGTCACCATCCTCGCACCGGCGCCGACGTTTTCGACCTGTTCCTCGCCGCCCAGATGCGGTGCCATGGAATCGCCGACATCTGCACGTACAACCTGGCCGACTTCGCGCTCCCCGGCATCCGGGCGCTCGCGCCCGCCCAGGTCCCGCAGACCGCCCGCACCTGACCGCTCCCGGGTCGGCCCGGACACGGCCGTCGCCGTCCCTCCGGCGGTCGCCCCCCTGCCCTCCTCGAACGGCGCTCCGGGACGGCGTTCCCGGGTAACGCGCGTGGGGTCATCTTCGCAGACCGGACCTGGACCTGGTGGGCGGTGAGGGACTCGAACCCCCTGCCTCCTCGGTGTAAGCGAGGCGCTCTGGCCGGTTGAGCTAACCGCCCGGGGCCCGAAACAGTCTACTGGCCACCCTGCAGCAGCTCCAGCGCCCGCAGGAGCTGGGCGTCGGCTGCGTATCCGCGCTGCGGCCGGACCACGTCGAACATGTCCTGAGGGGCGGCCAGCGGCACCTGCACGTCCGGCGTCAGGCCCCGTCCCTGGATGGACCGTCCGTTGGGCAGGTACCAGTGGGCCACGGTCAGGTGGAGATCGCCGCCGTTGGCGAGCGGATAGTCCTCCTGCACGGAGCCCTTGCCGAAGGTCCTGGTCCCCACCAGCCGGGCCCGGTGGTGAGCCTGGAGCGAGCCGGCCACGATCTCGGCCGCCGAGGCGGTGTCGCCGTTGACCAGCACCACCAGGGGGAGGCTGGCGGCGGGGTGATCGCCACCCACCGCGGTCCGGACGGTGGCGCCGTTCCGGCCCCGTTGCTCCATCGCCTCTCCGCTGCGGACGAAGCGGCTGATGACCGCCACCGCGGCGCCGACGTAGCCGCCGCCGTTCCCGCGCAGATCAAGGATCACCCCCCGTGCCCCGGGGAGCCCGGCCCTGAGGCGCTGGTCGAACTCGCGCTGAGTGCCGTCGCCGAAGTCGTAGACGCGCAGGTAGAGAACGTCACCGGCCAGGCGCGTCGACTCGACGGTCGGGCTCCGAAAGCTCCCCCTGGTCACCGTGAGCTCGCGTTCGACGCCGCCCCGGCTGACGGTGAGGATGACCCGGGAGCCCACCGGGCCGCGGATGAGCGCCGAGACCCGGTCGGGAGCAAGGCCGTGGAGATCGGTGCCGCCGGCGCGCAGGATCACGTCTCCGGTCTCCAGCCCGGCAGCCACGGCCGGGGACCCCGGGAGCAGCCCGGCGACCACGGGGTAGCCGCCCTGGAAGGTCACGGAGATGCCGATCATGCCGCGGTAGCGGCCGGCGTAGAAGTCCTGCTGCTGACGGTATTGCTGGGGGTCGAGGTAGCGGCTGTAGGGGTCTCCCAGCGAGCTCACCATGGCGCCGATACCGGCGCCGGACAGCTTGCGGGGGTCGACGCGGGGGTCGTAGTAGTCGGCCCGGATCAGCTGGTACGCCTGGTTCACCGAGGTCCGATCCGCGCCCCCGGGGAGGGCGGGCAACCAGGTGAAGAACTCGGGATGGGCCTGCTCGGTGGTGACGCCGGCCCCGAACGAGACCGCCACCAGGGCCAGAGCGCCGACGCCGAGCAGGACACGGCGCAGGATGCTCACGAGTGATAGCTAAGCGGATTCGGGCCGGACGTGCGCCGGGCGCGGAGGGCCCGAATCGGGCGAAGCGGCCGCGCGCCCCGGCACGGTTCCGGATCGGACCGGCTCAGATCCTGACGAACCGGCGCACGCTCACGTAGCTGCCCACCACCCCCAGCACGGCCCCGGCCGCGAGCAGCTCCTGGCCGAGCGTGCTCACGAACGTCGGGTCGTAGGAGAGGGGCAGGAAGAAGAGGGCGGCCTGGAAGGTGTCCACGAAGGGCCGATAGGCCAGCACGAGCACGGCCAGCGCGAGGGCCGAGGCGATAACGCCGGTCATCAGCCCCTCGACCAGGAAGGGCCAGCGCACGAACCACTCCGTGGCCCCCACCAGCTTCATCACCTCGATGTCCTGGCGGCGGTGGTAGACGGCGGTTCGGATGCTGTTCATCACGATCACGACCGACACCAGGGTCAACACGGCGAGCATGCCCAGACCGGCGATCGTGAGCCAGCGGGAGAG
>JAJPKS010000025.1 GCA_021323605.1 Bacillota bacterium | reverse complement strand
GGAAGTGGACGCCGAAGGAGAAGGACCTCTACAAGGAGTGCCACGAGACCATGTACGCGGCGATCGAGATGATGAAGGCCGGCAACACCACGGCCGACGTCGCCGCCCGGCTCCCGACCTACGCCGACGACGAGTACAAGACGGTCACCCTGCAGCAGTTCGCCCACTCGATCGGCCTTTCGCTCTACGAGGGCATGTGGATCTCCCGCGCTTACTCCCTGGAGTACCCGGTGCCGCTCGAGGAGGGCATGTACTTCGCCGCCGAGACCTTCGCCGGCCATCCCGGCCTGGAGCAGACCGTCCGGCTGGAGGAGAACCTGCTGGTGACCAAGGACGGGCCGGTGATCTTCACCAAGTACCCCTTCGACGAGGAGGCACTCTCCTGAGGTCGGAGGGCGCTGCAGCCATGCCCGAGCGCGTGCTCGTCACCGACACCGTCACCGTGTTCGGCTCGCTCGACGTCGAGCGAGCCGTCCTGGAGCCCCTGGGCCTGGACCTGGTGCCCGCCCCGGCCACGGACGAGGCCACCCTGGCCCGGGAGGCACGTTCGGCCACAGCCCTCCTGGTCGTCTACGCCCGGATCACGGAGCCGGTGATCGTGGCCGCCGCCGAGGCCGGCTGCCGCGTGATCGCACGCTGCGGCATCGGCGTCGACAACATCGACGTCGAGGCCGCCACCCGCCACGGCGTCCAGGTCACGAACGTGCCCGACTACTGCCTCGACGAGGTGGCAGACCACACCCTGGCCCTCCTGCTCTGCGCGGCCCGCGGCGTGGTCCAGGCGGCGAGCGAGGTCAGGGAGGGCGCCTGGCAGGTGCCGCGTGGCGGCATCCGGCGGATCCAGGGCCGCCGCCTGGCGCTGGTGGGTATCGGGCGCATCGGCCGCCGGGTCGGCGCCCGTGCCCGCGCCTTCGGCCTCGAGGTGATCGGCTTCGACCCCTACCTCTCGCCCTGGGATCTGGAGGGGGTGCAGCGGGCGTCGAGCCTCGTCGAGGCCATCTCGGAGGCCGACTTCATCTCCCTGCACGCACCCCTGACGCCCGAGAACCGCCATCTCATCGACGCCGCGGCCGTGGCCGCCATGCGGCGGGCGCCGGTGCTCGTCAACACCGCCCGGGGCGGTCTGGTGGACCTGGAGGCGGCCCGGCGGGGGCTGGAGGAGGGCCGGCTCTCGGCCCTGGCCCTGGACGTCACCGAGGTCGAGCCCCTGCCCGCCGACCATCCCCTGCGCCGGCACCCGCGGGCGCTGATCACCCCGCACATGGCGTTCTACTCCGAGGAGGCGGAGCATGAACTCAGACAACGAGCGGCCGAGGAGGTCGCCCGGGCGGTCCGGGGAGAGCCACCCCGCTGCCCGGTCAACGACCTGGGAAGCAGGGCCCGTGGCTGAGGCCACGGTCGACGGGGTGGCGATCCCCACCTACCCCGACCTGGCCGGGAAGGTCGCGGTGGTGACCGGCGGTTCCCGGGGGATCGGCGCCGCCACCTGCCGCATGCTGGCCACGAATCGCAGCCGGGTGGTGGTCGGCGGTCGCGACCAGGCGGCGATCGATCGGGTGGTGACGGGCATCGTCGAGTCGGGGGGCCAGGCGATCGGGGTCAGCGCCGACTGCACCCGGTTCGACGAGGTCGAACGTCTGCGCCAGCACACCGAGCGGGCCTTCGGGCCCGCCGACATCCTGGTCGCCTTCGCCGGTGGCTTCGGCCGCTACACGCCCGCCCACCTCATCAGCGAAGAGGAATGGCACGAGGTGATCGACTCCAACCTCACCTCCACCTTCCTCACCGTCAAGAGCTTCCTTCCCGGGATGATCGAGCGCCGGCGGGGGGCCATCGTCACCATGGCCTCCAACGCCGCCCGCTTCCTCGACATCCTGACCACCGCCTCCTACGCCGCCTCCAAGGCCGGCATCGCCATGTTCACCCGGCACGTGGCCAAGGAGGTCGGCGCCTACGGGGTCCGGGTCAACTGCGTCGCCCCGGCCACGGTCCTCTCCGAGCGCGTGCGTCGCATCATGCCCGAGGAGCGGCAGCGTGAGGTGGCGCAGATGGCCCCCCTCGGCCGCCTGGGCACGCCCGAGGACGTCGCCCTCGCCACCCTCTTTTTCGTCTCGGACAGCTCGTCGTGGCTGACCGGGGTGACCCTGGACGTCGCCGGTGGCCGGATCATGCTGTGAGCCGGCGCGGAGCCCGGTGCCGGACCGAAGCGAGGGCGGAGGCGACCTCGCCGGCCTCCACCGGGAGTCCCGCGCCAGACGGTATGGAGACCCCCGGCCGGGGGAGGGAAGACATGTCCGACGCGGTTCGTGACGCGCCCGAGGACCTCTCCCCGGGCCCGGAGCCGGGCCCCCGCTTCGAACTCGGCCCCGGCCTGGAGCGCCTGCGCCGGGAGGCCCGCGCCTTCGCCGCCCGGGAGTTGCGGCCCCGGGCGGCGAGCATGGAATGGGCTCCCGACCCCGCCCGGCGCGTGGCCTGGGACCTGGTCGAAGAGGCCTCCAGGCGGGGCTGGCGCACCCTGGGGCTCCCCAGGGAGGACGGCGGCGGCGGTGCCACCGTGCTCGGCCTCTGCGTCCTCATCGAGGAGCTGGCCTGGGGCGACATGGGTTTCGCCGTGATCCTGGACCAGACCCTCAAGGTGCAGCGGATCCTGGCCCGGCTGGCCGGGGGCGAGACCCGGCGGCGTTTCCTGGACCGGTTCCTGGCCGACCCTCGCTGCGTGCTGGCGATCTGCTTCACCGAGCCCGAGACCGGCTCCGACTACATGATCCCCTGGCCCGACTTCCGCTTCCAGACCCGGGCCGAGCCGCGACCCGACGGCAGCTGGGTCCTCAACGGGTTCAAGCGCTTCATCTCCAACGGGGCCGACGCCGGCTTCTACCTCGTCTTCGCCTGCACCGACCCGGCCCGGCCGGCGCCGGAGGGGACGAGCGCGTTCCTGCTCGAGCCGGGGCTGCCCGGGTTCGAGGTCGTCCAGGTGCACGAGAAGATCGGCCAGCGCACCATCAACAACGCCGCCCTGCGCTTCGAGAACGTGGTGCTCGAGCCCTGGCGGCTGGTGGGCGAGGCCCACCGCGGCTTCGCCGGGACGCGCGAGATCCTGAAGGAGAGCGCCATCGAGGCGGGCGCCACCACCCTGGGAACGGCCCGAGCCGCCTACGAGATGGCGGTCGAGCACGCCCGCAGCCGGGTCCAGGGGGGCCGGCCCCTGATCGAGCACGCCAACGTGGCCTGTCGTCTGGCCGAGATGCACGCCCAGCTGGAGGCGGCCCGCAGCCTGATCTGGCGCGCCGCCTGGGCGGTCGAGCACGATCCCCTCTACGACCACCGGCTGGGCAGCGCGGCCAAGCTGGTCGCGGCCGACACCGCCGTCCGGGTGTGCCTCTCCGCGATGGAGATCCACGGGGGCCTGGCCATCATGTCGCAGGAGGCGGGGGTCGAGAAGTGCCTGCGCGACTGCCTGTCCTTCCTGCACTCGGACGGCGCCCAGGATTCCCACCGCCTGCGCCTCGCCGACCTGATCCGGGCGCGAGCCGACGACGACAACCGAGGAGAGCGATGAGGATCGACGTCCACAACCACGCCATGCCCGAGCCGGCGCTCGACCTGCTCCGGCGGGAGCCGGTCTACGGGGTCACCATCCAGGGGGATCGCATCAGCGGCGGCGCCCACGTCCCCTATACCCTGGTGCGCTCCTTCTACGATCCCGCGGCCAAGCTGGCCGAGCTGGAGGCCGGCGGGCTGGAGGCGGCCGTGGTCTCGGTGGCCCCGCCGCTCTTCTACTACGAGGTCGATCCCGAGGCCGGCGAGGCCATGTGCGCGGCGGTGAACGCCGGGCTGCGCGACTTCTGCGCCCACAGCCCCGACCGGCTGCGCTGGATGGCCCACGTGCCCCTGCGCCGGCCGCGACGGGCGGCCGAGGTGCTGGAGGAACAGCGTCGCGCCGGATGCGTGGGGGTCGAGGTGGCGAGCAACGTGGCCGGCCAGCGCCTCGACGACCCGGCCCTGGAGCCGTTCTGGGCAGCGGCGGAGCGCCTGCGGCTGCCGGTCATGATCCACCCCGCCTACAACCCGGCCCATCCGGCCCTGGGCGACTGGTACCTGCAGAACGTGATCGGGAACCAGCTCGAGACCACGGTCGCGATCGAGCGGCTGATCTGCGCCGGTCTGCTCGACCGTCACCCGCAGCTGGTCCTGGTGCTGGTCCACGCCGGCGGGTACTTCCCCTACCAGGCCGGCCGTCTCCGGCACGCGCGCGCCGTCCGTCCCGAGCTGGCGGAGGCGCCCGCCGACCCCTGGGCCTACCTCGGTCGTCTCGTGTTCGACACCATCACCCACGACCGGCTGGCCCTGTCCTACCTGGTGTCGCGGGTGGGGGCGGAGAACGTGGTCGTGGGCACCGACCTCCCCTTCGACATGGCCAGCCCCCGGCCCTGGGCCGAGCTCTGCGCGGCCCTCGACCCGGAGACGGCGCGCCGGGTGGCGGAGGAGAACCCGGCCCGGCTCTACGGCTTCGAGCCCGTCCCGCCGCTCGGGGCCGCCGGCGCCGAGGCCGAGGGGGGTCGCTGAGTCATGTCGGAGCGCGATCTCGACCGTCCCGCCCCCCTCCTGGTCCACGTCGACGAGGTGCCGTCGGCGCCGGTGCGGGACGAGGAGGGGTGGCACGGCCTCGACATCCGTTTCCTCGTCGGCGAGGAGCGCGGCGGCGTCCGCTCGGCCTGTCTCTTCCGGACCCTCTTCCCGGCCGGAGCGGCCCACCGGCCCCACCGCCATCCCCGCGCCGACGAGGTGCTCTACGTGGTGCGCGGGCGGGCGACGGTGGGGGCCGAGGGCGAGGAGCGGGAGGTCCCGGCCGGCACCGCCCAGTTCGTCCCCGCCGGGGCCGTGCACTGGCTGCGCAACCAGGGCGCGGAGACGGTCGAGGTGGTGGGGGCGTACCTGGGGGTGGGCAGCCTGGCCGAGGCCGGCTACGAGCCCGTCCCGGAGGTGGAGGGATGAGGGCGGCCGTCCTGCGCCGCTTCGGCGCCCCGCTCGAGGTGGGCGAGCTGCCGGACCCCACGCCCGGCCCGGGCGAGGCCCTGGTCCGGGTCCGGGCGGTGGGCATCTGCGGCACCGACCTCAAGATCACCTCGGGGGCGTTCTCCACCACCCCCCTCCCCATCGTCCCCGGCCACGAGGTCGCAGGCGAGCTGGCCTCGCCAGTGGAGGGCATGGCGCCGGGACAGCGCGTGGCCTGCTACGTGTACGACCCGTGCGGAACCTGTCTCTGGTGCCGGCTGGGACAGGACACCCTCTGTCCCGCCTCCCGGCGGATCGGCTTCGACCGCGACGGGGGGCTGGCGGAGTACGTCGTGGTCCCCGCCCGCAACCTCCTCCCTTTCGGGGAGGGCCTGCCCTTCGAGCTGGCCGGTGTCGCCATGGACGCGGTCACGGCGCCCTGGCGGGCGCTGGTCCGGCGGGCCGCCGTGCGAGCCGGGGAGACGGTGGTGGTGGGCGGCGCCGGGGGTCTGGGCCTCAGCGGGGTCCAGATCGCCCGCTCGCTCGGGGCCCGGGTGGCGGCGATCGACCCCGTGGCGAGCCATCGCGACCTCGCGGTCGAGGTCGGAGCCGAGCTGGCGGTGGCGCCCGACGACGTCGACCGGGTGCGGGCCTGGGCCGGCGAGGGCGCCGACGTGGGCTTCGAGGCCTCCGGCTCCCGGGAGGGCTTCCTCGCCGTCCTGGCCACGTTGCGTCCGGGGGGACGGCTGGTCTGCTGCGGCTACCGGCCGGGCCTAGAGTACGGCCTGGACTCGGCCCGGCTGGTCCTGGGCGAGATCACCCTGCCCGGCTCCCGCAACGGGAGCCGCGAGGACGCCCGGGCCGCCCTGCGCGCCGTGGAGGAGGGAAAGGTCCGACCCCGGGTGATGGAGCGGCTGCCACTGGCCGAGGTGAACCGGGCCCTGGAGCTGCTGCGAGCGGGCGACGTCCGAGGTCGGGTCGTCGTCTGCCCGTGAACGGAGCCGCGCCGAAAACCGAGTTTCGTGGACACGGAGGTGATCCGATGGCCGACCAACCGTGGAAGACCGACCAGTACTTCGTCAGCCCCTGGAACTACCAGCCGGAGGTGGTGGCGGAGTTCTCGCCGCCGGAGCGTCTCGACGTCCACGACGTGACCCTGCGCGACGGCGAGCAGCAGGCTGGGGTCGAGTTCACCCCCGATGACAAGCTGCGCATCGCCGAGGCGCTGGCCGAGGCCGGCGTCCAGCGCATCGAGGCCGGTCTGCCGGCGGTGTCGCCGGCCGACGCCGAGGCGGTGCGGCGAATCGCCCGGGCTGGCCTCCCGGCGCGCATCTTCGCCTTCTCACGCTGCATGGTCGACGACGTCAAGCGGGCGCTGGACGCGGGCGTCGACGCCATCGTCATGGAGATCCCGTCCAGCGAGCACATCATCCAGTACGCCTACCGCTGGGAGTACGAACGGGCCCTGGAGCTGACCATCGAGTCGACCCGCTTCGCGCACGAGAACGGGCTCTTCGTCTCCTTCTTCCCCATCGACTCCACCCGGGC
>JAJPKS010000287.1 GCA_021323605.1 Bacillota bacterium | reverse complement strand
CGACAGCAGTAGAAGGTCCCGGTGAGGTTGGTGTCGATGATCTCCAGCCATTCCTCGTCCTCGACGGACTCGGAGGGCTTGAAGATGGGGCTGATGCCGGCGCAGTGCACCAAGACGTCGAGTCGGCCGAAGCGCCGCAGCGTCCGGTCGACGATCCTCCGCACGTCGGCCGCGGAGGCGACCGAGCCCGGCTCGATCACGACCTCGGCCCCTGGAAGGGCCTCTCGGACCTCCTGCAGCTCCGCCGCGGTGCGCGAGGTCAGCACCAGCCGAGCCTCAGCCGCGGCCAGGCCCTGGGCGATGGCCCGACCGATCCCCCGCCCGGCACCGGTGACCCAGGCGACCTTCCGGCGCAGGTCCGCCCCGGGCGCCCCGGAGGTCATCCGGTGCCCACCGCACTCGTGCGCTCGCGAAGCTCGCGTTTGAGCACCTTGCCGGAGGGGTTGCGCGGCAGCGCATCGATGAACTCCACCTGCTTCGGGACCTTGAACCTGGCCAGGCGCTGGCGGCAATGCTCGATGAGATCTTGGGTGGTGATCTCGGCCCCCGACCTGAGGACGACGAAGGCCTTGGGGACCTCGCCCCAGCGTGGATCGGGGATGCCGATGACCGCGGCCTCCACGACCGCCGGATGCTCGTACAGGGCGCGCTCCACCTCGGAGGAGGCGATGTTCTCCCCGCCGGAGATGATGAGATCCTTCTTGCGATCCTCGATGTAGAGGTAGCCGTCTTCGTCGATCCGCCCGATGTCCCCGGTGTGAAACCAGCCGTCCCGGATGGCGGCTGCCGTCGCCTCCGGGTCTCGCCAGTAGCCCTTGAACACTTTGGGGCCTCGAAGCACCACCTCGCCCAGCTGGTTGGGCAGGACCTCCTGCCCCTCCTCGTCGACGACCCGAACCGCGAGATGGACGACCGGCTTGCCGACCGACCCGATCTTGGAGATCACGTGCTCACGGTCCATGAAGGTGTCCCCGGACACCGTCTCGGTGAGGCCGTAGGCGTCGGAGAACCATGCGTTGGGGAAGGCGCGGAGGACCCGCTGGATGAGTGGGACCGGCATCTTTTCCCCGCCGTTGATGATGAAGCGCACGGAGCGTGTGTCGTACGCCTCCAGGTCGGGGAGCTGTAGGACCATGTTGACCATGGCCGGGGCCAGCCAGAGGTTGGTGATGCCTTCCGCCTGGATGGCGGCCAGGGCCTCGCGGGCCTCGAACTTGCGCAGGAGGACGAGGCTGCCGCCGGCGTAGAGGACGGCGCTGGCCGGGAGGTCCATGCCCCCCACGTGGTAGAGCGGGCCGGCGACCAGGGTGCGGTCGCTCGAGGTGATCCCGAACTCGAGGATGTGGCCGACGTTCTTCCAGAGCAGGTTTCCGTAGGTGATCATCACGCCCTTGGGGCGGGCGGTGGTCCCGGAGGTGTACATGAGCCGTTGGAGGTCGTGCTCTTCGACCTCGGCGTCGGCCACCCGCTCCCCACGGTACGGCTCGACCAGGGTTTCGAAGGCGATCCACGGCCGGTCGGCGCCGGCCCCGACCAGCACGCGGTGCCGGAGTGCGGGGAGCTCTTCGGCGATGGCGTCGATCGAGGGCGCGAACTCGGGCTCGGTCACGATCGCCTCCGCCCCCGCGTGGCCCAGGATGTACCGCCACTCCGCCGCCGCCAGCCGGTAGTTCAGGGGCAACCAGACCGCGCCCAGCTTGTTGACCGCGAAGGTCACCTCCAGGAACTCCGGGCAGTTGTAGAGGAGGAGCGCCACCACCGCTCCCCGCCCGATGCCCAGCTCTCTCATCCCTCGGGCCAGCGCGTTGACGCGCTCGAACAACGTCCGATTGTCGATGCGTCGATCGCCGTAGGCGATGACCTCGCGGTCCGGCCACCGCTCCCGGTTGCGTTCGAGGATGGCGGAGAAATTGAACATCGCCTAGCCCTGGGTGGCGTGGAAGCTGTGAAGGGAGCGCCGGGCGGCCCCCCACTGGATGCAGCTGATCATCCCGCCGTCCACCACCAGGTCCGTCCCGGTGACGAAGTCGGAGGCCGGGCTGACCAGGAACAGCGCCGCCTGCGCGATGTCCTCCGGCCGGCCCAGGCGCCCCCAGGGGGTGTTGGCCACCGTGGCCTCCCTGATCGCCTGGTCGGCCAAGGTGTCGCGGTTGAGCCCGGTCTCGATGACCCCGGGGCTGATCGAGTTGATGCGGATGCGCTTCGGCGCCAGCTCCGAGGCCAACTGACGGGTGATGGCCAGCACCCCGCCCTTGGTCGCCGTGTAGGCGACGTAGCCGTACCCGGTGTGGCCAGCGATCGAGGCGACCTGCACGATCCGCCCCCCGCCGGCGGCCTCCATGCGCGGCACCGCCGCCCGCAGGAAAAGGAAGTAGCCGGTCAGGTTGACGTCGAGGACGCGCCGCCACTCCTCGGGACTGGTCTCGAGCAGGTTCTTGCGGACCACGATCCCGGCCGCGTTGACGAGGATGCGCAGCGGCCCCAGCTCCCGCTCCGCCCGCTCGACCGCGGCTCCCACCCGGGCCTCCTCAGCCACGTCGCCGACGATCGCCGTCGCCCGGCCGCCCCCGGCCTGGATCTCCGAGCTGGTGCCGTGGGCCGCGCCCTCGTCCTGATCGAAGCAGGCCACCCGAGCCCCGGCCCGCGACAGCAGCAGCGCCGTCGCCCGGCCGATCCCCGAGCCGGCGCCGGTGACGATGGCCACCTCGTCCTGCAGCACCTGTTGCATCCCAATGCCCCCTAGGAACCCATGAAGTACCCGCCGTTCACGTCCAGCACCGTCCCGGTCACGTAGTCGGAGGCGGGAGAGGCGAGGAAGAGCGCCGCCTGGGCGACGTCCTCGGGCCGGCCCAGCCGACCCATCGGGCAGTAGTCGGGGGTGTAGCCCTTGCCCCGGATCATCTCCGTCTCCACCGCGCCCGGGGCCACGGCGTTGGCGCGCACCCCGTGGGCGGCCTGGGTCTTCGCGACCCACTTCACGAGCGCGTGCACCGCACCTTTGCTGGCGACGTAATGCGGCCCGGCCAGCACTCCCCCGACCCTGCCGGCCACCGAGCCGATGCAGACGATCGCGCCCCCGTGTCCTCGCATCATCGGGAGCGCCGCCTGCACACACCACAGGGTGCCCTTGAGGTTGACCGCCAGCACGGCCTCCAGCTCGGCCTGGTCGAGGCCGTCGATGCCCGTGGTGCTCCCGTAGACGCCTGCGGCGGTCACCAGGATGTCGAGCCGACCCCCGGGGACCGCGGCGGCGAAGGCCCGCTGCACGGCTTCGCGATCGCTCACGTCCACCGGCACGGCCCGGGCGCGGCCCCCGGCGGCCCGCACCTCGTCCACCGTCTCCCGGAGGTCGAGGACGTCCATCCCGACCACCTCGGCACCCTCCCCGGCCAGGGCGACGGCGGTGGCCCGGCCGATGCCACGGGCAGCTCCGGTGACCACGGCGATGCGCCCCTCCAGTGCGGGCGCCCGGCCGGGCGGCGGGGTCCCCTTCGCGCTCATCCCGTCGTCACCGAGCGGGCCGCCAGCTCCTCCAGGAGGACGGGCACGCCCATGGTGCAGGTGTGGATGCCGAGCACGCTGGTCAGCTCCAGCACCTCCATCACCTCCTCCTTGGTGGCGCCGTAGCCGAGGGCGTTGCGGATGTGCTGGCGCAGGCCGGGCTCGTAGAGGTGGGTGGTGGAGGCGTCGATGG
>JAJPKS010000191.1 GCA_021323605.1 Bacillota bacterium | reverse complement strand
GGTTTCGCCGGGGCTCACACCCCGGCCTTCGTTGTGCGTTGCGCGTCCGTCGGCAGGACGACGTCCCCTGGCTCGTTTCGCCGGGGCTCACACCCCGGCCTTCGTTGTGCGGACTCGGTCACCGCCGCCGACATCCCGCCCAGCGCGCCGAGTTTCGCCGGGGCTCACACCCCGGCCTTCGTTGTGCGCGATCCCGAACCGACCAGCTAACACACCCTGCAGGGAGGGTTTCGCCGGGGCTCACACCCCGGCCTTCGTTGTGCGCTGATCAAAATCGCGTAGCAGGAAGGGCGGCTAAAGTTTCGCCGGGGCTCACACCCCGGCCTTCGTTGTGCGAGGCGTCGCGCTTCGTCTTCGTACGCGCTGAACCTGTGGTTTCGCCGGGGCTCACACCCCGGCCTTCGTTGTGCGTGCTCGACGTCACGCTCGCCGACACCGGCGAGCGCACCGTTTCGCCGGGGCTCACACCCCGGCCTTCGTTGTGCGACTGATCGGGGCATGCTGCTGGTTCACAGCAGCCATGGTTTCGCCGGGGCTCACACCCCGGCCTTCGTTGTGCGGGCGCGGCTGGGGGCAGGGTCCGGCTCAGCCGCGCGGGTTTCGCCGGGGCTCACACCCCGGCCTTCGTTGTGCGTGGTGACTCCGGTCACGGTCACACCCGCGCAGCCGCCGGTTTCGCCGGGGCTCACACCCCGGCCTTCGTTGTGCGTACCTGAAGTAACCATGTGCGTGGCGGGCGAGAACGTTTCGCCGGGGCTCACACCCCGGCCTTCGTTGTGCGTCGATCGGCACGGCGGTGTAGGGGGCAGGGTGCCCCGGGGTTTCGCCGGGGCTCACACCCCGGCCTTCGTCGTGCGCGCCAGCCGGTCACCCGGCCGGGAGGCGCGTGCATGAGACGCGGCCCCGGGCATCACGGCGGTCCGGGCCGGTGCGCCGTGGGCGTCTCGACTTCCAGCGAGATGGGGATCCTGGCCCTGAGCGTCGTTCCCCGTCCCGGGGCGCTGATCGTCTCCAGGGCGCCGCCCACGCTGGCCACCTGGTGACGGATGGAGGCCAGGCCGAAATGGTTGAGGCTCAAGGAGAGCTGGGGGTCGAACCCCACCCCGTCGTCGGCGAGCGTGACCTCGAGGTGACCGTCCCGGCAGGCGAGGTCCAGGGTCAGCCGGCTGGCCGCGGCGTGACGCTTCACGTTCTGGATGCCCTCGCGGATGACCCGGTAGGCCAGGCGCTCGCAGACCATCGGCACCCGGCCCGCCAGGTGGCAATGGAACCGGGTCTCGATGCCGGTCTGCGTCTCCAGCCGGGCCAGCAGCGCGTCCACCGTGCCCGGCAGCCCCTCCGACTCCAGGGTCAGGGGGTGGAGTTCGAAGATGAGTTCCCGGAGCCGGGCCACGAGGGCGCCCAGGGAGGTGGCCGCCTGCAGCAGGGAGGGGTCGGCCTCGGCCCCCGGCGCACACGCCAGCGTGAGCTGGATGCCCACCAGGTCCTGAATGAGTTCGTCGTGCAGCTCTTCGGCGACCCGCTGCCGCTCCGCCTCCTGGACGTCGATGAAGCCGGCCGCCATACGCCGGGTGCCCTCGGGGAATGGGGGCGGCCGGACGTGGCCATGGACGGAGTGGAGGCCGAACTCGAGGGCCGCGGCCACCGTATCGGCGTAGACCTCCACCTCCCGGGCCACCTCCAGGCTGGGCCGAAAGGGGCGGTCGTGGTAGACGGCGAGGCCGCCCAGGACGCGGTTGTCGCCGGCCAGCAGTGGCAGGCACCAGACCGACCGCAGCCCGTGTTTCTCGCACAGGCACTGAAAGGCGGACATGACGCGCGAGCAGGGGACGTCCTCCACCACCACCGGCCGGGCCTCGGCCACGGCCACGCCGCAACACCCCACGCCCACCGGGATGCGGGCCATCGCCCGTACGTAGTCGGGGCTCAGGCCGGTCGAGCTGACGTGCACCAGGTCGTCGCCGCTGACCACGTGCAGGGAGGCCATGCGCGTTCCGGCAACGTGGCCGATGGTGGTGAGGCTGGACTGGAGGAGCCGCCGCAGGGGCCGTCCGGCCAGGAGGAGGGCGCCTCCGGTCCCGGTCCCGACGCGGAACACCGTCTCCGGCTGCGTCACGGATCCGTCACCTCTGGAGATCGAGGTAGCCGCGGCGGGTGGCGGTGACCACGGCTTCGGTCCGGGTGTGGACGTCGAGCCTGCGGAAGAGGTTCTTGAGGTGGAACTTGACCGTCTCCTGCGAGACGTGGAGGTCGCGGGCGATCTCCTTGTTGCTGCGGCCGCGGGCGAGCAGCCGCAGGATCTCGACCTCGCGCTCGGTGGGCAGGTGGGGCTCGTCCTGGAGGTCCCAGAGCTGGCCGATCAGCGCCGGATCGATGACCCGCCGGCCCGCCGCCACCTGGGTGATGGCCCGCAGGAGCTCTCTGGCGGCCACCCCCTTGAGCAGGTAGCCCCGCGCGCCCAGGTGGAGGGCCTCTCGAGCCACGCCCACCTCCTCGTAGGCGGTCAGCACCAGCAGGTGGCTTCGGGGCAGGCGTTTCCGCAGCTCGCGCACCAGGGCGCAACCCTGGCTGTCGGGGAGCCTGAGATCGAGGACCACGACGTCAGGCTCGACCTCGGGCAGGAGGCGAAAGGCGACTCGGGCGCTGCCCGCTTCGCCCACCACCCGGCAGGTCCCCGACCTCTCGAGCAAGGTGATCATTCCGGCTCGGACCACCGGGTGATCGTCGACCACGGCCACCTTGATCACGGCGACGTCCCGGTTCCATCCTAAGAGGGTCGGCCGCGAGGGCCCGGCGGTCGTAGGGGACGGGCGGGCGCCCGGCGCCCCGTCCCCGCTGACCCGGCCGCCGGCTGGCCCCAGTTCCCGATCTGGCCCTCGAGCCCCCGGCGGACGTACCCCTCATGGGCCGCGATCGGGACGCCGGGAGGTGGGCCGTCCTCCGGCGCCCCGAACCCGGGATCGGCCGGGTGCCGCCCACCGCCGCTACGCACCCACCCGGGCGAACTCCGACAGCTCCTGGGACTGCACGGTGTCGATGGTCTCCATGGACTTCTTGAACTCCACGAACTCGTCGTCCATGAGCGCCCTCGGATTGAAGTCGGGGCTGGCCAGCACGCCGTGGACGCGGCGGCGCTGCATGCCCATGTTGCCGGCGTCGTAGATGGGGAAGATGGCGGCCTCGCGCAGGTACTTCTCGAAGTTGTGCGTGCGGTCAGCCGAGTTCACGCCCACCACCTGCATGCACTTGTAGACGGTGTCGAACATCAGCTCCGTGCAAAAGACCTTGCACATGGCGCCGATCAGCTCACCGTGGTTGTCGTGACGATCCAGGTAGCTGGCCGCACGCCAGCAAAAGTACCTCGCCGCCTCGATGCGCGCCGCGACGTCGCCCAGGAGGTAGCCCACGTTCTGGTAATTGATGATGGGTCGAGGTCCGCCGGCGGTATAGGTCTTGCAGAAGCGGAGCGCTTCTTCGTAGGCCGACCGGGCCACGCCCACGGCCGCGATGCCGGCGATGGGGCCGGACCAGGCGAAGTTGCGGTTGATGAGGAGGTCACCGTTGCCGGCCGTTCCTTCGACCAGGTTCCGGGCGGGTACGTGGGCGTCCTCGAAGGTGATCTCGGCGTTGGGGGTGAGTCGGTGGCCGACCTTGTCGATGAGGCGGTAGCTGACGCCACCAGTCCCTCGTTCCACCATGATCGCGGACAGGCCCTCGGTTCCCGATCGGTCGGGGTCGGTGCGCACGACCACGATGCTGACGTCGGCTCCCTTGCCGTCCCAGCCGGCCACGTTGCAGGGCCAGTACTTGCGCCCGTTGAGGACGTAGTCGCCCCCCGCCCGTCGGGCCGTCACGCCAATGCCAACGGGATGGGGCAGGGGGGTGTCGAAGTTGGCCGTGCCGCCCGGTGTCCCCGGTGGCTCGCTGACCGCGTAGCCGACCAGGTACTCACCTCGGGGATCTGCCGTCGCGGTGCGCAAGAAGCGATCCTTCTGCTCCTCGGAGCCGTACCAGAGCACCGGCATGAGGCCCAGCCCGTTGACGAGGATCGTGCACGCGAATCCGGGATCGACGGCGCACAGCTCTTCCGCCGCCAGCACCAGCTCGACGTTGCTGAGACCTCCACCACCGTACTCCCTGGGCAACATGCAAAAAGCCACGCCGGCCCGGTAGGCGGCGATGTAGGCCGGCTTGGTCAACTGGAAAGCGCGCAGCGGATCGGGTTCTCGATCCGCCTCCCTGACAATGGGTGCGAGAACGTTCTGGGCGAACTGTCGGGACTCCAGCTGGACCTTCTTCTGCTCCGGGGAGAGCGTGAAGTCGATGGCCATCGCTTTCCTCCTCGAGAACCGGACCGACGCCTGACATCACATCGAAGCCGCCGTCCTGTATGCAGCCTACGTCACCCATACCGGAAAACCGGGGCGACGACGACTCCTCGTTCAGGTGGGGGTGACTCCCCCGTTTGGGGAGGTCGGGACGAACGCGGAAGAGGGCGGTCCGTGAACGGCCCTCCCGGCGCTGGCGGCGGGAGCGGTGGAGTTCCTCGAGCCGGGTCACCGGTCGAGGTGCGGAGAACCGCGGCCGGGTCGGGGTCTGCGCTGACCCCGACCGGTTCACCTCCGAGCCATCGTGGCGGGGATCCGTGGAGCGGGCCGGGTGCGGTGGCGCCGGCGGGGTGTCGGGCCGTGGAGGTTCGGGCCGGGGCCGTCCATCTACACTGTGCTGGCGATGTGCTGGGCTCCTGGCATGGGAAGGGGGCGGCCTGGCGACGGGCCGTCGGGGCCGCGCACGAGTTCGCGGCCGGGAGGCCGTGGATGAGCCGGCTCCGTCTCCCCTCGACGGTGGTCGCCTGCCTCTTCGACCTGGACGGGGTCCTGACCCAGACGGCGAAGGTCCACGCCGCGGCCTGGAAGCAGATGTTCGACGCCTATCTACGCGAGCGGGCGGCGCGGACGGGGGAGCCGTTCGTCCCCTTCGACCAGGTGGCCGACTACGACCGGTACGTGGACGGCAAGCCGCGCGACGACGGCGTGCGCTCCTT
>JAJPKS010000060.1 GCA_021323605.1 Bacillota bacterium | reverse complement strand
CGGGCGCTGTCGAAGCTGAAGCGGACCGCCGGCTCCGGCCAGCCCGGCCTGGCCGCCCGGCACACCGCCATGTCGATCGGGTCGGCCAGCCGGGTGTCCTGGCCGGTCTGGGCCTCGCTGGCCAGCCGGGCCAGCTGCCGCACCCGGTCCAGCTCGGCCTCGCTGGCGTCGAGCCCCTCCAGGGTCTGAGAGGCCGTGACCACCTGGGTGAGGCTGATCCGGTTCTCGGTCAGGGTCCCGGTCTTGTCGGTGCAGATGAGGGTCGTGGTCCCCAGCGTCTCGGTGGCGCTGAGCCGGCGCACGATCGCCCCCTGCGCGGCCAGGCGCAGCGACCCCAGCCCCAGGACCGCCACCACCAGCACCGGCAGCTCGGCGGGCACGCTGGCGAAGGCCAGCGTGAGCCCGGTGAGCAGGAGGTCGCGCAGCGGCTGTGCGGCGGTGAGCCACCCCACGGCCGGGACCAGCAGGCTGGCGACGGCGGCGACCACCAGGAGCCGTCGGGCCAGCTCCGACATCTGGCCCTGGAGCGGGGTCTTCTGTGGCTCGGCCTCGCCGACCAGCGAGGCCACCCGACCCAGGGTCGAGGACTGGCCGACCGCCGTCACCGTCGCCACCGCATGACCGCGCAGGACGTGGGTGCCCGCCCGCAGCTCGGCCAGCCCCCCGGCCCGGAGGTCGTACTCGACCGGCTGGGACTCGCCCGTGACCAGCGACTCGTCGACGAGCAGCTCCTCGGCCTCGACCAGCCGGGCGTCGGCGGGCACGCGGGAGCCGGCCGTGAGCAGGATCACGTCGTCGCGCACCAGCTCGTCGGGGGGGACCTCCTTCAGCCGGCCGTCCCGCCAGACCAGCGCCCGAGGGGCCGAGAGCCGGGAGAGCGAGGCGATGGCGCGGTCGGCGCGCAGCTGGACCCAGGCCTCCGCCGTCACCACGGCGACCACCACGACCAGCATGACGGCGGCGTCGCGGAACTCTCCCAGGGCGACGTAGACGGCGCTCACGAGCAGAAGCAGCACCACCAGCCGTTCGGTCAGGGAGGTGCGCAGGAACTTGCGCAGCCGCCAGGCCACGGGCCGGGCGATGCGGTTGCCGCCGGGCGGCCGACGCGCGGCCGCCTCGGCGCTGGTCAAGCCCCGGCGACGACTCGTCCGAGCGGTAGCGACCCGCGCCTCACCCCTCGCCGGCGCCACTGACCTCCACCTTCTCCCCCCGGACGCCCGACCGGGGCCCGGATGTCCGCCGTCATGCTCCGCCGGCTCAGCCGCTTCTCCTCCTCGGTGCTGCAGGTGAGGCGCTCCCCCACGTCGAACGCGCACGCGCCCCCACGCGAAGCGCCATGGCCGGCGACGTCGCGCACCGCATTGTAGAACCAAACCTCCATAGCGGTGGGGGGACCCGGCCCATCCGTCGACCGCCGTCAATCGACGATGAGCCGGGCCCCGGCCGGCGGTGCCACCGGCCGGTCAGGCCAGGAGGCTGCGGGCGATCACCCGCAGCGCCAGCACCTCTTCTGTGCCCTCGAAGATGGAGAGGACCCGTGCGTCCAGGAAGTGGCGGGACACCTCGCTCTCCTCCCCGTAGCCCATGGCGCCGTGGAGCTGCACGGCGTCCCGGGTGACCAGCTCGGCGGCGCGGGAGGCGAGCAACTTGGCCAGCGCGGCCTCCATCTGCCCGTCGCCCCCGTCGAGCCGCTGCGCCGCCCGGTAGCTGAGGCGCCGCGCCGCCTCGACCCTGGCGGCCATGGCGCCCAGCATGGCCGCGGGGAGCTGGTGGTCGGCCACCGGGCGGCCGAAGACGCGCCGCTCGAGGGCGTAGGCGGCGCTCGCCTCCAGGGCGGCCTGCATGACCCCCACGGCGCGGGCCGCGGTCTGGATGCGCCCGACCGCGAAGCCCTCCATCTGCAGGTAGAAGCCGCGGTCCCGCCACGCGTCCTGACCCACCAGGGCGATGGCGGGCACGCGGTAACGGTCGAAGGCCAGCTCGAAGGTGTGCATGCCCCGGTAGCCGATGGTGGGAATGGCCTGCCCCCGGAGCAGCCCGCCGCCGGGCTGGCGGTGCTCGAAGGCGTGACCGGGGAAGGCGGGTTTCTCGACCACGAACAGGGAGAGCCCGCGGTGGCCGGCGTCGGAGGTGCGGCAGAGGAGCATGAGCAGCTCGGCCCGGCCGGCGAAGGTGCACCAGAGCTTGGTGCCGGTGATCTCCCAGTCGCCCCCGGGAAGGGGGACGGCTCGGCAGGTGATGCCGGCCACGTCCGACCCGTGGTCGGGCTCGGTCACGGCCACGGCGACCATCTCTTCCCCCCTGGCGATGGCGGGAAGCCACCTCCGCTTCTGCTCCTCGGTGCCGCCGCGGAGCAGCGCTCGGACCAGGATCTCGGGCCGGGTCATGAGGCTCCCGCCCGCGGCCAGGGAGGCGCGGGACAGCTCCTCGGTGGCGATCAACATGGCCCGGTGGTCGGGGGTCGCGCCCTGCAGGCCGCCGTACGCCTCGGGGACGGAGAGACCGAAGAGGCCGAGGTCGGCCACCCCGCGGATGATCGACTCGGGCAGGTCGCGATCCTCGCGGTGGATGGACCGGGCCAGAGGCCGGATCTCCCGCTCCGCGAAGTCACGCAACGTCGCCCGCAGCAGGCGGTGCTCCTCGCCGGCGCCGAGGTCCTCGGTGGGCCGGAGGTCGCGCCGGATGGCGAGGAGGGTGCGCAGGTCGCGGTTCCCCAGCTCCAGGCTCCGCCCCTCGGCGAAGGCCAGCGCCTCCTCCTCGGCGGCGGCGGCGAGCCGGTGGGCCAGCTCGTCGCCGACTTCGGACGCCCACTCGGAGCAGGCGTCGGCCGCCTCGGCCCGGGCGAACGCCCAGGCGAGGTGGCCGGCGGCCACCTGGTGCGCGTCGAGGCCGTCCCGTCCCACGTCCCGCCTCACCCGCTCGCGGAGCCGGTCGAGGGCCACCCGCGTTCGCTCACTCACCACCAGCAGCCTATCGCGTCGCCGCCACGCCGGCGGTGGAGGGTCGGCCAGGGCCTTGACTTGCCACTGGCCCTTGACAGCAGCGTTCAGCGTCTTAGGATGTCTGCCCAGGTTGTACTGAGGAACGGGGGATTTCGGGAAGCTGGTACCGAAGGGAAGCCGGAGGGGCATCCCCGACGGCGCGTCTCGCTGCGGGTCACAGGACGTGGGGTCGGGCTGGAACGCACCGCGGGTCGGGCCTCGCGTGGGCGCGCGGCGTGATCGGTCGAGGGCCGGACAGGGTCGGTCGAGGATGGGAGAATTTGACATATACTTGTCGGCACCCGAGCGCGTGGCAACGCCCTGCTCCGACGGGGAGGGTGTCCCGGGCAGCGTGCCGACGACCGGAGCGGGAGTGGACTCGGACTATGCGTGGTGGGGGTAAATCGGGATTGGCACAGCTCTGCGTGGAGCCGTACGACGAGCCCATCGGGCCGAACCTGCTGCGTCACCTTCGCAAGGAGCGGCGCATGTCCCAGGCCGAGGTGGCGAAGAGTGTGGGGCTCTCCCGGCAGTCGGTGAACGCCATCGAGAACGGCAAGTGCCAGCCGCGGCTGGTGGTCGCCTACCGTCTGGCACGCCTCTTCGGGCACTCCATCGAGAGCGTCTTCCAGCTGGAGGAACTGGATCGATCGGAGGCCCGGGAGGGGCGCAGGATGGAGGTGCTCTCCTGAGCTGACCACGACATCGTCCGCGTGGTGGGGGATGAGGGGGTCCGTCTCCGCAAGGGGCGGGCCCCCCGCACCGTCGGCTCCACCCGCGGCGTCGTGCCGGTCGGGAAGCGATTTGCCGGCCCCCTGCCCGACCGGTGCCACGGCGGCCGTCTCGCGGCCGGGTGCGGTTCAGGCGCCGTGCAGCCGGGCCATGGCCGCGCCCGAGCGTGTCCCCCGCCCCCGGCCGATCTCCGCCGCCGCTCGCCAGTGCACGATCGAACGCTCGAACTCTCCGCGCTCCTGGAGCGCCTGGGCGTACTCCATGAGACAGTCGCGCTGCCACTCCGACACCTCGAGTTCGCCGAGCATCGCGATCGCCTGCTGGAAGGACCGGTCGGCCCGTTCGTGGTCTCCCCGGCGCAGGTGCACGCGCCCCTGCAGCCGCCGGGCCATGGCCGCCACCTGGCGCTCTCCGCCCGCGACGGCGATCGCGTGCGCCTCCTCCAGCAGCGCCTCGGCCCGGTCGAGCTCTCCCCGGGCGATGTGGAGCTCGGCCAGGGGGCAGAGCACGATCGCCCGGCCCCAGTGCTCGAGGCCCCGCTGCTCGCACAGCTCCAGCGAGCGCCGCAGGTGGACCTCCGCGGCCTCGATCTCCCCCTGCTGGAGGAGGAGGTAGCCCAGGTTGGCCTCGATGCGGACCAGGCTGCGCTCGTCCCGGTCCATGGCGTACAGGGTGAACGCTCGCCGCGCCTCCGCCAGCGCCGCCGGGAAATCGCCCATCTGCTGGTAGGCCACGCTGAGGCCGTCGTGCATCATGGCGATGTGGCGGGGGTTGGGGGCCGCCGTCGACACCTCCAGCCCCTCCTCGTAGAACCTGGCCGCGTTCCCCCAGTCGCCCTGCTGGTAGTAGATCGACCCCAGGTGGAGGAGGATGCGGACCTGGAGGGCGGGGACGGGAGGGCGCAGGCGCTCGCAGCGCTCGAGCGCCTCCACCGCCCGGGGCAGCGCCCGCGGGTCGCCGATCAGGAACAGCGCCGTGGCCTCCTGGTCGAGGGCTTCGGTGAGGAGGAGCGGGTCTCCGATCTCCTCGAAGCGCCGCCGGGCGGTGCGCACGTGGGGCAGGGCGCGGCTCCCCTCGTGCATCCGCACGTGCGCGCTGCCCACCAGGAGGTGGACCTCCGCCTCCAGCGCGGGCGGGAGGTCGTGCTCGAGGAGGCGCCGCCCGTGCTCGATCGCGGCCCTGAAGTCCTCGGTCGCCACCAGCCGCTCCAGCTCGTCCCGCCGGACGCGGAGCTCATCCTCGATCGGGTCGGTGGCCAGGAAGTAGGAAACGGGACGCCCGGTCCGGCGGGCGATCAGCTCCAGGGTGCGGAGGGAGGGTTGCATCCTGCCGGTCTCGACCAGGTGGATGGCCGCCCGGGTGACCTCGCCGGCCGCCACCTCGGCCAGGCTCAGACCGGCCTCCTGACGCGCCTTCCGAACCAGCTCCGGCCGCACGGGAATCCCCCTTCGCCGTCCACGCCTGGCGTAGGAAGGGCCGGACATCAGGAGATCACTATAGTCTCCCGGCCCGGCCCCCCGTGCCCCCCGGCGGGCCCCTCCCCTCAGCAGCAGGGGGGGAAGGCGGTCCAGCTTCCATTGAGGGCGGCGAGCAACGCGAGCACCGCCAGGGCTCGCACGATGCGCAGACGCGAAGGCTTCATCCGGCTGCCTCCTGTAGAGCGAGCGCTGTATAGCGACCGTCGAGCCCATCATGACCGGCTCGGACGGCGGAGGCCTCGGGCGAGGCGGGATCACCGGACGGGCGGCCCTGGACGGGGGTGGGATTCAGGGGCGGTCCTCATCGGCGGCCCCGGGAGACGGGCCCCGTTCCCGGATCGCGGCGGTGAGCAGACGGGCGCCATGGCGGAGGGCGCCGACCACGATTCGCACCCCCTCGCGGTTGGCCTCGGAGAGCTCCAGCGCGGCCGCCAGCCGCTCGAGCCGCCTGGACATGGTCATGAGCTCCGCGGCCAGGTCGGGGACCGCGCCCGTCGGCCGGGTCTCGGGCCCGCTGGTGAAGAAGCCGATGGGCTTCCCGGTGCGTTGGGCGATCATCTCCAGGACGGGCAGGGAGGGCCGGGCCAGGCCCTGCTCCAGCTGGTGGATGAAGGCCCGGGAGACCTCGGCGCCGGCCAGCTCGGCGAGGCTCAGGCCCCGCTCCAGGCGGGCCTGGCGAATCCGGCCGGGAACGATCGGGACGCCGGGCCCGCGGCGGCCCCGGCGTTTCACGGGGACGGCCTCCGGCGGGCCCGTGGGCGGGATCGTGGGCTTCGAACCTTCCGTGTCAACGAATCCAGGGCTGCGAACTTGCGGGCTGCCGCAGGGCCGGCGGCCGGCGGCTCACCCTGCGATACGCCGGCCGTGGAGAGGCGGATCATCCCCGATCCGAGGCTTGGGCGCAGGATCCGGCCGGCGTTCCGGTAGGCTCGACAGCGGGATGTCGCCTGGGCTCGGTCGGACGGTGGTACTCATCCCGGTGGCGGTCGCGCTCAACATCGCCCTGGGGTCGACGGTGCAGCAGGTCCTCCGGCTGCCCATCTACATGGATTCCCTGGGGACGGTGCTGGCGGGCGTCCTCGCCGGCCCGCTGGTCGGGATGGCGACCGGGGCGATGACCAACCTGATCTGGGCCTACGTGCTCCCCGCCCCCCTGGCCGCGCCCACCGCGGGCCCGTTCGCGATCACGGCCGCGGTGATCGGGCTGCTGGCCGGCGCGTGGGGGCGCCTGGGCCTCTTCCGGCCCCGGCCGGCCCGGGACCTGCGCTCGCTGGGGGCGGCCCTGGGGGCCGCGGTCGTGGTCGCCGCGGCCGTCGCCTACACCTTCAGCCGGGCCTACGCCAGCCCGCGCGCCTTCACCACCAACACCGGCTTCGACGTCCGCGCCTTCGCCGGCTCCGAGGTGGCCTTCGCGATCGTGATCGCGGTCTTCGCCGCCCTGGCGGCCTGGGCGCTCTTCGTCCGGCGCGACGCCGGCGCGATGCTGGCCCTGGCCGCGGGGCTGGCCACCGGGCTGGTGGCGGCACTGGTTTCGGCCCCCATCGCCGCCTTCGTCTTCGGAGGCGTGACCGGGTTCGGCGGAGACCTGGTCATCGCCGCCTTCCGGGCGGCCGGGGCGAGCCTCTATCAGGCGACCCTGGAGCAGGGGCTGCTCTCCGACCCGCTGGACAAGATGATCGTCTGCCTGCTCGCCTTCCTGGTGCTGTCCGGCCTGCCCCGCCGGGTGGTGGCACGGTTCCCCAACGGGGAGCGCCTGATCGAGTCCGGCTGAGCCGCCGTGCGCGCGACCTGGAGGGACGGCGGCGTGCCCGCCGGCGGGCATCCCCATCCCCTCCTCGCTGCCTCCCCGGGGACCACCGGCCCGGTCACCCGCCTGGCCCTGGCGGCCAGCGGCGCCGGGCTGAGCCTGGCCTGGGGCGGGTGGGTGGCGATCGCGGTGGTGGTCGGGAGCGCGGTCCTGGCCCTGGCCATGGGCAGGGCGCGCCGGCTGGCGCTGGCCGGACTGGGGTTGCTCCCGGTGGCGCTGTCGAGCCTGGCCGTGAACGCCCTCCTGCCGGCCGGCGGCGGGGGCGTGACCGCGGCCCTGGACGCGCTCACCCGGTTGCTGGCGCTCACCCTTCCCATGACCCTCCTGTTCGCGATCACCCCGGTGGCCGACCTACTCGCCGACCTGGAGGCCCGGGGCCTCGACCGGCGCGTGGTCTTCGTCCTGGGGGCGGCGCTGGCCGCCGTCCCCGGGATGCAGGAGCGGGCCGTGGGCGTGATCGAGGCCCAGCGGGCCCGGGGGCTGGACACCGAGGGTTCGTGGCCGCGGCGGGCGCGGGGGCTGCTGCCCCTGGTCGGGCCGCTCGTGATCGGGAGCCTGGTCGAGATCGAGGAGCGTGCGCTCGCCCTGGAGGTCCGCGCCTTCGCCGCCCCCGGACGCCGGACCGTGCTCCGGCGCTTCCCCGAGGGCCGCTGGCAGCGGCCGGCCCGGTGGGCCCTGGCCGGGTTGCTGGCGGGTGGGGTGGCCGCCCGGGTGGCCCTGCAGCTGGCGGGGGTCCCCGCCCCGGCCTGGGTGCGACCCTGGTGAGCCGTGCTGGTCCTGGAGCGGGCCACCTACCGCTACCCGGGGACCACCCGCTGGGCGCTGCCGCCGATCTCGCTCGAGGTGGGGGCGGGCCGGGTGGTGGGCGTCCGCGGCCCCAACGAGTCGGGCAAGACCACGCTCTGCCTGGTCGCCTCCGGCCTGGCGCCGGTGGCGATCGGGGGGGAGCTGCGGGGCCGGGTGCTGATCGACGGCCGACCGACGGTGGAGCTGCGCACCCACGAGCTCGCCCAGCGTTGTGGCCTGCTCTTCGACAACCCGGCCGCCCAGCTCAGCGGCCTGCACCGGACGGTGGAGGAGGAGGTGGCCTTCGGACCGTGCAACCTCGGCCTTCCCCCGGCGGAGGTGGCGGAGCGCACGGAGGAGGCATTGCGGCTCCTTCGCATCGAGGACCTGGCCGGACGGGATCCTGGCCGCCTCTCCGGCGGTGAGGTCCAGCTGGTGGCCCTGGCCGGGCTGGTGGCGCTCCGGCCTGCCCACCTGGCGCTGGACGAGCCCGTCTCGCGTCTCGATCCGGAGCGGAGCGCCCGGGTGGCCGGGGCCATCGAGCGACTGGCGGCGGCCGGCGTGGGGGTGCTGGTGACCGAGCACGACGAGGGGTTCCTGGCCCGTCTCTGCGACACCGTCCTCGATCTGGGCGACGGCCGGTGAACGCGCCCGAGGTGCCCCGGATTCGGCTGGAGGAGGTCAGCCATCGCTATCCGGACGGGACCCTGGCCCTGGACCGGGTCTCGCTCGAAGTGTCGCCCGGCGAGGCGGTGGCCGTCACCGGTCCCACCGGGGCGGGCAAGTCGACCCTGGTCCGTCACCTGAACGGCCTCGCCCGGCCCACCCGGGGACGGGTCCTGGTCGGCGATCGCGACGCCGCCGGGCTGCGCGTGGCCGAGCTGGCGAGGCTGGTCGGGCTGGCCTTCCAGGAGCCCGACCGCCAGCTCTTCTGCCGCAGCGTGCGGGCCGAGGTGAGCTTCGCTGGACGGGAGCCGGCGGCCGTGGACGAGGTCCTGGACCTGCTCGGGCTCGCCCCGGTCCAGGAGGCCCATCCCTACGACCTCGGCTACTCGCGACGCAAGCTGGTGGCGATCGCGGCCGTGCTGGCCATGCGCACGCCGGTGGTGGTCCTCGACGAGCCGACCACCGGCCAGGACCGGGCCGGCGTGAGAAGGCTCCTGGAGGTGGCGGCCCGCCTGCGCTCCCAGGGCCGGACCCTGATCGTGGTCAGCCACGACCGGCGTTTCGTGGACGCCGCCTGCGATCGCGAGCTGCGGCTGGTGGGAGGGCGCCTGACCTGAAGGTCGGGGCCCCCGCGCCCGGCGGCCGGCCGCGCCGGCGGTGACCGCGCGGCGAGCGCCTCCTGGCCGGGAGAGGGTGAGGTCTCGTATGCTGAGAGGGCCGCTGGTCGGCAGCGGCACCGCCGTCGTCGTTCCGTGGTTCCTCGAACGAGCGCGTGGGTTGGCTTTCCGAGGAACCGTTGAGGACGCGACGATGGCAGAGGGGACCATCAAGAAGATCGTGGCCGATCGCGGCTTCGGCTTCATCTCCGGCGAGGACGGGAAGGAGTACTTCTTCCATCGCTCCGCGATCGCCAACTTCGACGAGCTGCGGGGTGGGGAGCGCGTCTCCTTCGAGACCGAGCCCAGCCCCAAGGGTCCGCGCGCGGGCCGTGTCCGCGTGATCTGATCCCCCGGCCGGCCCGGCGAGACCGGGCCGGGCCGGCCCTCCTCTCTCCCGCCGCCGTCCCGACGGGCCGAGGTCGTCGGCCGCCGCGCGCCCGGTCGCTGCTCTACCCTGGTGGGCCGTGGCGAGGGCGCTGGCCAGATCGCGGGACGTCAGGCTTGGCCGGCCCCTGGACCTCCGACACACGCTTCGTCCCCTGCGCCGTGGCCGGGGCGATCCGGCCCTCCGGGTCGACGCCGGCGGCGTGTGGCGGGCGACCAGGACGCCGGATGGCCCCGGCACCGAGCGACTGTGGGTGGAGGGGAACGTGCTCCGGGTCCAGGCCTGGGGGCCAGGTGCGGACTGGCTGGTCGAGCGTGCCCCGGTGCTGGTGGGCGAGGACCGGCCGGCCTGGGACGTCCTCCCCCGCCATCCTCTCCTGCGTGAGCTCCGGCGCCGTCACGCCGGCCTCCGCGTCCCGCGCAGCGAGGCGGTCTTCGAGGCCGTGCTGGCGACGGTGTTGGAGCAGCGCGTGGCCAGCCTCGAAGCCGCCCGGTCCTGGCGGGCCCTGCTCCGGGCGCTGGGAGAGCCGGCCCCGGGCCCCCTCCCCGGCCTGGTGGTGCCGCCCCCGCCCGGGGTGATCGCCGCCACCCCGTCCTTCGTCTTCCACCGCTTCGGGGTGGACGGGCGCCGGACCGGGACGGTGCGGCGGGCGGCAGAGGTCGCGGCCCGGCTCGAGGAGACGGTGGCCATGCCCCTGGACGCCGCCCGGCGGCGCCTCCTGGCCGTGCCCGGCCTGGGCCTCTGGACCGCGGCCGGGGTGGCCCTGGCGGCGCTGGGGGACGCGGACGCGGTCCCGGTCGGCGACTACCACCTGCCCCACCTGGTGAGCTGGGCACTGGCCGGCGAGCCCCGGGGCACCGACGCCCGCATGCTGGAGCTGCTCGAACCCTACCGCGGTCATCGCGGCCTGATCGTGCGCCTGCTCCTCGCCGGGGGGATCGCCGCCCCCCGCCGTGGGCCACGACTCCCCCTTCGCGACATCGCGTCGATGTGACGGCTGAGGTATCGTGCTTGTTGAACAGCAAGATGCGGGACGGAGGGGCGGCGCGCCGGGACGCCGCACGGAGCCGGAGGGCCATCCTCGACGCGGCCGAGCGGCTCTTCGCCGCGCACGACTTCGAATCCGTCACCATGGAACGCATCGGCCGAGCGGCCGGGCTCTCGCGCGGGGCCCCCGGCTACTTCTTCGGCTCCAAGGAGGCGCTCCATCGGGCCGTGCTGGAGCGCATGGTGGAGCGGACCGAGCAGCTGGTGGACCACGTCACCCGCCGCTCGGCCGCGCTCCCGCGCGGCGACCTGCAGGCCGCGCTGGAGATGGTGGTGGACGAGCTGCTCGACTTCCTCTTCGAGCGGCCCGCCTACCTGGTCCTGGTCGAGCGGCAGGTGCTGCGCCAGGAGGGCGTGATGCACGGCTCGCGCATCCACCTCTCCTTGCTGCGGGCGGTGCAGTCCGCCATCGGCGACGGCCGCGCCGCCGGCCTGTCCGCGGCCGAGGTCAACCAGCTCCTGCTCAGCGTGCTCAGCCTCTGCTGGTTCCCGCTCGCCCACTCACCACTGATCCGGGACCTGGGGGAGGAGCCGGACCGGGAGTTCGTCGAGAGCCGCAAGCGCCACGTGACGGCGCTCCTGCGCGGGGCGCTGGCGGCCGCACCGCCGCGCCGCTGACCGCCCCCGGCGGCGGCGCGAGCGTGGCGTTGCGTCCCACCCCGGCGCGACGTAGCGTGGTGGGCAAGAGCCGGCCGTCGGCCGAGAGGGGTCATCGTGAGCAGAGCGAGAGCGGGGAGCGGCCGTGTCCGCGCCCTCCGGGCGACCCCGGGATCGGGGTGGACCCCCGGCCGGGGTACGACCCGTCGAATGCGGGACCTGCGCCGGGGCGCGGTGGTCGCGCTGGTGCTCGGGTGCGTGCCCGCGCTGGGGACGCAGCCCGCGGCGGCGGCCGGCCCGCGCTTCGTGAGCGCCAGCGCCGTGGTCGGGGCCGGGGGCCTCGACGTTCCCTTCGCGGAGGTGGGACTTCCGGCCGGGGTCTCGGTCGCCGACCAGGCCCGGGCCGATGCCACCGTCGCCTACGGATGCGGGAGCGGGGGCAGGTGGACGGACGGGAACGCGAGCGAGATGGTATCGGCGCCGGTCTCCCGGGTGGGACGGTTCGTCCCCGGGTCCGACGGGAGCGTCAGGGCGGTGCTCAGCCTGAGCACACCCGGCCCGGGCGGCTTCGCCTGCCCACCCGGGGAGCAGGTGGTCCTGACCTCGGTGACCTACGCCAACGTGTCGGTCACGGACGTCACCAACGGCGTCGACCGGCCGGTCTCCGGTACCTTCGCCCAGATCCGGGTCGGCCCCTGAGGCGACGCGGTCGGCACCTCGCCGTTTCCGGCCGGCGCCGCGGCGAGGCCACATCCCGGCGTGGCCTCGCCGCGCGAGCGGGTCAGGAGGCGGCCAGCCGGGGCAACCAGACCGCCCGCCGGGCCTCGTAGGCGGCGATGTCCGGCTCGTGCCGCAGGGTGAGCGCCACCTTGTCCCACCCGTTGAGCAGACAGTCGCGGGCGAAGGGATCGATCTCGAAGCGCTCGTCGAACCCCTCGGCGGTCACCGTCCGGGCCTCCAGGTCCACGCTGACCTCGACCGTCGGGTCCTCCCGGGCGAGGTCGAGCAGACGACGCACGGACGGCTCGGGGAGGCGAACCGGCAGCAGCCCGATCTCCAGCGAGTTGGTGGCGAAGATGTCCCCGAAGCTGGGGGCGATCACGACCTTGAACCCGGCGTCCTGGATGGACCAGGCGGCGTGCTCACGCGAGGAACCGCAGCCGAAGTTGGGGCCGGCCACCAGGATGGTCGCCCCCCGGTACTCGGGGCGGTTGAGCACGAAGTCGGGATCGGTGCGTCGCCAGTCGTGGAACAGGAAGGGCCCGAACCCGGAGCGCTCGATCCGCTTGAGGAACTGCTTGGGGATGATCTGGTCGGTGTCCACGTTGGCCCGGTCCAGGGGGGCCATCCGACCGCGGTGACGGCGGAAGGGTTCCATCAGCTCCTCCTCGAAGGCTCGGCCGGGATCACATCGGCCACCTGTCGGACGTCGACCAGATGCCCGACCAGCGCGGCCGCGGCCGCCATCGGTGGCGAGAGCAGGTGCGTCCGGCCGCCCGCTCCCTGGCGTCCCTCGAAGTTGCGGTTCGAGGTCGAGGCGCAGCGCTCGCCCGGCTGCAGGATGTCGGGGTTCATGCCCAGGCACATGGAGCAGCCGGCGTCGCGCCACTCGAAGCCGGCCTCCTCGAAGACGCGGTCCAGCCCCTCGGCCTCGGCCTGGAGCTTCACCTGGGCCGATCCGGGCACCACCATGGCCCGCACCCGGGGATGCACCCGCCGCCCCCGGACCACCGCCGCCGCCGCCCGCAGGTCCTCGAGGCGGGCGTTGGTGCACGAGCCGATGAAGACCCGGTCGATGGCGATGTCCTGGATCGCCGTCCCCGGCCGCAGGTCCATGTAGCGCAGGGCGCGCTCCTCGTTCTCGGTGGTGGGCTCCGGCACCCGCCCGCTCACCGGCACCGCCTGGCCGGGATTGGTGCCCCAGGTCACGAAGGGCTCGAGCCGGGCGGCGTCCAGCCGGATCTCCCGGTCGAAGACGGCGTCGGGATCGGAGGGCAGGGAGCGCCAGTGGTCGAGCGCGCGCTCCCACTCCGCCCCCCGGGGGGCGTAGGGCCGACCCTCGAGGTAGGCGAAGGTGGTGTCGTCGGGGGCCACCATGCCCACCCGGGCACCCCACTCGATGGTCATGTTGCAGATGGTGAGCCGGCCCTCCATGGAGAGGGCACGGATGGTGCCGCCCCGGTACTCGACCGCGCAGCCCTGGCCGCCGGAGACCCCGACCTGGTGGATCAGGGCCAGGACCACGTCCTTGGCCACCACCCCCACCGGTAGCTCGCCCTCGACCGTCACCGCCAGGTCGCGGGGCCGGCGCTGGGGCAGGCACTGGGTGGCCAGCACGTGCTCCACCTCGGAGGTGCCGATGCCGAACGCCATCGCCCCCAGGGCTCCGTGGGTGGAGGTGTGGGAGTCCCCGCAGACGATGACCATCCCGGGCTGGGTCAGCCCCAGCTCGGGCCCGATGACGTGGACGATGCCCTGGTGACGGCTGCCCATCGGATAGAGGCGGATGCCCGCCCAGCGGCAGTTCTCCTCCAGGGCGTCCAGCTGGCGCCGACCGATCTCGTCGGCCGCCTCACGGCCGCCGCGGGTGGGGGTGTTGTGGTCCATGGTGGCCACGGTGAGGTCCGGGCGCCGCACCCGGCGGCCGGCCAGGCGAAGGGACTCGAAGGCCTGGGGCGAGGTCACCTCGTGCACGAGGTGGAGATCGACGTAGAGGAGGTCCGGCTCGCCCTCGGCCGAGCGGACCACGTGGGCGTCCCAGATCTTCTGCGCAAGCGTTCTCGGCATGGATACCTACCTCACCATAGCGGCCGGGGCCATCGCCCGTGCTGATCACCAAACGCTACCCGCTTCCGCTTGTCGAAGAATGACTACACGGACCCGGTCCATCGGGGTAGACTGTGCCCCCAGTATGACGCGCCGTGTGCTGGTAGCCCTCGACCTTGCTCTCCTTCTTGGCCTTTGCAGGGCGGGGGCCGCGCGCGCGTCCTGACCACCACCGGGAGAAGCGCAGGCAGCCCCCGCCGGAAGGCGGGGGCTTTCGTTTTTGGAGCACGACCAAGGTGAAGATGACCGGCGGAGAGATCGTCCTGGAGGCGTTG
>JAJPKS010000364.1 GCA_021323605.1 Bacillota bacterium | reverse complement strand
TGCATCGCACGAGCAACCAGTCGGCCTGCATGACCATTCCAGCCGGATCCTGCCCGGTCGATCCGTGGAGAGCTCCGCGATGAGCGCCAGTGGCGACGGCAGAGGCGGGGAGCATCCTGCCCGGCGGGGCCGGAGGGCCCCTCGCCGTGGCGCCGGGGGAGCGGGAAGATGAACGACGTCCTGCTCGCCCTCCGCAACCGCGGCCTGGCCACGCTGATGCTGGGCCACTTCACCGTGGACAGCTACATCGGCCTGATCCCGGTCCTCTACCCGCTCCTCATCCATCGCTTCCACACCGACCTGGCCACGGTGGGGTTGGTCAGCCTGGCCTACGGTGGCACCGCTTCGCTCTCCCAGCCGCTCTTCGGCGTCCTCGCGGATCGCTTCGGCACGCGTCTCACCGGCCTGGCGCTGGTGTGGACGGCCGGCACCTTCGCCGTCGTCGGGTTCGTGCCCAGCTTCTGGCTGCTGCTGGTGGTGGCGGCGATCTCCGGGCTGGGCTCGGGCGCCTTCCACCCCTTCGGGGCCCTGACCGTCCGGAGGCTGCTGCCCCACCGCGGGGCCAACACGGCCATGTCGGTGTACGTCACCGGAGGCACGATCGGGGTCGCCGCCGGACCGCTGATCGGCGTCCTGGTCCTGGGTGCGCTCGGCACCCACGGGACCGTGGCCATGGTGCCCCTGGGGCTGGCCATCGCCGTCTACCTGTTGCTCGCCATGCGGACGGATGGGGGCGTCCCCTCCTCCTCGAGCGGCACCCCACCTCTGCGATCGATCCCCCTGATCCCGTTGGCGGCCACGGTGGCGACGATGGCCTCCCGGAACTGGACCGTGATGACCCTCCAGGCCTACACCCCGACCTGGTACCACCTGCTCGGGTACCCGCCCTGGTTCTACGGGCCGCTCGCCACCACGCTGGTGCTCGCCAGCGCGCTGGGCACCGTCGGCTGCGGTGCGCTCGCCGACCGCCACGGCCGCAAGGCGGTGATCCTGGCCTCGCTCGCGCTCAGCGTGCCCGCGGTATGGCTGTTCGTTGCCGCCCCCGGCCCCCTCGGGTTCCTGTGGGCGGTGCTGGTGGGGGGGCTGGCCGCCTCCACCGCGCCTCTCACCCTCATGATGGCCCAGGAGCTGATGCGCGGCCGCCCCGGGCTGGCCACCGGCCTGATCCTGGGTCCCGCCTTCGTGACCGGAGCGATCGGGGTGCCGGTCACGGGCGTGCTGGCCGACCACCTCGGTCTGCGGACGGCCCTGACGCTGCAGGTGGCGGTGGTGGCGGCGACCATCCCGGTCGCGCTCCGCCTGCCCGGCGAGCGCTTCCTCCGCGGGCTCCAGCCGGCGGGCGACGCCCGGGGCGAGGGGGCGCCGGTGCCGGAGCCGCCCCGTGCATGATGGAGTGGCCATGCCGAGGAAGGTCATCCTGGACTGCGATCCAGGACACGACGACGCCGTCGCGATCCTGCTGGCGTACGGCAACCCGGAGGTCGAGCTGCTCGCCATCACCACCGTGGCCGGCAACCAGACCCTGGACCGGACCACCCTCAACGCCCGTCGGGTCTGCACCGTCGCCGGCATCCGGGACGTCCCCGTCGCCGCCGGCTGCGACCGGCCGCTGCTGCGCGAGCTGATCACGGCCGCCCACGTCCACGGCGAATCCGGCCTCGACGGGCCGTCCTGGCCCGAGCCCGACGTCCCCCTGGCCGACGTGCACGCGGTGGACCTGATCATCGACCTCTTGCTGGCCTCCGACCGCGAGGTGACGTTGCTCCCGACCGGCCCCCTGACCAACATCGCGCTCGCCGTCCGGCGCGAGCCGCGCATCGTCTCCCGGGTCCAGGAGGTGGTCCTGATGGGCGGCTCGGCCACGCGCGGCAACCAGACCCCGGCCGCCGAGTTCAACGTGCTGGTCGACCCGGAGGCGGCGGCGATCGTCTTCGAGGCCGGCTGGCCGCTGACCATGGTCGGTCTGGACCTGACCCGCCAGGCGCGGGTGACGCCGGAGGTCCTGAATCGCCTCCTGCGACTGGGGAGCCCCCTGTCGCGGGTGGTGGTGCAGATGCTCGAGGCGTACCGCGACCACCACCGGCGGCAGTCCGTGGACCCGCCCGGCCTTCACCCCGGGATCTGGCCGGGGGAGCTGGAGCGGGAGCCTCCCCTGCACGACCCCTGCGCGGTGGCCCGTGTGATCGAGCCGACCTGCGTCGAGTGCGTGGAGGCCTTCGTCGCGGTGGAGACGCAGGGGCGGTGGACCTCGGGCATGACCGTGACCGACTTCCGGCCCTCCCCCGGTCGCCCCTTCAACGCCAGGGTGGCCACCCGGCTCGACGTCGACCGGTTCTGGGACCTGGTGGTGAGCGCCGTCGAGCGGGTCGGGCTGGACGCCGCCCGGAGCGGGGGCTCCACCGCCTGATCCCCTCGGGGCGGTCCCGCGGCGGCCGTTCGCCGCCCGCGGCGGGGGAGCGCTGCTCCGGGGCTGGTCCGGCCTCGTATCCAGGAGCGGAGATGGTGCAACCATGGCGGTGGTTCCCCGGCCGGCAGGGGGCGGCGGCGGTCGCCTGCCTCGCCCTGGCGGCGTGCACGGCGGAGTACGAGGGCACGGTGACCGTACCCGTCAGCCCCTCGCCGAGCGCCCTGCCCCCGGCCACGGTCTCGCCGCCGGCGGTCGCGCCGACGCCCCGGCCCTCCTCGCCCTGGACGCCGCTCAGATGTCGCTGGGCGGTGGTCGTGCTCGAGAAGGAGAGCGAGGGGGAGCCAGGCGATGCCGATCCGGCCTCCGATCCGCGCCGCTGGCGGCAGCTCGAAAGGCTGGTCCGTGTCACCGTCTGCCGGGGCAGCGCCGAGGCGCAGGACGATCCCGCCACCCCTCCCCCGGGGAGCTACGACGGCACCTCGGGCACGCTCACCTCCGACGGCTGCGCCTGGGCCACGGCGCTGCTCGAGGAGGCACGGCAGCTCCACGAGCAGGCGATCGGGCGGCCCCCTACGGAGCCGGATGAGACCCAGGCCGAGCACGATCGCCGGGCCCGGCAGGCCGCTGACGACGACGACCGGCTGATCGACCTCTTCCGCGGCTCCTGCCCGGGCTGACCGCGCTCGGCCGCGGCACGGGCGATCCCCCGGTTTGGCTAACGTGATGCTGGGATGGTCGACGAGGGGATCGGGGGTCAGGGCTCCACGACCACCCGGGAGCGGCCTCCCGCTCCGGACGCCTGGGTGGCCCGCTCGCTCTACAACCGGGGCGTCGTCCTGGGGCGGCTGGGACGGACCGACGACGAGCTCCGGGCCTACGAGGAGGTGGTCCGCCGGTTCGCGACCTCGTCCGACTCGGAGGTGCTGGAGGCGGTGGCCATGGCCCTCTGCAACAAGGGGGTGGCCCTGGACCGGCTGGGCCGCCACGAAGCGGCGACCCGGGCCTACGACGAGGTGCTCCGGCGCTTTGCCGGGGTGACCGAGGTCGCGCTGTTGCGCTGGGTGGCGACCGCGCTCTACGACCGGGGCTACGCACTGGGACGCCAGGGCCGTCACGAGGAGGAGATCGCCGCCTACCGAGAGCTGGCGGGCTGGGAGACGAAGGGAGACCCGGTCCTCGAGGACTGGGCCGCGCGGGCGCACTACGCCTGGGGCGTACGGCTGGGCAACCTCGGGCGCCTGCAGGAGGAGGTGGCGGTCTACGACGAGCTGGTGGGGCGCTTCGGGGCTTCGACACGGCCGACGGTGGCTGTCTGGGTGGCGGCCGCGCTCTACAATCGGGCCCTCGCCCTGGGTCGACTAGGGCGTGCGGAGGAGGAGATCGCGACCTGCGACCAGCTCCTGGAGCGCTTTCGGGAGACGGTGGACCCGCAGGTGCTGGTGTGGGCGATGAGGGGCCTGCTCCGCAAGGGCCTGGCTCTGGGCAGCCTGGGACGCCATCGGGAGGAGCTCGCCGCCTACGAGGAGGTGCTGCGCCGTCTCGACGCCGCCGTGGAGCCGGCGCTGCTGGAGGTGGTGGCCATGGCCCTCCTCGACCGCGGCATCCGCCTGGGCGCGCTCGGTCGCATCGAGGAGCAGCTCGAGTCCTACCGCGAGGTGGTCCGTCGTTTCGGCGACCGCGCCGAGCCCGGCCTGCGGGGGTGGGTCGCCGCCGCCCTCTACGACCGGGGGGTCGCCCTGGCGCAGGCCGGCCGCCGTGAGGAGGAGATCGCCGCCTACGAGGAGGTGGCCCGACGCTGCTCGGACGAGTCCGACCTCGACCTGGCGGAGTGGGCGGCGAGGGCCGGGGTCAACCGGGCGATCGCCCTGGGCGAGATGGGGCGTCGGGAGGAGGAGATCGCCGCCTACGAGGAGGTGATCCGGCGCTTCGGCGCCCTCCGCCGGCCCGTGATCGAGGAGCTGGTCGCGCGCGCCGCCTACAACCGGGCGGTGCGGCTGGGGGACCTGGGCCGACCCGAGGACGAGGCGGCCGCGTACGAGGAGGTCCTGCGTCGCTTTCGACCCCAGCGTCCCTGGAACGGGTTGCGGTCGGCGGCCCGGTCTCCGTCGTGGGCGTCGTTGCGAAGGCTCTGGCTCCGGCTCCGGCGCCGGTGGGCGTAGCGGGGGCGCCCTCGCGGCCCGGCCGTGGCCGGCGATCGGCTACCCTCCATCCGGCACCCGTTCGACCGGCACGACACGGCCCGGTTGGACGCGGTCCAGGTGCCACCGGATGGGCCGGCGAGTTGTGGCCGGGAGGATGGATCGAGAACGGTGAAGGTCCTGTGCTCGGATACAGCCACGTCGTGATCGGGGCCGTGGCCGGCGTCGCGGTGGCCGGTGGCCTCCATGGGGATCTCCTCGCCGGGGCACTGGTGGGCGGGGTGGCGGGGCTGGCACCGGACGTCGACACCCCGGGCTCCATCGTGGGACGGCGGCTGCCGCGCTGGTGGCATCGGTTGACGCCCGGGCATCGCGGCCTCACCCACTCCCTGGCGTGGTGCCTGGCCCTGGGGCTCGTGGCCTACGGGATCGAGTCGTGGGCGCTGGGCGGAACCCCGGGGCGACCCCTGTTCGCGGTCGAGGCGACCGCGGGGGCTCTTTCACACCTCCTCGCCGACGGGCTGACGGAGGACGGCATCCCCCTGCTCTGGCCGCTCTCCCGGAGACGGGTGGTGCTGGCGGGCGCCCTGGCCTTCCGCACCGGGAGCTGGGTCGAGCACGTGGTGACCGCCGCGGTCGCGGCCGGGACCCTGTACTGGCTCTACGATCCCGCCTGTCACGACTGCGTCGGACGCGCCCTGGGCGTGCTCCGAGGCTCGTTGGCCGCCGGCTCCCCCTGACCCGGGGTACGGGCGTGTTGCTGATGTTTTTGCGGATGGTCAACTAGAGTCGACACCAGAGCGTGAGGTCCTCGTCACCTCCGCCGAGTATGGTTGCTCGACGTCGGCGGCGTGCACTGCGCCGCCGATCGGGCGGGCGACGGACCGACGTCGGCGGCCCCGGTATCGCCCCTCCGAGCTGTCGTCTCGCTGGAGTTCGACCTTTCGTCTCGCCGACAATGAACCGATGACGGGCGGATCCTCCGACGACCGGAGGGGAGGGATGCAGGTGCGTCTCGGGCGAAGCGGTGGGGTTGCCTCGCGATCGGGGGATGGCGGAAGACCCCCGGCGGACGGGGCGCCCGGCCGATCCTTCTCGCCCCGCCGGGCCTACCGGACCTCCTTCGACCCCAGCCCCAGACGCGAGCGGATGTTCATCGGCGCGGTCGCCTTCTTCGCCGGCTTCGCCGGCGCTCGCGCCGTCACCCACGCCATCCGGGCGGGCGTGGGGCCGTTTCACAACCTCTCGGTGGGCGGCCGTCACCTCCACCACCTGGTCTTCGGCATCGGCGGCCTGCTCGGGACCGGCTATCTGTGGCTGCTCCTGGTGGGCGTCGATCCCCGGCGGCAGCGACCGGCCTCCCGGGCGACGGCGGCGGCGTACGGTCTGGCCTCCGCCCTCACTCTGGACGAGTTCGCGCTCTGGCTGGATCTCCGCGACGAGTACTGGGCCAGGCAGGGCCGCAAGAGCGTGGACGCGGCGGCGGTCTTCGGCGGTCTGCTCTCGATCGGGCTCTGGGGTGGGCCCTTCTTGCGTCGGATGGGCTGGGAGTTCCGCAACCTGGCGGCGTGGATACGTGGCCGGGCGTGAGCGAAGGCGCCCGCCGCGGCCCGGGGGCGTTTCGGAAGGGGGACGAGGAGGGGCGGTGCAGCGGCATCGGGAGACCAATGCCACCATCATGGGTAACATGTCAGCCCGGCCACGAATATCATGGCTCGTGATAACCGGGTGGGATGGATCGGTCCATGGACGTGACGGAAGGGGCTCGGGACCTGCTGCGATCGCTCGAGCGCCCCAGGGACCGCGTGCTTCGCCTGGAGCTGGTGGGCCAGCGATTCCAGTTCGTCTTCGACCTCCCCAGAGAGGACGACGACGTCCTGACCGACCGGGAGATGGATCTCCTCCACGTCTCGCCTCGCGTGAGCCGGGCCCTGCAGGGGATCGTCCTGGATCGGGACGACACCGCCGAGGGTCCGGGCATCGCGCTCCGCCGGCCCGCCTGACCGCGTCCGGCGCGAGGTCAGGGCGGCTCAGGTCGTGGGCGGCGGCTGTTCCGAGACCGTCCCCTGGTAGAGGAAGATGGCGGGATCGTCCCCGGTCTCCAGCATCGCGTCCCCCACCAGCTGGGGGACGTTGTACACGCACACGATCAGGGCCGGATAGCTGGCCGCCACCATGTTGGCGGTCTCCTCGCAGCGCTTGAGGGCGGCCAGGTCCAGCCAGTCCGGTTGTCCCCAGGCCACCAGCCCCAGGGCGCGGATGCGCTCGAAGCCCCGGGCCAGGGCGCCGTCCATTCGCTCCACCATGGCCGTGGCCACGGCCTCGAACGACGACAGGTCGGTGACGACGTCGAGCTTGCCGGCCTCGATCATCGCCCCGAGCTGGTTCCGGTACCCGCTCTGCAGCCGCTCCAGCAGCGTCCGGTCGTAGCCCGGTCCGGCCACGGCCACGCAGAAGGTGCCCGGCTCGTCGAGGCCGACGCGAAGGAACGACAGGGCACGACTCAGGGTCTCCTCGTTCGCGTAATAGAAGGACACGGTGGTGTGGAGGGGGACCGTGCGGTCTCCCCAGCCCAGCGGTAGTCGCTCCTCGTTGCTCATCTCGCCTCCCGCCTCCCATGCCAGATGGGGCGTGCGACCGGACCATCATGACTATAGACGCCCGCCCGGGGTCCGGCGTTCGGTTCGCCGGTGGATTCAGCGCCCGAAGAGGGCGACGACCAGCGCCGCCAGGAGCACCAGGCCCAGCACCAGCGCCGCCGCCGGCACGATCCACGAGGCTCCGGGCCGGTAGACCAGGGCCTGCTCCGGCTCGTCGGGAGGGTAGGTCACCGGCACCCGGGTGCCGACCGGGCAGGAGGGCGGGTCGGCGCTCGCGGGCGACCGGAAGGTGATGCTCCGTCCTGCCGCCGTCTCGAAGCGGATGACGGGATGGGGCTGCGAGCCCACCAGCTCGTACTCCACGACCGTGCCCGTGGTGCGAACGCTGCCGCGATCGCGACCCGCCTGCCAGAGGAGCTGGAGCAGCCCGAAGAGGGTGAGCCCGCCCCCGAAGAGCGCCAGGCCGTAGACGATGGACTGGTGCTGGCCGACCCGGAGGGTTAAGCGATGTGCCTCGAAGTACCGGATGGCGACGATCCCCAGCAGGAGGAGGGCGAGCACCGGGAGGTTGCGCCTCAGCGCACGTCGCATGGGAGGTTACGTTAGCCGCTCGCCCCCGGTTCGTGGTGACCGCATCGGCCGGCCCCGCCCGGTCCGGCGCGAACATGACCGTGACAGGGAGTTATCTCGACGATTAAGATATCAATTGTTCTGTGGGTAGTTGTGACAGGCTGACGGGGTGACCTGCCTGGCAGGGAACTTCCAGGCGGCTGCAAGGGAGTACCTGGAAGAGACAAGTGGAGATACCTGGTGAGCTCGCCCTCACCCGCGACCCGATCGCCGTGGCGCCCCCCTGGCGGGGTCGCCGCCCGCCGGTGCGACACCTCGTGGAGGCGTTGCTCGCCCGCGACGGCGATCGTGCAGCCAACCTGTGCGATCGGTTCCTGGCCCGGGCCCGAACCAGGATGGCGGTCTTCGCCGACCTGCTCCAGCCGGCGCTGTACGAGGTTGGCGAGATCTGGTACCAGGGTCGGATCAAGCTCGACGACGAACGGTGGGCCGCGGCCCTGGTAGAGCATCTGGTCGAGCAGCTGCCGCCGACGCCGTCGGGCTCGCCGGTGCCGCGGGGATCACGGTGTCTCCTGGCGCCGCTGCCGGGTGACCGTCACCTCCTGGGACTGCGCATGTTTGCCCTCGTCCTGGAGGACGAGGGATGGGAGGTCGAGGTCGTGGACGTCGATGTCGACACCAGCAACCTGGCGGCGCTGGCCGAACGGGTGAGGCCCCGGCTGGTCGGCCTCTCCGCCGGTTACCTCCCCTCCCCGCGCACCGCGGCACAGGTGGTGGGCGCGATCCGGGGGCTCGGCATCCCGGTGCTGGTCGGAGGCACGGCCTTCAACCGCAGCGTCGACCTCTGGCAGAGGGTGGGCGCGGTCGGACACGGGGCCGACGCTCGGGTCGGCGCGGTCCTGGCCCGCCGGGTGGTGCGGTCGTGAGCGCGGCCGAGTACACCATCGGCGAGGTGGCGGCGATGATCGGGTTCTCGCCGCACACGCTGCGGGCGTGGGAGCGACGGCACGACATCCTCCGCCCCCGGCGGACGGCCTCGGGGCAACGCCGCTACACCGCCGAGGACGTGGAGTTGCTCCGCGAGGTGGTCAACGGGGTCTCGGTCCGGGGTCTGACCCTGAAGGTGGCCGTGCAGGCGGCCCGAGGGCTGCTGGCGCTGCCCGTGGCCGAGCCCCGACGTCAGGCGGCGACACCGTCGTTCGGGGACGGACGCCTCCAGCAGGTGGACCTGACCTGGCGGTCGGTGGCCGACTTCCTGCCCTACCTCATCGCCATCCTCGACACGGAGGGGAGGATCGTGGACGCCAACGTGGCGCTGGCCCATGGCGCCGGGATGGTGCGCGAGCGGCTCCAGGGCAGGCGGTTCGTGGACTTCGCCGAGCCCTACGACCGGGCCAAGGCGGTGGCCGCGTTTCGTCCCCCGTTCCGCCGCCGCCGCGGATGGGAACTCAACCTGCGCCTGCGCCGCCAGACGGGGCCCTTCTCCTTCGACTGCCTGCCCATCGTCAAGGATGGCCGGGAGCTCCTGGTCGTGATCGGACGGGACCTCGGCCACGGCGACGACGCCGACGCCGACCGGATGCCGGCCTGAGCGGCCGCTGGGTTCGGTGCCTCCCCGCTGACCGGTCCCGATGGGGCACGTCGTGAGGGAGCCTACGAGCGCGCCGGCTCCAGCGCCGGACGGGCGACCAGGCTCCGCGCCTGCTCCTCCAGCTCCCGGACCGTGGGCCGGTCGCGGTAGGGGCCCAGGGCCCGCGGCAGGTCCACCCCCAGCAGGTGGACCACCGGTTGCAGGTGCGTGGCGGCGGCCCGGGAGAGCGTCGTGCTCCCCACGCGGCAGGCCTCCTCCGGCTCGCCGTCGGCCACGAAGGTGAAGGCCAGGGCCGCCAGGAGCCAGAGCCGGTCCCGTTCGGAGGTGGGTCCCAGGGTGACCAGCACCCGTTCCAGGTTGGCCCGCGCCTCGTCGGTGCGGCCCAGCTTGGCCAGGCTGGCCCCGCGCTCTCCGGCAAGCCAGGTGTCGCTCACCAGGGGTGGTGGGGGGCGTACCGCCGCCTCCTCGTCCAGCCGCGCCAGCAGGGACTCGGCTCGGTCCAGCGCCCTCAGGCAGTCGTCGGTGCGGCCCAGCAGGGCGTGGGCATCCGCCTCCTTGGCCGCCAGCCAGACCTGCGTCGAGGGCGAGGCGTCGGCCGGGGTGAAGCCGTGCCAGCCCTGCCGCAGCCGCTGCAGGCGCGAGGCGGGGTCCTCTCGATGCGGGGGCCGGCAGGCCGCCCGGGCCATGAGGTAGGCGCCGAGGGCGCGGTCGTTGGCTTCCCGGGCCGCCTCCATGCCGACCCGAAAGTAGGTGATGGCCGCTTCCCAGTCGTCCAGGTTCCACTTCAGCGCTCCCACCAGGCCCGCAGCCCTCCCGGCCAGTGAGCAGAGCCGTTCCCGGATCGACGGTGTCATCGACCCCTGGAGCAGGTTGGTGACCGACTCCAGGTGGCCGACGGCCGGGCCGAGGAGGAGGTGCGAACTCACCATCGTGGGCTCCAGGCTCTGGAGGGCGGTGGTGATGCGCTCCAGGTCGTCCACCGTGGCCGGATCGACGCGGCCGGGGCGTCGCAAGGCTCGCGTCAGGCGCTCCCACGGCTCGGGCCCGGGTGGCTCCACCGCGGGCGGGATGGGAGCGATCCGGAACAGCCCCGCCAGCTCACGGATGAAGTCACGGCGCCTCGCCTCCTCGTCGGCCGCGGACCACGAGGTCGGCCAGGGTGCCGCGTCATCGTCCACCAGGCCGAGCTCCTCGGCGGGCAGGTCGAAGAGCCGGCAGAGCAGCCGCACGTAGCGCGGCCGGGGACGGCGGCTGCCGCGCTCCCAGCGACTGACCATGGTCGCGTCCACGCCCGGCTCGGGTTCTCCCAGCGCGGCCGCGACGCGGTGCAGGCCGGCGACGACGTCCTCCTGCGACCAGCCGCGTCGACGTCGCTGCAGCCGCAGTCGGCTGTTCGGGCGCTGGCCCCGTTGTTCGAATCTCACCCCCGGGTTCTCACCTTCCCGCCCACGAACTCGGCCCTTGCCGTCCCCTCACCCTACACCTTCACGCCGTTGCTTTCCACTGTCCAGCTGGATTCGGGGTGAGAGCCGGTCCCGGGAAGCGACGCGCCCCTCGGCCGGTTGTAGACGCCGAGATGATCGATCCACGGCACCGCGTCACCATCGAGTGGTGCGTCCCTTGAGACCACATGGACGACGCCGTCCGGGTGACGGCTGAGATCCTGGAGCGCTGGGCGCCGATCCTGGCCGGCCTCGAGCTGAAGAGCGGCACCAGGGGCGTCTTCCGGGTCACGGTGGACGGCGAGCTGGTGTTCGACAAGAACGCCGTCGGTCGCAAACCGCAGCCGGGCGAGATCCCGGAGCTGCTGGAGGCGCGTCTCGGGCCACCGTTGGCGTGGAGGAGGTCCCGGACGGCCTGACCGGCCCCGCCCTCCCAGCTCGGCCGCCGCTGGCTCTCGCCCTCGCGCCGAGGCGGCGGCCCCGGCCGCTGCGTGGCCTCGCCCGGGAGGCCGGCGGGCGTTCCTCGACCTGCCAATGTTTAGTCTGACTTGAAATTCAAGACGTGATACGATAGTCACGGTATCGAGTCGTCCGCCCCTCCCCGGAGCGCGCGCGGGGCGGGCGACCCGAGCCTCCGCTCCCCGCATCCGTGGTCCGGGCACGCCGGAGGGAGAATCGATGGGACGTTACCTGGTCGTCGCCAACCTCACCGCGGAGAGCCCCTCCCTTCGCGCCCGGGTGGCCGAGATCGTGGCCGCGGACCCGGGCGCCGAGTTCGTGATCCTGGTCCCGGCCGGAGGGGTGAGCCTCTGGCACCACCTGGTCGGAGTCGAGGCGCCGCCGATCAGGCTCGGCCGGCGGCGCGCGGGGCGGGCGCGCCGCCGGCTGCAGGCGGTCGGAGCTCACGTGATCTCGGTGCGCCTGAGCCTGCGCGAGCCGGCGGAGGCGATCGACGAGGAACTGCGGTACGGGCGCTACGACGCCGTCGTCATCTCGACCCTTCCTCATCCCCTCTCACGCTGGCTCCACCGGGACCTCCCCGGGCAGGTGGCGCGGGCACATCCCGACCTGCGCGTGATCCACGTGACCGCGCCAGGGGACTTCTACCTGGACGACGCCGGCCTGGCTCCGCCCGAGGCCGGCCGTCGCGGGGCGTGATGGAGCGACAGCGCCCGCCGTTCACCCTCGAGCAGCTGCGGACCTTCCTGGCCGTGGCCGAGCACCAGAGCATCACCCGGGCCGCCGACGGCCTGGGTCTGACCCGGGGGGCGGTCACGCAACAGGTCCAGCTCCTGGAGCGGTCCCTGGGGGTGCGGCTGCTCGAGCGGACCGGCCGCAGCCTCCGGCTCTCGAGCGCAGGCAGGACGGTGGCGACCGCCTGCCGGGCCGCGGCCCGCAGCATCGAGGCCGTGACCGAGGCCGCCCGGCTGGCCGCCACGGGCGAGGTCGGCTCGGTCCACATCGGCGCCAGCCAGACGGTGGCGGGGTCCTACCTGAGCGGGCCGCTGGCGGCGTTCACCGCCCGGCGGCCGAAGGTCCACCTCCAGGTGGAGGTCGGCTCCACCGGCCGCATCGGCGAGGAGGTCGAGCTCGGGATCCTGGACGTGGGCTGCGTCGAGGCGCCGCTGCCGGCGGGCTCGGTGCTGAGCCTCGAGATCGCCCGTGACGAGGTGGTCATGGTGGCCCGACCCGACCATCCCCTGGCCCGCGGCGGCCGCATCGATCCAGGGGAGCTGACCGGCCATCGTCTGCTCGCCCGGGAGCCGGGATCGGCCATCGACGCCGTGGCCCGCCAGATGCTGGGACCGTGGTTCGAGCTGATCCCGCGCCTGGAGCTGGGCGCGCTGGACGCCGTCCGCTCGGCCGCGGTGGCCGGGATCGGGTTCGCGATCCCCCCCCGGGTGGCGGTGGCTGACGAACTCGCCGACGGCCGGCTGGTGGAGCTCGACTTCCCGATCCATCGACGGGCCATCTACGCCATCCGCCGGCCGGCCGAGCTGCCGCCCGCCGCCGAGGCCTTCTGGGAGGTCCTGACCGGTGGCCGGGAGGGCGCGGCCCCGGACGGGGCCGTCCGCGTGTCCACCCCGGAGGACCCCGCCCGATCATGAGATCCCATGGAGAGCCCCGAGAAGGGGCGGGGTCGGCCCTGAGGTCGGCTCTCAGGCGGTGGGGGAGGGGGCGGGCGAGGCCGTGCCGGGCTGC
>JAJPKS010000351.1 GCA_021323605.1 Bacillota bacterium | reverse complement strand
GAGGATAGCCTTCTCCTCGATGACGGGGTTTCGTGCCGAGACCGACCTGGAGCGAGCCATCCTGGCCGATCCTCGCTGGCAGGCCGGCGCCCGCTGGGGGAGGCCGCGTCCCGGTCACCCGGAGGGGGAGGTCGGGGCGCACGTCGGCGAGGTGCTGGCGAACCTGGACCGGCTCGGGCTCGACCCCGCCGCACGGCGGAAGCTCCGGCTGGTCGCGCTCGTGCACGACACCTTCAAACGGGAGGTGGACGGCTCGCGGCCCCATGGCGAGGGCGACCACGCCGTCGTCGCCAGGCGCTTTGCCGAGGGATACACCGACGATGAGGACGTCCTGGAGATCGTCGAGCTGCACGACGAGGCGTACCGTGCCTGGCGCACCGGCAGGAGGAGCGGGGACTGGAGCCGGGCCGAGGCCCGGGCGGTGAGGCTCCTGGAGCGGCTCGGCCCGCGTCGCGACCTCTACCTGGCCTTCTACCGGGCCGACAACGCCGCCGGTGACAAGCTCGCGGAGCCGCTGGCCTGGTTCGAGTCGCTCGTCCGGCGCGGTTCCCCGGGTCCGGGCGCCGGCGCCAGGCCGGGTGACCGTGCCTGACCATCCGACGCGACGATGCCCCGGCCACCGGGCCATCCCGGAGCGCCCCGGGCGGAGTCAGCGACCGGCGGCGGTCCGGGTCCGGGCCAGCAGCGCCTCCACCGCCTCCATCCATCCCTCCAGCTCGTCGGCGGTGGGGGCCAGCTCGTAGGGATGGTGGTGACAGGCGTGGCTCAGGGCGAGCCAGGCCTGGTGGAGGCGGTTGCCCAGGGCCCGGTCGTGGATGGATGCGAAGCAGACCAGCTGGCAGCGCAGGTTGTGGACGCGTTCGAGGTCGAAGCCGCGCTGCCGCCAGAAGCGCCGCAACCCCTCCTCCAGGGCCTGGCGGGCGAGCAGGGCGGCGGCCCGGGGCCAGAGGCCGGCCGTGGCCGGTCGCGGTTGCCGGACCAGGTCGCGGCCGGCGGCGAGCAGCTCCTCGGGCTCCACGGCCGGGCTCAGGCCAGAGCGCGGAGCTGACCGACCAGGCGCTCGGTCGTCTGGATCAGGTTCCGCATCTCCTGGTGGTTCCCCTGGTGGGTGCCGTGGTTGAGGACGTTGATCAGGTCGCTGGCCCAGCGTCCGAAGCGCCGGTTGAGGGTCGAGTAGACCTCGCCGGCGCGGCTCCGGTCGTCGAAGAGGAGGAGCGCCAGGTGGTTGATGGTCTTGCCCGTCCGCTCCAGCTCGGCGTCCACCTCGGCGTGGGGCTCGCCCCGGCCGATGCGGCGCCGGCGGACGACCTCGACGCAGGCTGCCTCCACGGCCTGCCGGCAGAGGCCGGGCACCACCTGGGCCGCGATCCTGCCCGGTAGGTCTCCCTCCAGGGCCACCACCCTGGCGTCCTCGAGCAGCCGGGCCACCGGCTCGAGCTGCTCCACCACCTCCACCCGGGAGCCGGGCCGCCGGGTGACCTCGAGGATGCGGGCCTGGACCCGGAGCCGACGCACGGCCTCCGAGAGCCGGTCGTCGTGGGTGAAGACCACCACCTGCCGCTGCTTCGCCGTCTCCTCCAGGACCCGGGCCAGGCCGTCGACCCGGGCCGGGTCCATCGACTGCACCGGGTCGTCGATGACCACGAAGCCGAAGGGGCTGTCGGGCAGCAGCGCCCGGGGGAGGAAGAGGGCCAGGGCCAGGCAGTGCAGCTCGCCCTGGCTCATCACCCCGACCGCGGTCGCCTCCTTCCCGTCCACCCGGACCTCGAGCCGGACCCGCCGGCGGGTCGACTGCCCCTCCAGGGCCGGCCGGACCAGCTCTACGTTCGAGCGGCAGCGAAGCTGCTCCCATATGTCCAGGGCCTGGGTCGCGATGGGCTCGAAGCGGTGGTCGCGCAGGTCGGCCGAGGTGGCTCCGAGCCACCGCTCGGCCGCCTGCAGGTGGGGCAGCACCGCCCTTGCGGCCTGCGCCTCGCGCGCCTGACCCAGCCACTCGGAGAGGTCGCGGGCGAGTGGCCGCCAGGCGCTCTCGCGGCGCTCCAGCTCCGCCCGAGCCGCCTCCCTCACCCCGGCCAGAGCCGTCTCCAGCGCCTCGAAACGGTCCAGGAGGTGGTCGGCCATCGCCTCCAGGTCCTGGTCGGGGGTGGCGTTCCAGTCCGCCCAGGCGGCCGCGGCGGCGGTGGCATCGATGCCCACCGCGCCGGCCCGCTCCAGGACCTCGGGCGATGCCGACAGCAGACGCTGCACGCGCTCGCGCGCCTGCCGGCTCAACTCCTCCGCCACCGTCACCGCCCGCGCACGTTCCCGCAACTCCCGGACCTGAGCCTCGGCCGAGGCCCGCCAGCGGGCATTGAGGGCGCCTTCTCGCCCGCACACCGGGCAGTCCCGGTCGCCGTGCGCGGTGTGCAGGTCCAGGGCCCGCTGGAGCAGATCCGCCACCCGGTTCGCCCGCTCGGCGTCGGTGCCGACCGTGGCCGCCCGGTCCCGGGCCGCCCGGCGCAGGTCGTCGGCCGCCCGCACCACCTCTTCGAGGGAGGGCGGTGAGAGGGCCGCCAGCCGGTGGAGGGTGGTCTCGGTGCCGTTCTCCACCTCCTCGGCCACGGGTCCGAGTAACACCGTCTCCAGTGCCTCCAGGTCCCAGGACGTGGACGAGAGCGCGGCCAGGCAGCCCCGGGCACGCTCGTCCTCGAGCGCCTCCAGGCGGGGCCGGAGCTGGCTCAGCCGCTGCTCCGTGGCCCGGACCAGGCGTTCCCGTTCCCGGCGTGCCTCGCCCAGCCGGCTCCGGGCCTGGACCAGATCCTCGAGCCCCAGGACCGAGGAGAGCGCGTCGTAGAGGCCCGACGGCTCGTCGAACATGGAGCCCAGCTCGTCATAGGAGAGGAAGGGGCGGTGGGCCCGCAGCGCGTGGTCCCAGCCGAGCAGGTCGAGCCGGGAGCGAGGGCGGCCATGCTCCTGGACCTCGACCTCGTTCTCCGCCAGGTCGGCGCGATCGGCCCAGCGGCGCCGGATCCTGATGCCCCGGGTGCCCTCGGCGGCCAAGTGCGCCTCCACCTCGACCGGCCCCCGGTGGTGCAGGTTGCGCCAGCCCTCCCGCCACGCCGCCGAGCGCTCCGTCCAGCGCTGGCTATCGCCGGTCAGCAGCACCTCCAGGGCCTCGGCGAAGCTCGACTTGCCGGAGCCGTTGCGGCCCACCACCAGCGTGAGGCCCGGCCCCGGCTCGAGGCTCAGGGTGGCACGGGGGCCGATGCCCCGAAACCCCTCCACCGAGATGCTCTGCAGGTAAGCGTGCACCGCGGGTTGCTGGAGGTGAGGGATCTCGGGCGGGGACCCGCCCGGCTCCCCCTCGAGTGCCTGCCGCAACGACGACGGCCCGGCCACCGCGGCCAGGACCAGGGCCCGCGTCACCGGCTCCATCCCCTCCGCCACCAACCGTGCCTGGAGCAGCTCCCGCAGCGTGGCCTCCATGCCGCAGGAGAGCAGTATGACGCGGGCACGCGGGGCTGTAAAGCGGGTCTCCCCGCCGCCCCTCGAGGGGGGAGCGGGCACGGCTTGTCGCATCTGCGCGGCCGCTGCTATGATGGCCGGCTCTTCACGATCGTAAGGGACGTCGTGCCCGCTGCGGCATCGAGAGGGGAGTGCAGCATGGATCAACGGTTCACCACCGAGCAGCCGATGACGCCCGATGAGGTTCGGTCCTTCCTGTGGCGATGGGTCGTGACCAACCTGGTGGAGGCGCAGCGCATGGGGAGGAGGGCGATGCGCCGGCTCACGGCCGTGCTCGAGCCCGGCGACGCGCTCAGCGTCGTGGAGGAGGCGATCGAGATCGTGGCCGAGCTGGCGGCGCGCCGCCCCGTCTACGCCTCGAGCGTCGTCGGCCTCCTCTCCCACCAGGTGCCGTGGGTGGCGGCCCGGCGCGCCCGCGTACTGCGACCCTTCCCCGAGGTCCCGTCCGGCCTCGGACGTGCGGACGTGACCTTGCTCGAGATCCCGTGCGAGCCGGCGGACGGCCTCTCCCTGGCCCTGGGCCGACGACCGATGCCGATGCTGAGCGAGGAGGTGCGCGCGGCCTGGGCGCTGGAGATGATGGAACGGCTGTCCCTGCGCCTGCGGGGATCGCTGGCGGCGGGCATCGGCGAACTCGCCGACCACTTCCGGTCCACCCCGCCGGGGTGCCCGACGCCGGCTCGGGCGCTGGCCAGCTCGGCCTGGCGCAAGCGCGTGGAGCGCGGACGCGAGGCCCTGCTGCGATGGGCGTCGGCCAGGGCGACGGGGGCGGAGCGGGAGCTCCTCGCCCTGCTGGCCCGGCGAGGACGACAGGCCGGGTACCGGGGCTGGCGGGCGAGGCTCCTGGAACAGCTGGGTCTCGATCCGGCCGGCGAGGTGTCCCGAAGCCGGGTCGAGGTCGAGCCCGTCCGGCTCCCCCGGCCCGACCCGGCACAGCCCTGAGCCCGGGTCGGCCCGGAGTCGAGCCCCGCCGCCGGTGTTGTCCGCTGGTCGCCACGATCATCGCCGGCCGGGTCCTGGGCCGGACACGGGCCGGAACGACCCCGACCCGGACGGTGCCCGGATCACGGCGGCCGTGCGTCCGGCATACTCGATGCGCGGCCGGGGACAGCCCGGGCGCGCCGTCGGGTGTCACCGGTGCCGGACTGGACGGCCGGTGGGATGGAGGTGGTGATGGCGGAGATGGCGGGGCGGGAGCGCTCCTCGTACCTCTTCCCCCGCCATCCGGGGGAGGCGGACCGGCTCGACCTCCAGCACCACGCCCTGCGCGAGGCGTTGGGCCGCAACTACCTGGCCCCCATCTCATCGCCGGGGCGGGTGCTGGACGT
>JAJPKS010000058.1 GCA_021323605.1 Bacillota bacterium | reverse complement strand
CCTCACTCCCATTCGATCGTCCCCGGGGGCTTGCTGGTGATGTCGAAGACCACCCGGTTGACGCCGGGGACCTCGTTGACGATCCGGTTCGAGATCCGGGCCAGCACCTCGTGGGGCAGGCGTGCCCAGTCGGCGGTCATGGCGTCCTCGGAGGTCACGACCCGCACCGCGACCAGGCTGGCGTAGGTACGGTCGTCGCCCATGATGCCGACCGTCCGAAGCGGCGTCAGCACCGCGAACGACTGCCAGACCTGACGGTACAGCCCGTGCTTCTTGATCTCGTCCACCACCACCCAGTCGGCGGCCCGCAGGATCTCCAGACGCTCCGGCGTCACCTCTCCCAGGCAGCGGACCGCCAGCCCCGGCCCCGGGAAGGGCTGTCGATGCACCAGGTCCTCGGGCAGGCCGAGCTCCAGGCCCACCGCCCGCGCCTCGTCCTTGAAGAGGTAGCGCAGGGGCTCGATGAGGCGGAAGCGAAGCCCCGAGGGAAGCCCACCCACGTTGTGGTGGGTCTTGATCCTGGCCGCGCCGGCGGTCTCGGGGGCGGTCGACTCGATCACGTCGGGATAGAGCGTGCCCTGGGCCAGGAAGTCGATCTCCCCTCTGCGCTCGGCCAGCGCCTTGGCCTCCTCCTCGAAGACGCGGATGAACTCACGCCCCACGATGCGCCGCTTCTCCTCGGGGTCGACGACCCCCTGCAGGGCGGAGAGGAAGCGCTGGCTCGCGTCCACGTAGCGAATGTCGAGGTCCAGGCTCCCGTGCAGGACGTCGAGCACCCGCTCCGGCTCCTCGCGGCGGAGCAGGCCGTTGTTGACGAACAGGCAGGTGAGCTGGTCGCCGACCGCGCGATGGATCAGGGTGGCCGCCACCGCGCTGTCCACGCCTCCGCTCAGCGCGCAGATCACGCGACCGTCGCCCACCTGCGCCCGAATGGCCTCGGTGGCCCGCAGGATGAACGAGCCCGGGGTCCAGGTTCCGGTGCATCCGCAGATCCGGTACAGGAAGTTGCGCAGGATGTCGACGCCCTGGGGGGTGTGGTGGACCTCGGGATGGAACTGGATGCCCAGCAATCTCCCGCCGTCGTCGAAGGCCGCCACCGGCGAGTTGGCGCTGCTGGCGAGCACCCGGAACCCGGCCGGCAGTCGCCGGACCTGGTCGCCGTGGCTCATCCACACCGGGAGCCGGGCGGGGAGGTGCTCGAAGAGGCGACCGGGCTCGCTCACCTCCAGCAGCGCCGGCCCGTACTCGCGTCGGTCGGCCGGGGCCACCTCGCCGCCCAGGTGATGGGCGATGAGCTGCATGCCGTAGCAGATGCCCAGGACCGGCACCCCGGAGCGGAACAGGGCCGGGTCGACCTGCGGCGCCCCCGGCTGGTACACGCTGGCCGGCCCGCCGCTGAGGACCACGCCGGCCGGGCGGCGCGGCTCGAGCTCAGCCCAGGGGGTGGTGCCGGGAACCAGCTCGCAGTACACCCGGGCCTCACGGATGCGCCGGGCGATGAGCTGTGAGTACTGGGAGCCGAAGTCCAGCACCAGCACCAGCTCCGATGGCCCCACCCGATCGGCGTCGACCGACGTCATCGCCTCCCGAGCCCTGTGGTCGCCCGTCTCTCCCCCGGGTCGCTGGAGCGTCGCCGGCCGGCTCAGGACCCCATCCCCACGGCCTGGGCGCGTTGGAGGAGCTTGCCTTCGCTGGTGATGTCGGGAGCGATCACCATCTCGACGTCATGGAACTCGCGGATGTCCCGCCGGCCGCAGACGCCCAGCGAGGAGCGCAGGGCGCCGGCGAAGTTCTGGGTGCCGTCGTCCGTCCGGGCCGGCCCGACCAGGATCTCGGCCAGGGTGGCCTTCACCCCGACGTGGATGCGGGTGCCGCGGGGCAGGTTGGGGTCGGGGGTGGCCATGCCCCAGTTGAAGCCCCGGGAGGCCGACTCCGCGGCCCCCGCCAGCGGGGAGCCGATCATGACCGCGTCGGCGCCCGAGGCGAAGGCCTTGCACACGTCCGCCCCCACCCGCATGCCCCCGTCGGTGATCACCGCCACCCGGCGCCCGGAGCGGCGCAGGTACTCGTCCCGGGCGGCGGCGACGTCACAGGTGGCCGTCACCTGGGGGACGCCCACGCCGAGCACGCCCCGGGTGGTGCAGGCCGCCCCCGGCCCGACGCCCACCAGGATGCCGGCCACGCCCGTCTCCATCAGCTCGAGCGCGGTCTGGTAGTGGACGCAGTTGCCGGCCACGACCGGGATCGACAGCGAGCCGCAAAGCCGCTCGAAGGACAGCTCGCGGTGGGCGCGTGAGTGGTGGCGGGCGGTGAGGACGGTGCCCTGGACCACGTACACGTCGGCCCCCGCCTCCTCGACCAGCCCCGCCCGCTCCTGGGCCCGGGCCGGGACCGAGCTCACCGCGCACGGCACCCCGGCTGCTTTGATGGCCTGGATGCGCTCGCCGATCAGGTTGCCCTTCACCGGCTCCCGGTAGGCGTCGACGAGGACCTGGTTGACATCCTCCCGGCCCGCCGTGGTGATGCGCCGGATGATGGGAGCCGGGTCCTCGTACCGCGTCTGCAGCCCGTCCAGGTTGAGGACCGCGATGCCTCCCAGCTGTCCCATGGCGATGGCGAAGTCGACGTCCACCACCCCGTCCATGGCCGCGCCCCAGAAGGGGATGGGCAAGGTCAGCTCACCCAGCCGGAAGCTGATGTCGACCTCGTCGGGGTCGACGGTCACGCCGCCGGGGACGAGGGCCACCTCGTCGAATCCGTAGGCACGCCGTGCCCGTCGACCGATTCCGATCTCGAGGCTCGGCTGGCTCGGGTGGGTCAAGGTCTCGATGGGTGTGCGTGCTCCTCTCGCGGCGGGACGTTGATCCGATTATATTCGGGCCCGTATTTGGCCGTCGATCTCGCCGGCGGCGGCCGGGCCCCAGGGCCCCTGCCCCGGCCTCGAGGAGCGCGGCCGCCGGAGGCATGCCTATGCTGGTAACCACGCCATGGCGATGAAGACCCTCGAGTACCTGCGCGGCATCTCGGCCGACGACTGCCGCAAACTGCGGGCGCGCGGGATCCGGCACACCAACCAGCTCCTGCACGCCGTCACCCTGGAGATCGATCGCGGGCGGCTGTCGGCCAAGACCGGCATCAGCCCCGAGCGCCTGCTGGAGCTGGGACGTCAGTGCGCGATGCTCGAGATCTCCGGGATGGAGCAATACCTGCCCGTCCTTCGCCGGCTCGGCATCACCGGCCTCAAGCCGCTCAAGCGGGCCGACCCGGCCCGGCTCCACGCCCGGATCGTGGACGCGGTGGGCCTGGCCGGGGCGCCGAGCTTGCAGATGGTCCAGTACTGGGTGAGCCAGGCCCGGACCTGCGACACGCTGGAAGAACCGGACGCCCTGCCGGCGCAGGTCGAGAGCCCGAACCTGCTGGACCGGCCGCCTCGCCCCGCCCACGCCGGCTGACCGGCGCGGGCGGCGCCGCCCTCAGGGGTAGATGCCGCGGACGGTGGTGGCGTTGGCGACCCGCTGCACGGCCAGCACGTAGGCCGCGGTGCGCATGTCGACCTGGCGGTTGACGCTGGTGTGCAGCACCTCGTAGAAGGCGCGCGTGATCACGTGGTGGAGCTTGGTGTTGATCTCCTCCTCCTCCCAGAAGAAGGCCTGGAGGTCCTGCACCCACTCGAAGTACGAGACGATCACGCCCCCCGCGTTGGCCAGGATGTCCGGCACCACGAAGACGCCCCGTTCGTTGAGGATGGCGTCGGCCTGGGGGTCGATGGCGGCGTTGGCGGCCTCGGTGATCAGGCGGGCGCGGATCCGGGGGGCGTTGTGCTCGGTGATCTGCCCCTCCACCGCCGCCGGCACCAGGACGGTGACGGGCAGGCCGAACAGCTCCTGGCCGGCGATGTCCTCCGCCTTCTTGAACCCGGAGACCTCCCCCCTGACCTTCCGGTGCTCTTCCAGGGCCTCGAGGTCCAGCCCGTCCGGATTGTAGACCGCCCCCTTCGAGTCGCCGACGGCGACCACCCGAAGGCCCGCCCGGTGGAGCAACCTGGCCGCCGGGAGACCGACCTTGCCGAATCCCTGGATGGCGACGGTGGGCGTCTCCTCCCCCAGGTTGAGGTACTTCAACGCCTCCACGGTGAGGTAGGTCACCCCCCGGCCCGCCGCCTCCTGGCGACCCTCCGAGCCTCCGACCTCGACCGGCTTGCCGGTGACCGAGGCGGTCACGGAATGGCCGGCATGCATGGAGATGGTGTCCATGATCCAGGCCATCACCTCGGGCGTCGTGCCCAGATCCGGAGCCGGGATGTCCTTCTCGGGCCCGATCAGGAGCGCGATCTCGGTCGCGTAGCGGCGGGTGACGTGCTCCAGCTCGGAGCGGCTGAGCCGGCGAGGATCGACCACCACGCCCCCCTTGGCGCCCCCGTAGGGGATGCCCACGACCGCGCACTTCCAGGTCATCGACATGGCCAGGGCCTTGATGAGGTCGAGGGTGACGTCGGGCGAGTAACGGATGCCCCCCTTGGCCGGCCCGCGGTTGATGTTGTGCTGCACCCGGAACCCGGTGTACAGGTGCACGGAACCGTCGTCATGGCGGACCGGGAAGTGGACGGTCAGCTCCCGCTTGACCTCCCGCAGGAGGCGCCGGGTGTCGTCGGGGAGCCCGAGGACGTCGGCGGCGGCGTCGAAGCGTCGCTGCGCGATGGCGAAGGCGGACCTGGGCTGGAGCTCGACTGCCATGTGCAATGCCTCTCTTCCGGCGGGGTGGGGGCCCCAACCCGGACATAGTAGTACGCCGTGTCCGCCCCTCCGCGGCACGATCCGGGCCCGGTCGCCCCGCGAGGTGGCGCTCAGGATTCGCTCGTCTTCGGTGCCCGGCGTCCGCGCGGGACCTGCTCCCGGATCCGCGACACCCGGCGCTCGAGGTCGTCGATCCGGGCGTTGAGGGCGTCGACGTCCCGGCGGGTGGGGATCGAGAGGCGGTTCAGCGCCCGGTCGACGGCGAGGTCGACCAGCTCCTCCAGGTCCAGACGGCCTCGTTCCACCGTGCTGGTGACCAGGGCCGCCGGTCCGCTCAGGGTGCGCCGGAGGTAGTCGAGCAGGGCCTGTCCCCGCTCCTGCAGCCGCTCGCCGGCGTGCTCGGCGGGCTCTCGCTTCTGCTCGCTGGTGACGATCTGGGAGAGCACGAGCGAGGTGATGTCGCGGCCCGTGTCGCGCTCGATGACCTGGATGTCGTGACCCTGCTGGACCAGCCTGGAGATCCCCTCCAGCGTGATGTAGCGGCTGGTCTGGGTGTCGTACAGCTTGCGGTTGGCGTACTTCTTGATCAGGTATCGCTGCCCGGCCATGTTGACTCCAGTATAACGCATCGCGTTATGAGGCGGGGTGCCGACCGTGAGGCCGGTGCGCCTCGGCCAGGAGCCTGGCCAGGAGCCCGGGGTCGATGTTGCCGCCGCTGATCACGGCCACCGTGACCGGGCCGGGCGGGAGCTGTTCCAGCGCCGCCGCCGGCAGCGCCCCCGCTCCCTCGGCCACCACCCGGCTGCGGACGGCCAGCTCGCCCACCGCGGCTCGCAACCGCGGCTCGGGGACGGTGACCCAGCGGTCCACGCAGGCCGCGAGCCGCCCGTGCATGGCGGCGTCGTAGGGGGCGGTGGTGCCGTCCGCGATCGTGCTCGGGGTGAGCGCCGGCGGGCGTCCCTCGGCGAAGGTGCGGGGCCACAGCGGGTAGCCGTCGGATTGCACGCCCACCACCTCGACCGAGGGCCGGAGCTGCTCGAGGGCGGCGCCGATGCCCGCGATCAGCCCGCCCCCGCCCACCGCGACCACCACCCGCTCGACCTCGGGCAGCTGCTCCACGATCTCGAGCCCGATGCCGCCGTGCCCGGCCTGCACGGCCGGGTCCGCGAAGGGGTGGATGAACGTCTCCGGTTCACCCTCCCAGCTCCGGTCGGCCAGCCAGGCGAGGAGCTCCTCCCGTGACACCAGGAGAGGGGTTCCACCCAGCCGGCGCACGCCCTCGACCTTGGGCGCGGGAGCGCCATCGGGCATGACGACGCGACACGGCACCCCCAGCCGGCGCGCGACGTGGGCGCAGGCGAGGGCCGCGTTGCCGGCGCTCACCGTCATGAGGCCGCGTCGTCGCCGCTCCTCGGGCAGGGCCAGGGCGGCGGCGAAGAAGCCGCGGACCTTGAAGCTGCCGGTCGGCTGCAGGAGCTCGAGCTTGAGCCAGGCGCCCCCGTCGGTGGGCAGCAGGGGTGTCCGGGCGAGGAAGGGCTCGACCCGTCCGGCGGCACGTCGAATCTCCTCCAGCGGGATCACATCCGGCATGGTAACCGCCGGTCCGCGTCTCCCTTCCGGGGCACCCCTCAGGCGGCGGCCAGGACCTGGCGCGCGGCCCGGATCAGCTCGGCGCGGCCGCGATCGTCGCGGGCGAAGATGCGGAAGATGGCCATTCGCACCGGCAGCCGCCGGAAGAGGTCCAGGACCCGGGATCGCTCGTAGGTTCGGCTCAACGGGTCGTAGAACAGGATGTCCTGGTCCTCCATCAGCGGGTTGAAGGCCCGGGAGTCCTGGGCGGCCACGTCCACCTCGAACTCCACCGAGCGCAGGTCCGGGGGCAGGCGCTCGCGGATGCGCCGCGCGAACTCGGTCCCGGTGAGGGTGAGGGCGCCGCT
>JAJPKS010000020.1 GCA_021323605.1 Bacillota bacterium | reverse complement strand
TAGCTGTGGCCCACCACCCAGCCGATGTCGGAGGTGGACCACCACACGTCGTGGTCGCGCAGGCCGAACATCCAGTCGGCCATGGCGTGCACGAACACCTGGTAGCCGCCGTGCACGTGCACGGCCAGCTTCGGCTTGGCCGTGGTGCCCGAGGTGGCGAGGATGTAGGCCGGCTCGTTCGCCTCCAGCCACTCCACCTGGTCGCTCCGGCCGGCGCCGAGCCCCAGGAACTCCGGCCAGGTCAGGTCACGGCCCGGCCGCATCGGCGGCTCGGCGCCGCCCCGCACCAGGACCACGACCCTTTCCACCCGGCTCCCCTGGGCGGCCAGGGCCTCGTCCACGATGCCCTTCAGGGGCACCTCCTTGCCCTTGCGGTAGGTCACGTCGGCGCAGAAGACCGCCTTCGCGCCCGCCATCTCCAGCCGGTCGCCCAGCGCGCCGGCGCCGAAGCCGGCGAAGACCACGATGTGGATGGCCCCGATCCTGGTGCAGGCGAGCATGAGCACGATGGCCTCGGCACAGGTCGGCATGTAGATGCCGACGCGGTCGCCTCGCCGGATGCCGAGCCCCCGCAGGGCGGCCGCGGCCCGCCTGACCTCGTGCTCCAGTTGGGCGTAAGTCAGGACCGTCCTCTCCCCCCGCTCGTTCTCGCAGACGAGCGCGGCCCGTCCGCCCTGGCCGCGCTCGACGTGCCGGTCCACGCAGTTCCAGGCCAGGTTGGTGATCCCGCCGATGTACCAGCGGAAGTAGCGGCCGTGCTCGTCGGGGGCGTCGGGGTCCCACTCGAACACCCGGTCCCAGCGCCGCCGCCAGGGGAGCGCCTCGGCGGCCCGGGCCCAGAAAGCGTCCGGGTCGTCGATCGCGGCGCGCCGCAGGGCCCTGATGCGCGGGCTGATCAGCTCCATGTCCGTCACTCCCGTATGTCCAGGCCTCTCTCGTCTCTCCGGGTCCCGCCGCACGCGGGTCCGCCCCGGCGCGGCTCGACGCGCCCCGCAGAGGGGCCGGTGGATCGAGTGTAGAACGGCCACGATGGGTGCCGGGCGGCCGGCGTGGTCCGACGCGTCCTCAGCGCGGTCGCGGCGTCGGCTCCCGGCCCTCCCGTTCGGGCTGGGCGAGACGGTTGCGGAGGACGCCGATGCCGGCGACCTCGAGCTCGACCACGTCGCCCGGCTGCAGCCGGCGGCCCAGCTCGAGCCCGCAGCCGCGGCCGACCGTGCCCGAGCCGATGAGATCACCGGGCTGGAGGTTCTCTCCCCACGAGACGTAGGCGATCAGCTCGGCGGGACTCCACCAGATGGAGCCGGCGTTGCCGTGCGACCACTCCTCTCCGTTGACCCGCGCCCTCATGTCCAGGTCGGCCAGGTCGAGCTCGTCCACGGTGGTGATCCAAGGGCCGACGGCGGTGGCGAAGTCCTTGCCCTTGGCGGGGCCGAGGTTGAGCTGCATCTCCCGTCCCTGGATGTCGCGGGCGCTGAAGTCGTTGTAGATCGTCACCCCGAAGAGGTGCGCCCCGGCCTGCTCCGGGGTCAGGTTGCGGCCCGCCCGCCCGATCACGAATCCCAGCTCCAGCTCGTAGTCCATCCAATTCGTGTAGGCGGGCCAGGGCACCACCTGCTCGTGCCCGATCAGGCTCGACTGGCTGGCCTTGTAGTAGGCCGGGAGCTCGTAGGCGATGGGATGCACCTCCTGGCCCAGCCTGGCGGCGGCGTTGGTCAGGTGCTCCTTGAAGGCCATGCAGTCGCGCATCACCGGTGGATCGACCGCCGGCAGCCAGGTGAGCCCCTCGAGGTCGAGCGAGGCGTCGTCGCCGCAGCGCGTCAGAGCCTCGTGCGCCGCCTCGAGGAAGGCCGGGCCGGCCCCGATGGCGCTCGTCATGCTCCCCGGGAAGGTCGCCGCCGCCAGCCTGGTGCCCGCCTCCGGGGTGGCACCCCGGCCGACGAGGCGCAGGCGCTCCGCCGTCCGCAGGTCCACCGCCCGGCCCTGCTCCGGCAGCACGGCCACCAGGCGGGCCTCGGGCCCGTCGATGCCGTCTCGGGAGATCCTGCCCAGCTTCATGGTGCCCACCTCCACGGATGGTGTCCGGTTGAGCCCCGGGGACGCCGTGGCGACGACCCTCCCGGCGGGAGAGGGTGCAGCCGGCCCTTCCACCGCGGGCCGTCGGGGTCGCCCCGACGCCGGCGGACCCGCCCCCGCGCCTCCTCCGAGCAGCCATGGTAGACACTGTGCCCGGCGCCGGCGCGGTCCGCCTCCGGATGGAGGCGGCCCACCCTGAGCGCGCAACGCCACGCGCCGAGAACGGCCATTACCATGTACAGCCACCAACAAGGCCGATTGACGTCCTCCGGGCCACGAGCCAGGGCGCTCCTCAGTCGGCTACTGACGGCAAGTCGCTGGGGAGAAGTAGCCCTGCTTCGGCCTACTATTGGCTGTCGCATTCCCTCGACGAGCCTGCTAGGTTTGATGACCGCTGGCGCGCCTGCCGGTCGTCCTTCCGAGGGGTAGTGAAGAGGAGAGAGTGATGCTCAGCCGGCTTCCAGGGGGAGGGGGTGTCGGGTGCGTGCCCGCCGGGCGGCGGGCTCGGCCTCCGGGCGTCCCAGGAGGACGCCGATGTCGGTGATCCCGCTCCCGGGAGGGGAGGTCGCGGAGGACATCCGCGACCGGGCCGTTCGTCTCTTCACCTTCCTGCGCGAGTACACCCAGCTGCGGGTGCGAAGCGTCCGCACCACCGACGCCTACGAGCAGGTGGTCTGGTTGTCCGAGATCCCCCAGGTTCCGGGCTGCTACTGCTCGGCCGTCACCCGGACCGAGGGCGACGCCGAGATCTGGGTCGAGATCCACCAGCCCGCCCCGCAGCCGCCGCCGGACCCTCCCTTCGCCCTGCGGGCCTGGCTCGATCTTCCGGTGCTGGGCGACTCCAGCCACGACGCGCCCCCGCTCGTCGAAGGGACGCCGGCGCTCGATCCCGAGCTGCGCAGCGCCTACGAGACCTACGTCGATCGCCTCTGGCGACCCTGGGCGGAGACAGACCGGGTTCTGCAACACCAGCAGCGCATCTACACCGACCTCTTCCGCCTCCACCACCTCCAGCAGCGGTTCGGGGAGGCCTACGAGGTCGTGATGGGCATCGGCCTGCTGGCCTGGAGGACCCCGTCCGGGGTCACCATCCGCCGGCACCTGATCGTCGCCCAGACCGACGTCCGCTTCGACCCCGACCGCGGCGTGATCACGGTCACGGCCGATGTGGACGGCGCCCGCCCGACGCTCGAGCAGGACATGGTGGAGCCGGAGGAACGCCCTGCCCCCGAGGAGCTCGGCCGCCTCACCGAGCTGCTGGAGGAGGTCGGCGACGACATCTTCGCCGACGAGGCCGTGGTCCGCTGCCTGCAGGGGTGGGTCCAGGCCGCCCCCTACGGCGGCCGCTACGAGGACCTGCTCGAGCCGCCGGTCGAGGTCTCCGGGACCCCGGTCGTTCACTTCGCGCCGGCCCTCATCCTGCGCCGGCGGATGGAGCGCTCGGTGCTCCACGCCCTGGACGCGATCGTCCGCCAGCTGCAGCAGGGGGCCTACGTCCCCGAGGGGGTCCGCCGCCTGGTCGACGTCGTCGAGGAGCAGCCTCCGGCCCAGGAGCCGTCGGGCGCCGAGGCCGCCGAGGAGGAGATCCTCTTCCCCCTGCCGGCCAACGACGAGCAGCTGGAGATCGTGCGTCGGCTGCGCCGGCAACCCGCCGTGCTGGTCCAAGGGCCGCCCGGGACCGGCAAGTCCCATACCATCGCGAACCTGGTCGCCGATCTGCTCGCCCGCGGCCAGCGCGTGCTGGTCACGAGCCACACGGCGAGGGCCCTACAGGTCCTGCGTCAGATGATCCCGCCCGAGATCCGGGAGCTGGCCGTGGTCGCCCTGGGCGGTGACGTCAAGGGGCGCGAGGAGCTCCAGAACTCGGTCCAGGGGATCGTCCGTCGTCACAACACCTGGACCCCGCGCCACGCCGAGACCCGCATCGCCGAGCTGCGCAAGGACCTCAATACGGCCCGCGAGCGGGAGGCCGAGATCTTGGCCCGGCTGAGGTCCGTGCGCCAGCGCGACTGCTACCGCAACCCGCCGCTCTTCGGTGACTACGAAGGGAGCAGCCAGGAGATCGCCGAGACGATCCGACGGCGGGCCCCCCGGTACGGTTGGGCGGCCGGCCTGACCGATCCCGAGCAGGAATGCCCGCTCTCCGATGCCGAGGCGATCGAGCTGCTCGAGCTGGTGCGCTCCATCGACAAGGAGATCCAAGAACAGCTCGAGATGGCCGTTCCCGATCGGGCGGCGTTGCTCTCGCCGGACGCCTTCGGCGCCCTGGTCGAGGAGGAGCACCAGGCGGCGGCGCGCAGCGCGGAGTTCACGGAGTTCCGCACCCACCCCGCCTACGACTCCCTGCGCACGGCCTCCCCCGAGGCGCGCCAGACCCTGTGGAACGCCCTCTACGAGCTCATCCAGTACCGGGCCGACCTGAACCGCAGCTCGGAGCCGTGGATCCCGCTGGCGGCCGAACAGGTGCTCTCCGGCCAGTCCAGCCGCTGGCAGGGCCTGGAGCGCGTGACCCGCGAGACCCTGGACTTCGTCCGGTCGGCGCTGGAGAGCGTGGGCAACCCCAGGGTCACCGGGATCGGAGACCCGAACACGGTCCACGCCGACGCCAGCGCGCTCCTGGAGCACCTGCGACAGGGCGGTGGCCTGGGCCTCGGCCCCTTCCGTCCGACCATCGTCCGGCAGGCGGCCTATCTGCTCGACGGTGTCCGCGTCGACGGCCTGCCCTGTCGCGATCCGGCCGTCCTGGAGCGCCTGGTGCTCTGGCTGGAGGCCAACCTGCGACTGGACCGACTGGACGCGGAGTGGAACGGGCTCCGCCTTCCTCCGGTCGGCTCGGGCACCAGTCGGCTCTCCGAGTACGCCGACATCCTCAGCACCCTGCAGCAGGTCCTCGACCTCGAGCCGCGGCTGCGCACCGCCGAGCAGGCGGCGGGGTGGATCCCGGCCCTGGAGACGCCGGTCTGGCACGACATGGACGCGCTCCGCAACCTCCTGAACGCGGTCGAGGCCAGCCACTGGGACGCCGCCTGGGCGGAGGTGAGCGCGCGCTACGCTCCCACCGAGCGCGTGCTGGAGGCGGTCTCCTTGAAGCCCACCCCGCACCCCCTGGTCGAGACCATGCGGGAGGCGGTGCGGACCCGCAGCCCACAGCGCTACGGTCTCACCTACGGGGCGCTGGAGCAGCTGGAGCTGCTGCGGCAGCGGAAGGCACGGCGCGACGAGCTCCTGCAGCGGCTGCGCGAGCGGGCGCCCGGTCTGGCCGAGCGCCTCGAGCGGCAGCCCGAGGACCCGGAGTGGGACGCCAGGCTGGGGGAGCTACAGGCGGCCTGGCACTGGGTCCAGGCCGATCACTGGCTCCAGGGGGTCACCCATCCGGTCGAGGTGGGACGGCTGCAGCGGAGCCTGGACGACGCCCGGCACGAGATCGGGCTGGCCACCCGCCGCCTGGCCACCGAGCTGGCCTGGTACCACTGCCTGGCCAGGCTGACCGAGCACGAGCGCATGCACCTCATGGCCTGGGAGAACGCCGTCCGGCGGATCGGCAAAGGGACCGGCCGGCAGGCGCCACGCTACCGCCGCATGGCCCGCGACGCCATGCAGGGCTGCCGGACCGCCGTCCCGGCCTGGATCATGCCCATCTTCAAGGTGGCGGAGACGGTGGACATCGCCCCCGAGGTCTTCGACGTCGTGATCGTGGACGAGGCCAGTCAGTCGGGACCGGAGGCGCTGTTCCTGCAGTTCCTGGCCAGGACCGTGGTCGTGGTCGGCGACGACCAGCAGATCAGTCCGGACAACGTGGGCGTCGAGCGAGAGAAGGTCGAGATGCTCAACGCCCAGTATCTGCACGACATCCCGCTCGGTGCCCACTACGACGCCGACAACAGCTTCTTCGACCTGGCGCGCATCCGCTTCCGGGACCGGGTGGTGCTGCGCGAGCACTTCCGGTGCGTTCCCGAGATCATCCAGTTCTCGAACGACCTCTGTTACCGCGAGCACCCGCTGATCCCGCTCAAGCAGTTCGGGGCCGGCCGACTCGCTCCCGCCATCCAGGTCCGGCACGTGCACACCGGCTACACGCACGACGGGGACGTGAACGACCCCGAAGCCCGTGCGATCGTGGAGCAGATCGTGCGCTGCATCGCCGACCCCGCCTACGCGGGTAAGACCTTCGGGGTGATCAGCCTCGTTGGCCATTACCAGGCCGAGGCCATCGACCGGCTGCTGGCCCGGCACGTCGACCCGGCCGAGATCGAGCGGCGCGCGATCGTCTGCGGCGACGCCTACGCCTTCCAGGGTGACGAGCGGGACGTCATGTTCCTGAGCCTGGTGCACGCCCCCTCCGACGGCCGCCTGGTCGGATCCCTCACCACCGAACGGGACCGGCGACGGTTCAACGTCGCCGCCAGTCGGGCCCGGGAGCAGATGTGGCTCTTCCACACGGCGACGCTCGACACCCTCGACCCGGAGGGCATGCCGGCCCGGCTGCTGCGCTACTGCCTCAACCCGCGCATCGAGCCCACCCCGCTGGGGGACGTGGACGTCCAGCGGCTCCGGCGGCGGGCGTTGGAGCGCGAGCCGGAGGACCGGCCTTCGGTGCCCTTCGAGAACTGGTTCCAGGTGGACGTCTTCCTCCGCATCGTCGACGCCGGCTACCGGGTGATCCCCCAGTACGAGATCGGCGGCTACCGGGTGGATCTCCTGGTGGAGGGCCTGCGCGGGCGGCTGGCGGTCGAGTGCGAGGGCGACGACTGGGCGGGGGTGGAGCAGTTCGAGGAGGCCGCCCTGCGCCAGCGCCAGCTCGAGCGTTGTGGCCTGCCCTTCTGTCGCATCCGCGGTTCCGCCTTCTATCGGGACCCCGATCTCGCCATGGAGGAGCTGTGGGCGGACCTCCGGGAGCACCGGATCTACCCCGAGGGGCAGGAGCCCCCGTCCGAGCTGGCGGGCGCGGCCGACCCCGAGGGTTCGGAGCGGGTGCTCGAGTCCGGCCCTGCGCCCGTTGGTGTGGAGACCGAGGCCTGGCAGGCGGATGACGCCTTCGACTTCGGCTGGGAGGACCTGGACCCTCCGGGGAGCGAGTGAGGCGCCCGGTGTGGGGAAGCGGGGCCCCGACCTCCTCGGCGAGCGGGCCGTGGGCGTGACCGGCGGGGGGCCGAGGGCGCCGCTCGGGGACCGGCCCGGCCGCTCGCGACGAGCCGGGCGGTGAAGGCCCCCGTCGTCCTCGGACCCGCTCCGCGTCCGCGACGGCGGATCGACGCCCGCTTCCTCCTGGTGGTGGCCGGAGTGGTGGTCGCGGCAGCGGTGGCGTGGACGGCGCGGTCCGAAGCCACGGCCCCGACGAAGGGACCGGCCGGGACCTCGCTCGGACTCGCGGTGGCGAGCCCGATTCCGGCCGCCTCTCCGCCGGGAGCGGTGGCAGGGCCGCCCGACTCGATCATGGTGGCGACGCCCCGCCCGACCCCGATCGCGATCGCGCCGGCCGGGACGCCGTCCGCCTCCCCCGGCCCCACCCCGGTCGCCTCCCCTTCCCCGTCGCCTCGGACGGGTGGGGGGACACGGCGGCACCACCAGGGAGGACCGCCGTGGACCCAGGTGCCCTGGTGCTGGCGATGGGGCTGTCCCGACGACGGCTGACGTCGTTGACACCGGATGAGGGCCGGGGTATCGTCGCTTCCACCCTGACCACGAACGAGGGAGCCGGGTCTGCCATGAGTGACGTGATCGCCAAAGCCCCGCCCGAGGTGGTCGCGCCGCCGCGAGAGGCGGCGGGGCCGATCATCCCGGTTCGAGGGCTGCCGATCGTGGCGGCGGTGATCGCCGGCCTGGTGGCGGCCATCGCCAGCAACTCGCTGTGGGCGTTGAACTTCCTCCACGTGAGCTGTGGCGCGCTCTG
>JAJPKS010000100.1 GCA_021323605.1 Bacillota bacterium | reverse complement strand
TGAGGGCCCGGAGCCCGCCTCAGTCTTCGGAGGAGGCGCGCCTCGCTGTCCAGCGGCTGGTGACCACGATTTCGAGAACGATGACCCCCAGGATCAGGCCTGCCGTGAGCGGGAAGCGGCTCGACCCTGCTCCGGCACGACCGATGCCGACCGCGGGCGTCCCGCCCTTGGCCTCGGCATGCGCGAGACGTGGGAAGGCCTCGAGAGCCAGGGGATACGGGGAGGCGGTGCAACTGATCGCCCAGGCCGGACCCGGGGGGGTGGGTGAGAGGCTCTGCCAGGCGACGGTGTAACTCCCGCTGGTGGGGATGGTGTAGTTGATCGTCTCATCGAAGGGCGCCAACGGCGCCGACTTGACCACCGGAGGTGCTCCGTCGGGGGTGACGGTGAGGGTGAACGTCCCTCCGGCCAGCGTGCCTGTCGCCGACACGTGGATGGTCTCCCCGGCCAGGAACTGCAGCGGCCCGACGCCCGAGGAGACGTAGGTCGCGTCCAGTGCCGGGTTGTTCAGCGCTTGGCAGCCAGGAGACATGGCTGCTTGCGCGGACGCCGCCTCCGGAAACGTAGCGAGCACTCCCACCGATAACAGCGCCGCCCAGACCGCCCGCCGCATGCCCGCCTCCTCGATCGTTCTCGAAAGTATGGCAGCTCGTCGAGAGGCGTCGAGCGCCATCCCGCGAGTCGTCGAAAAGCCGGCCGTGAGCAGCGAAGCGACGTCCGTGACATCCTGAGAGGGCGAACATGCATCTGCAATAGCGGCGAGGGGCGCAAAGGCGGGGGATCCACGGGGGATGGCGGTTGAGACCTCGGTTCAGACGCCCGAACTGGCGCTTCTGGAGGAAGCGGCAGCGAGTGAGCTGCGCACTCGTGGACGATCGGCCCGCCGCCTCGTCACGTCCTACGGCCTCACCATCGCCCTGCTGGTCACCCTGAACTTCTTCCTCCCCCGCGCGTTGCCGGGCGATCCCATCGACGCCATGCAGGACCCGGTGGCCACGACATATGTCCACCACGACGCCACGAGAGTCGCACTCGCTCGCTACTACGGCCTCGACCGCCCTCTGCTCGCACAGTACGGCCACTATGTGGCCGGGCTGGCCAGGGGGGATCTGGGTCTATCGGTCCGTTACCACGCCCCCGTCCGGGACGTGGTGGCCGCTCGCCTGCCGTGGACGTTGCTGCTCATGGGCACGGCCATCGCGCTCGCACTGACCGTGGGCCTAGTGGCGGGGGTCAACTCGGGGTGGCGGCGAGGCGGGGCCGGCGACCGGAGCATGCTCGGACTGTTCATCGGCCTCAACAACGTTCCCGCCTTCTTCTTGGCGTCGGCGGCATTGTTCGGCTTCTCGGTGAGGCTGCGGTCGTTCCCAGTGGCAGGGGCGAGGACGCCGTTCTCGTCTTCGGGCGGCATCGGTCAGGTGGCCGACGTTGCTCGACACCTGGTCCTGCCGGCGTCCGTCCTCGGCCTCGGGCTGGCGGCCGGGTACTACCTGCTGATGCGGGCCAGCATGGTCAGCGAGCTGGGTTCGGACTACCTGCTGTTGGGTCGGATCAAGGGCCTGGGGGAACGGACGCTCAAGTACCGCTACGCGGCACGGAACGCGGTCCTGCCGGTCGTGGCGGCCGTGGCCCTCGAGGTGGGCTTCGCGGTCACGGGGGCGATCTTCGTGGAGAGGGTCTTCGCCTACCCCGGGATGGGCCGGCTCTTGTTCGACTCCATCGCAGCGCGGGACTACCCCGCCCTGCAGGGTTGCTTCCTGGTGCTCACGGTGACGGTGGTCACGGCCAACTTCTGCGCCGACGTCGTCTGCCGCCGCCTCGACCCGCGGACGGTCACATGACACGCCGGCTACCGCCTCTCCTCGCCGTCGGCTTGGGGATCGTGGCGGTCGTCGTGCTGATCGCGCTGTTCGCCCCGCTGGTGTCGCCCCACGACCCCAAGGCCTTGTCCGGCAACTCACTCGAGCGGCCGTCGGCGCACCACCTCCTGGGCACCAACGACATCGGCCAGGACATCTTCTCTGAGCTGATCTGGGGCTCCCGGACGTCGCTCTTCGTGGCGGTGAGCGTCCCCACCATCACCCTCGGGCTGGCGCTGCTGATCGGGGTCGGCGCCGGGCTGTTCGGGGGATGGGTCGACCTGGTGGTGACCCGGCTGGTCGACGTCTTCCTGGCCGTACCGGTGCTGCCCCTGCTCATCCTGGTGGCTGCCTTGGCGGGCTCCAGCCTGGGCGTCTTGGTGCTCATGATCGGGCTGGTCGGCTGGCCCCGTGTCGCCCGGATCCTCCGCGCCCAGACGATGACGCTGCGTCAACGGGGCTTCGTCCATGCGGCGCGGGGCCTTGGCAAGGGTCCGGGGTACGTGCTCCGCCGCCATCTGGTCCCCGCGCTCGGTCCCATCCTCGTGGCCAACTTCGTCACGGTGGCAGGAACGGCCGTCCTGCTCGAGGCCGGGCTGTCCTTCCTCGGTCTCGGAGACCCCACCCGGGTGAGCTGGGGACAGGTGCTGAACCGGGCGCTCGGCTTCACCGGCATCTACTTCACCTCGGCATGGACGTGGTGGGCCCTTCCCGCCGGCCTCGCCATCACCGTCACCGTGCTGGGCTTCACGTTCCTCGGCGTCGGCCTGGAGCCGAGGCTCAACCCTCGGTGGAAGCGAGCGGGGTGAGCCCCCTCTTGGAGGTCGACAGTCTGGCGGTGCGGTTCGCGGGCGGGGTGGAGGCGCTGCGCGGGGTGGACCTGAGCGTCGAGCGAGGGGAATCGCTTGCCGTGATCGGCGAGAGTGGGTCCGGGAAGTCGACCCTCGGCCTCTGCCTGGTCGGCGCCGTCCAGCCCCCGGAGGCGCGCGGGAGTGTGCGCCTCGACGGTCGACAGGTGCTGGGCGCACCGGCGGAGGTGTTGCGGGCCCTCCGCTGGGCGACCGCGGCGCTCGCCCTCCAAGGGGCGCCGTTCAATCCGGTGGCGACCGTGGGCGACCAGATCGCTGAACCCCTGCGCGAGCGCCGGGACATGCGAGCGCCCGCGGCCCGGCGGCGCGCCGAGGAGCTCGCCGCGGAGGTCCTCCTGGACCCTGCCCTCCTGGGTCGCTACCCGCACCAGCTCTCGGGCGGCGAGCGCCGGCGGGCGACATTGGCGATGGTCCTGGCCCTCGACCCCGAGCTGGTGATCCTCGACGAGCCGACCGCGGGCCTGGACTCGGCGACCAGCCAAGAACTGGTCGGTCGGGTCCGCTCACTGGCCGCGGCGCGCCGCTTCGCCCTGATCGTGCTTTCGCACGACTTCGCCGCCGCCGCCCACATGGCCGCCCGGACACTCGTGCTCTACGCCGGCGAGGTGATGGAGGCGGGGGAGACGGGCGTCGTGCTGG